>CAYQYW010000001.1:0-46815 GCA_964421995.1 uncultured Candidatus Saccharibacteria bacterium
AGGGCGATTAGCTCAGTTGGCTAGAGCAGTTCGTTTACACCGAAAAGGTCGGGGGTTCGAGTCCCTCATCGCCCACAAAATAAATTCCCCTCAGGGGGAATTTTTCTTTTCGTAGTATACTTTTACCTATGAAAACAAAAGCAACCATATTCTTTGTTATCCTTCTTGCTCTAGGAGGAGGGTATTACTTCTTTGGAACGTCCCCTGACCACAAAGAATTTCACGAGCACGCGGATATAAAAATATATCTTGAGGGAAATCTCGTTGACCTCTCACAGAAAAAGTATCAATCTAATGAAGATCAGCGACTTGATCCCTCTGTCCACCTACACGACAATAATGGGGATATAGTCCACGCGCACGAGAAAGGAATTACCTTGAATCGATTCTTCACCTCCCTCGACATGCAATTCACCGACGTTTGTTTTGTTCTTGATACTAATGAACAGTACTGTTCTGATGAAAACAACACCTTACAACTATATGTAAACGGAAAAGAACAAAGAAAGATGGAACGATACATTTTTGACGATCTTGATCAAATTCTCATCTTCTATGGAAACAAAGTGGGTCAACTTGTAGAGAGCGTCACCGACAGAGCATGTATTTACTCAGCACAATGTCCCGAAAGAGGAGAAGCCCCTGAAGAAGGGTGTGTCACTGGTGGAGGGTGTACGTTGTATTACTAATAAAAAAACCCCTATGGATTCTTTTTTATAAAATGTCTCGTTTGTAAGAGAAAACTGGAACCAGATTGTTGAAGAGATGAAAGATGTTCGGGAGCTGTACGCTGAGTGTGATGACGTTGAAGCTGAACACAACTAGCATAATAATGCGTCCTATTACATCTTCCTGATCCACTGTTCTCAAACCAGAGTATAGCATCAATTATTTACCCAAGTGCACAGGTGTGGATATCTCGTAGTCTTGTGTAATCCTCTATACTATGATAGAATACTCAGTATAAAAATTAGTAAAGCGATATATGACAATCAAGGAAAAGAAAGTAACCTTTACAGTACGGGTTGCTCAAAAGAAGAAAGAAGACCTTGAACGGATCGCAAAGGGCCTCGATCGAGACCGAAGTTTTATCGTCAATGAGGCGATTGACAGTTACCTCGCACTTCAAGACTGGCAACATAATCACATTGTGAGAGGGCTGAACGACGCCGATGGTCGGAAGTTCGCAACAAACACTGAAACAAAGCGTGCCTTCCGTATGTAATATGAAGATAAAATACACGAAGAATGCCATCAGCGATGTTGAAGCAATCTATGAATACACAAAGAACATAGAGAAGGATCCGAAGTTTTTTCTATCCAAAATCAAAGCAGAAATAGATATATTAGCAGACTTCCCTAATACAGGCCGAAAAGGACGTGTGGTCAGTACTATGGAATTAATTATTCCTCAAACCCCCTTTATAGTCGCTTACCGCGTAAAAAATAACGAGGTGCATGTCTTGGCAATTATACATAATGCGAGACGATGGCCGGAAGTTTTATAATCCTAAAAGCACTATTGAAGTTTGAAAGACAAAAGACACCCACAAAGGATGCCTTTTTCGTCTAGTGATTACAGTGTAGTAAAGACTAACATACTATAAATATAAAACATAATCCGTCAAAAGAGTCAGATTACTACGTCTAGAATGTCTCCCCGGCAGGACTCGAACCTGCAACCTGCTCCTTAGAAGGGAGCCGCTCTATCCAATTGAGCCACGGGGAGATATACAAAGGTATACCATATTACCCTGTCGGGTCAATCACTTTTGGTCTTTTTCTCTGAATTTCTTTCAATCTGCTCGCTTTTTCTCTAAAAGCGTCCAGTGTTTCGTTGAGCAAACTTCTATTAAGGGTGTCAATAATGATAACTTCTTCAGTTTGAGATATAAAAATCTCGTCTTTTGATATTTGTATAAACAAGTAAAAACTAAAGGCAGCCAGCATTAGTAATACAACAAAACTACTTGCTAATAGAAGCCTCCAATCATTTCGAGGTTTTTCCATTCGAAGGAAAGACCTTCTCAAGGTGTCGGTATATTCTTCTAGATTAAATTTCTCCATGTTACTTAATTTTCAGTACCTTAAAATCGAGCGTTAACCTCCACACTCCTCCCTCTTTGTCTTTCTCTAAATTCATTCTGCTAGTAGAAATTGATAGTGGCTGTGATTCAAGTAAATCTAAGAAGTAGAATACATCTTTCCACTTTCCTTCCACAGCAATAATAACTGATAAATTATGTACAGCCGCTGAACTAGGAATTGGTTCAATTTCGACAGATCTTACTTCTACGGGGACACGGGCCGTGTCAGCAAAGGATTCAATGCTCTCGAGGAAATCTACCACTCCATCTTTGGATATGAGGTAGGAGTCTAGTTCAGCTCTTGAAAGCTCTGTATCAAGCACAATATCACGCGACGATCTAAGTTGGTGTTCTCTACCGAGCACCGTAGTAATATCACTCCTTAGTTCAGAAATTTTCATATTTCCTGATCGAATCATAAAAAATACAAAAGCATACACGCTTATCACAAAAACTGAAAATATAACTGAAAATATAAAAATGTTTCTTATATGATTCATAGTGCTATTATCTTCATATCAAATGAAAATCTAATATCTTTACTCGGTGCTAAATTTGATAGAGGTAAATTAACATTCACAAAGAGCGGTGTTTTCTCAAGACGATCTGCAAACAACACAAGATCATCTCTACTCCTTGCCACTCCTTCAACTCGAATCATGTCATCAACTGAAACAAAGGAATTAAGGCTGATAACTGCAGACTGTTCTTCAAGAATTGTTTGTATCACTTCAACCATATCAGACTGCCTCTCCGAAGAAATGGCTTTTAACTTTTGCTTTGCTTCTACTAAAATCTGATCAACGTTGTCTCGTTCATGCATCGCCACCACATCTCTAATAATTTTAATTTGTTCTTCTCCGGAAACTCCCTTTAAGTAGGTAATAAAATACGAAGGAATGAGGAGAACAGACGCCATAATGATTACAGCAGAAAAAGCAAATAGTACCACCGTTACAAGTCTAAGACGATACTCTTCTCTAATGAGATGTTTATCATTTTTTGGTAATAAATTTGTCATACTACATGTTTATCAGTGCTTCGAAGTGCTAGCCCAATCGCTGTTGCATACTCAAGCGAGTGTTTCTGATCAATCAGAGGAATAAAGTTATCAAATGAAAAATTATTGACCCACACGTTTGCACGTTCAGCTTGAATGCCTACCTGCACACTTAAATATTCGGGGAGCCCTGCGAGGTTTGCGTTCCCGCCACAGAGTAATATTCGACTAATGGGGTCTATGATATCCTTTCTTCTGTCCTCCCCCTCCCAGAAGGTATAGTGTTTTATAATCTCATCCTTCAAGACAGACATAGCACTAAATAATGCACCGAATAACTCTTTGTTTTCTTCGCTATTAATAAACCCTGTCTTGTTCTTCATCACTTCAGCTTCTTTATATGACACCGAGAAATTTTTCTGTATCGCATTCGTTAAATCGTCTCCCCCAATATCAAGTGTGGAAGTAAACAATACCACTCCACGATTAACAACTGAGAGACCTGCTTGTGACCTTCCGATATCAATGATCATATATGTTTCGTCGTCTCCACGTTCGATCACCGACCTCGCAATTGCTCGTGCTTCAATCTCAAGCGAAAGTATTGTAAATCCAGCATCCTCAAATGACGAGGTGTACTCATCTATGACATCTCTGGGATACGCTGATACGCTCACCGTGTTCACCGCACGGGCATCTGTAATAATCTTTTTTACATCCTCGGTCTCCTTGGTATCTTTTTCTTCAAATGGAGATTTAAAGGTAATAATTTTCTGCTTTGGCACAACTTCGTAATCAAACACTGCTTGTTTAGGAGGAAGTGGTACCTCTTCTTTCAGTTTAAATTCAAGTACGTTTCTAATTTGATCTTCCTTGATGGTACTCTCTACTTCACTTTGAAATAAATACCCATGTTCTTCTGGTAAGGATACGTGAGCAAAGTAATGACTTGTTTCGTTCCTGATTTCTTTAAGTACCGACGCTAGTTTTCTTTTGTTTACAATTTTTCCTCTTTCCACCACCCCTTTTTCTATATCTTTTTTCCCGTACTTAGTAAGTACCGTTCCATTCTCTGTTTGTTTTAATTCTATAAACTTTATCGACTGATCAGAAATATCGATGCCGACAGCAGGCATTCCTAAAAACTGCGGTATTGGGAAAAAAAAGAAAAGTCCATCAATATAATTCATGTAGTATATAGTATATATCGACACGTAAGTAACTAAAAGGAAATTTCTTTTAGAAAACGCCAAAAGTGTGCAGAAGATAAGCTATTATCGCGATTGCAATTACAATTGTTGCGATATTTGAGTATTTTGTAGCGAGTGTTAATACTCTCTTTCCAAAGAAACGAACTATATAGGCAATTGCAAAGAAGCGGATAGCACGTCCGAGGAGCGAACCCAACGCAAAGGCGTACACATTAACTCCAAAAAACCCCGCACTCAAGGTAAAGGGAATATAGGGAATGGGTGTAGAAGCAGTGATCAATGCAATCCAAAATACTTGAGCGGTATAGATATCTCTCGCTTGTGCAAAGATGTCTTGCCCATTAACTAAAGAGATAATGGTGACCCCAACACTATCAAAGAAAAAGAATCCTACCATGTATCCAAAAAGTGCTCCTACCACAGACATGAGGGTAGTAATTCCCGCATAGAGTATCCAAAACTCCGCACCAGCCACAACCATCGCAACGAGAAGCAGCTCTGGAGGGAAGAATATAAACCAAGAATCCATAAATGCAGAAAGGAGCAACCAAAAACGGGCGTAGCCATTGTGCGCACGCTTTTTAAACCAATTCCACCTTTGATTCAAGTACTCCATGTTATGTTGCTCCGCTCCCTGGAGCAACTGCAACATGGGGATGTAATAGTGCAAACTGTTCTCCACCAATCGCAAGTATCATTCCATTACTTTCTAATCCTCGTATCATTCGTGGTTCTAAGTTAGTAACAAATGGACACTGTTTTCCTAAGAGGTCTTCTTCAGACACGAATGGAACAATTGCAGAAACAATTTGTCGTGGTTTTTCTTCACCCACATTTACTGTTAATCGGTATAATTTATCGGTATCTGGAACACGCTCCACCTCAATAATGGTTCCTATTTTAATCTCTATTTTACTAAAATCATCTATGGTTATGTTTGTCATGTTTCCGTTCTAAATATGCATTAAGAATAATTGCTGCCGCTGAGGCATCTATTGTTTTTGAGTGTCCTTGTATTCTTCGTGCCTCTACTGAGGTTAAAATCTCAACCTCGTAATGCACCGGGAGACTAAATTGTTTCTCGAGCTCTGCAACAAATTCTTTTATTGCTTCCATTATGGGATTTTCCTTTTGAGCATAGTTCAACGACTTCCCCACCACAATCTCGGACACCTCTTCTTCTGTAAGGATCTTTTCTATATTTTTATATAGATACTCATCATTGTGCAAGACGGAATGAGGAAAAGCAAAGCCATGCTCTTCATCAGCCAGTGCTATTCCTACATTCTTTTCTCCATAATCAACTCCTAAAATCTTCACATAGACAGCATATCACAATTCTGATAGCATCTTCATGTGATAGTAGAAGGAATTCTATCTATTAACCACGGAGAGATGGCAGAGTGGTCGAATGCACCGGTCTTGAAAACCGGAGTGCCGGCAACGGTACCGAGGGTTCGAATCCCTCTCTCTCCGCATCTTAGAGTTAGCACGAGGTGGCTTGTAGGTAATTTGCTATACAAATTTTATTTACAGCGTTAGTATAAAAATATGGGTAATAAAGATTTTTTAGGAAGAACAAGAGACGAAAGAGTTGAAGAGGATTCTGCTAGAGCACGCCATGCAAGTGAGGAATCTCACGCGGACTTAGCGAATATCAGGCGTGGTTTAACTAATGCAAACTGGATGCTTATTATCATCCTGATTCTGGTTATCGTGCTCTTAGTTAAGGTTTGGTAAAGCTATGAGCAATATTGATAAAATTGCAAAAGACAGAATTAAAGAATCAGGTGACTTTATCAGTAACGTTACCACCCCACAAATTAACGCTTACACTCAGCAATATAATCAATTTCAAAAAGAAATAATATTCAACGCGGCAGTAATAATTGCCGCAGGAGTTGCCTTGCTTTCAAGTGATGTCGACCAGATACGTGTGCTATCTATTCTCGGGTTAATTTTGTTGGTGTTCTCTGTCGTTTTGTCTATACTTGGTTTTCGAAAGACATTGGTTGAGAGCAGTGAATATATATTGTTGTTGAAAAAACTGCAGGAGTTGTTTACTGAAAGATCTTCATTGCCAATTCAAATGAAGCAGGAGGGACTAGACATAGATGATTACCAAGAAAAAGACAGGAAAATAGTTAATAAGATATATAGTTTGAGGAACGACCCAGTCATGGATAGAGCAAAGAATACATCGCATAAATTTTTAGAGAACATTAATAAACCATTATCTGAGTTGAATTTAACCACATTCACGTTTGCTACAGGTTTATTGCTAATTGGTTTTTCAATTTTTCTACCACAAATATGCTTACTTTTTTAACCGCACGAGGAACCTTTGATTTGATATACGTAAATAGCTTAAAATAACCTTACAGGGCTTGGCTGGCCACGGTTCCAGCCCGAGGAGGCCCGCATCTTAGAGCTAGCAGGAAGAACTTAGGGTCTTCGTGCGCTCGAAGTAATTTGTATGCAAATTTAGTAATTATGTTAAGATAAAAATATGAATAAAGACACATGCACTACAAAATTTGAAGAATATATGGTTATAAAGGATCAGATCAAAAATATCCCAAACAATCAAACCACAGATGTTTCATTAATTGACAAACGTTACGAATTGCACGAATTTTTAACAAAAGAATGTATAAAACAACTTGAACGTTGGCAAACACTTGTGCTTCAAAAAGATAAACTGAAATAGATAAAATAGTCTTACAGAGCTTACCCTCCCACAATTCCAGCACGAGGTAGCCCACCAATTTGTGATTTCGGCAGTCGGAATATTCTATGCGGGGATCACTACCCTCAAGTCTGTGGTAGGAGCGCTCTTTGCATACCTTGTTACTACAGCAAGCTAGACTACCGCATTACTTTCAATTATCGTCTTTTTTGAAGTATTTTATTGAGTTCTTTTTTTAACATAATCTTGTATACTACAAATTGTTAGTAACTAATAAATTGAATATGAGTCAGGAAAGAAGAGGAAGAATGAGCATGAGTCTAGACCTTGGACGTAATGTTCTAGATACATCTAATGATAGTCTTGATCCAGGACTAAAAAAAATACAACAAAACAACAAAAAAAACGGTAGGCCTATGGATATGAAAACAGCTGCAAAGGCAGCTCAAAAGCTATCAAAGAGAGGCTAATACTAAAAGACGAAATCAGAACTTTCTTTGAAGAAAACACCACGATTGGTGGTGTTTTCTGTTTACTCCCCAAGATTTGCCCAGTTGTTCCCCCACCCAACATAGAGGTCGTTGAGAAATTCATCCCATGTCTCTATTGATCGAGAGCTTGGGTACGGTTCGGGATTAATTGGTTCATCAGACGTCCACACAATATCAAACTGTCCTCCTTTTACAATCTTTCCTATTCTCGCTGTTTTATACACATGATTATTTTCTGAATTAACTTTGATGATTCCTCCGGGAGCGTCCACCGTCTGCTTTTTCACTTCTTCTCGTACTGCTCGTGGAACTATAGTGTCTGCTGCACGAACCGCTTGTGCCCAGATATACACACCGAAGTACCCTGCTTCCATAGGGTCGTCAGTGACCCGTTGTGACCCGTACCGTTCTTTGAAATTTGAAATGAAGGCAGCATTTTTGGGACTTTCAATACTTTGGAAATAATTCCACGCAGCATAATCTCCAATCATATTACGATTTTCCATAACGCTCAGTTCTTCTTCAGCAAGACTAAATGAAATGGTGGGGATTCTATCTGGAGTTACCCCTAATCGTCTCAGTTTAGCGAAAAAGATAAGATTAGTGTCTCCATTAATGGTGTTTAAAATTACATCGGGGTTACTCTTTAATATATTATTCACTGCTTCATCAACTTTTCCACTACCAAGTAAAATATATTCTTCTCCCACAATTTCTCCTCCAAGTTCTGCTACTCTATCTTTTATTATTGCATTAGCAGATCTCGGAAACACATAATCTGAAGCAACTAAGAAGAAGCGTTTCCCAATATTCTCAAACGCCCAATCTACCGCGGGCAAAATCTGCTGATTAGGAGCTGCACCGGTATAGACTATATTAGGAGACATCTCAAGTCCCTCATACTGAACAGGATAGAAAAGTAGGTGGTCGTATTTTTCAAACACGGGTTTTACCGTCTTGCGACATGCAGAAGTCCAACATCCAAAAATCACTGAGACGTTTTCTTCAGTAATGAGTCGTTCAGCTTCTTCCGCAAATTTTTTCCAGTTAGATTCACCGTCAACCAGGATAGGCTTAAGTTGTTTTCCTAAAACACCTCCTGTTTCGTTTATTTCTTCTATTGCTAGAAGTGTTGCGTCGGCAACTGATTTTTCACTGATAGATAGTGTTCCCGTTAGTGAATGAAGTACTCCTACGTTTATATATTCTGTTTCGTCTGTTTTCAATTCTTGAATAAAAAACCACAGCAAAATTACAATTATAAAAATTGAACCGCTCGCTAAGACAGCCCATTTAAATTTTCTCTTAAAGAAATTCATACTGCTATTATTACTATTACAATATACCTCATTTATGATTTCACCTATACTAAGTCGTGGTAATATATCAATATGAATTTCTCTTGGAACGCTCCAGAATATGTATACAGAGAAAAAAGTGCTGACTGGTTTTGGGCTTTTGGAATTATTGCTGTCTCAGCTGCAATTGCGGCATTTATTGTAAGCAACATACTGTTTGGTGTTCTTATATTACTCGGCGCTTTCGTGCTCGCACTATTTGCAGCACGAAAACCAGAGATGGTTCAATTTGAGATAAACGAAAAAGGTATTGTTATCAATAAAACCATCTACCCCTACAGAAACTTAGAATCATTTACCACAGCAGAAGGGGTACTGTTGGTAAAAACTAACAAAAGACTCATGCAGCTGCTTGTTATTCCTCTGCTCGTAAACCATAAAGACGTTCGCGACTTCTTGCTCCAACATACAAAAGAAGATGAGGAACTTGAAATACCCCTATCACAAAGTCTCATGGAGCTTTTAGGATTTTAATGCTACATTAAAATTACTGCCTTCATAGTTTAATGGATAGAACACGGGTTTGCGGAATCCGGGATCGAGGTTCAATTCCTCGTGAGGGCACATGCCAAACACTATGCAAGTGTAAAAATTACAAAAAGGATTTAATTGTTATCATTGCAATTATTGGAATAGTATCTAACCTTAATAACGCAAGAGATACAAAACGTAAAAAAACACCTACTAGGTGTTTAACATAGTTTCCCACAACGTCCGCAATTAATAACTTCTTCATGTTTGCAGTGTTCTGGACACTTGTACTCTTTAGGTGGATCTTGGCGAATTTTGAATTTTCTTTTTTCGCCTTGCTCCATATTAACTATTCTTAATTGAGGCTGAAAGTCTTGATTTCTTCCGTGCCGCAGTGTTCTTTTTGAGAATCCCTCGCTTTGCTGCTTTATCAATCACTTTGTACGCTTCCGGTAGGAGTTTGTTTGCTCCCGCTTTATTTCCAACAGACACAAGTTGCACAATTTCTTTTATCTTTCCTTTCATAGCACGAGTACTACGAATATTGAATATTCGCTTCCGTTCTGACGCTTCATGTGCCTTTTTTGCTCCTTTTGTTACTGCCATCTCGTGTACAATACATTATTTCTATAAAAATTTCAATAGTGGTATGATAGCTACATGATCGCAGAACTTCGAGGAAAAATAACGGCTATAGGCAAGGACTCTGTAGTGATAGACGTTTCGGGTATAGGCTACTTGGTTCACACCATAGTACTCTCATATAAAGAGGGAGATGACGCTCATATATATACCCACCTCGCTGTACGAGAGAACAGTATGGATCTCTATGGGTTCGTCGATAAAGAAGAGCTCTCCTTTTTTGAACTATTAATTGGAATTTCTGGTATTGGCCCGCGTTCAGCCCTTGCCATCCTCGGCCTCACCGACGTGCGTACCCTAAAATCTGCTACTTCTTCAGGAGATATCTCTTACCTCACCAAAGTTTCTGGTATTGGAAAGAAAAACGCTCAGAAGATTGTTATGGAACTACGAGACAAAATCGGTGTAGTTACCAAGCACAATCTCAAAGAGGAAACAGAGGCGCTTGAAGCTCTTACCGCACTTGGTTATTCTTCAAAAGAAGCGAGAGACGCACTCAAAAATGTTCCCGGTGATAAGCGAGGTGATACATGGTTAAAGAATGCACTAAAGCAGCTCGGTAAATAATATGTTGTACTACATTAAAAAGTTGATACCCAAAAAAATCTTTGACACTCTACAACCTACGTATCACAAAACCCTATCAAAACTTGGGCAACTTATATTCAGGTCTCCTTCAAAAAAAATAAATGTCGTTGGGGTTACTGGAACAAAAGGTAAATCAAGTGTTGTAGAACTCGTGAACGCAATTTTGGAAGAAGCAGGGTGTAAAACAGCGCTCACCAGTACCATTCATTTCAAAATTGGAGACACCTACGAAAAGAATTTGTACAAGATGACCATGCCCGGTAGATTCTTTATGCACCAATTCTTACGGCATGCAGTAGACGCACAGTGTGATTACGCAATCGTAGAGATGACCTCAGAAGGAGCAAAACTCGGAAGGCACGGAGGAATAGAGTTAGACTCCCTCATCTTCACCAATCTCTCTCCAGAACATATTAAATCTCATGGATCGTTTGAAAACTACAAAAACGCAAAGCTCTTGTTCCGAAATTCATTAGAAAACTCTTCAAAGAAACATAAAACAATTATTGCAAACGTAGATGACGAGTTTGGGGAACTCTTTCTTGAGGTAAAAAGTGCAACAAAAATCCCTTACTCAATTAAACAAGCAGAACCCTACACCACCACCAACAGAGGCGTGTTGATCACCTTTGATGGTGTGAGTATTCACTCCCCGCTCATGGGACGCTTTAATATCTACAATATTTTAGCAGCAATACAATTTGCAAAGAGCCAGGATATTCCTATTCAAACGATAAAAACTGCATTGGAGAAATTTGATGTCATTAAAGGAAGGGTTGAGTATATAAAAAAGGGGCAAAACTTTTCTGCAATTGTTGACTACGCACACACTCCTGATTCACTAGAAAAATTGTATACCACGTTCAAAGATGACAAAATATGCGTACTCGGAAACACAGGAGGAGGGAGAGACACATGGAAGCGGCCTGAGATGGGTCGACTTGCTGGTGAGTATTGTAAAAAAGTAATTCTTACGAACGAAGATCCGTATGATGAAGACCCGGAAATAATTCTCAATGAGATGGCTGTGTCTATCGACAACAAAAAACTTGAGATAATCATGGACAGAAGAGAGGCAATCAAAAGGGCACTCTCTATAGCAGAGCGTGGAAATATCGTATTAATCACCGGCAAAGGTACCGACCCCTACATTATGGGCCCAAGAAACACAAAAGTTGTATGGAGTGATGCAGACGTAGTACGAGAAGAACTTGAATTACTTACTAAAGACTAATAGTATTTACCTATGAATAAAGATTTTATCGTCATCATCGGCTTGTTTATCCTCATCGGTTTTGCGTGGACCTTTACGGGTGGTCCCGTTAAAAAATATGAGATTCCAAAATTTAAATCTAGTGGTATACAAATAGAAGAGAGAGAAGAAACAATTATATCTACCTTGGAAGATAGCTCTATCTACAAAAATAAGATTGTAATAAAGAAGACGACTTCTCGTATTAAAGAAACAAAAGCAGATAGAGAATATATCGTGCTCGTTGCAGACAGAAGAAATGAAAATCCTATCACTATTAGTGGTTGGGAATTGAGGAGTTTAGTTTCAAAAGTAAAATATACAATTCCAAAAGCAACTACTGTAGCTAAGTCAGGTCAGCAGGGTGAAGATGTGGTGCTAAATCCTCAAGATCGTGCAATCATCATCACCGGAAGATCCCCTGTTGGGGAATCATTCAGAACAAGTTTGTGTACCGGGTACTTTGAGCAATTCCAGGATTTCTTCCCAAAACTTGATAAAAATTGTACCGATCCAAAAGATGAGATTGGATCTCGTCAACTTACTTTAGCGTGTACTGATTTCCTTGAGACCCTACCACGGTGTGAGATGCCGCTCTCTCAAATTCCAGTAACGCTTTCTTCAACATGCCAAGAGTTTATAAACACAGAACTTAACTACAATGGGTGTATCGCCGAACATAGAAATGACGAGAATTTCTATGGAGACGAGTGGAGACTGTTCTTAGGAAGAGATCAGGAAATTTGGCAAGATCGAAGAGAAATTATTTCTCTTTTTGATGCAGAAGGAAATATTGTAGACACCATTACCTACTAAACAAAATAATGCCAATGGTAACGGAAACGTTCAATGACTCCTTCTCCCCTTTCATTGGTATTTCTATAACCTCATCACACTGCTCCAGGATTTCTTTTGATAGTCCCTTCACTTCGTTTCCAAAAACAAACGCAGTGTTTCCTTTTTCTTCAAACTGTTTGTAGTTACTTGATGATTCACACTGCTCTACCCCAACTACCCGTACTCCTTTTTGCTTTAGTGAAGTAAGTAGGTCTCCTATTTCTCTGTGCTCCCACGATACACTTTCCTCTGCCCCAAGAGCAACCTTTGCGACATCACTTCTTTTTCTACTAAAACGGTCCACCGGAAGTGGAGTGTGTCCAGTTAGATACATTTTCAGAACTCCAGCTGCGTCAGCTGTCCTAAAAGCAGATCCGACGTTGTGGACACTCCTAATGTTGTGGAGTATTACAAATATTGTATTCATGATGATATACTACTAGCATGTTAAATCCATTACCAGACCTGCTCTATCTTGCTGTGCTTGGTCCGTTCATACTACGCATTGCAGTGGGTATATTCTTTTTGAGTCGAGGATATACAAACTTAATGAGAGAAAAAAGACAAGAGCTAGCATCAGCACTACGTGTAGAGTGGGGGTCTCTTGGCACCTTCTTTGTGTGGTACTTGGGAGCCACTCAAGTGTTGGTTGGACTGTCACTCATGCTTGGATATTACACGCAGATAGGAGCCCTTGTTGGAATCATTGTTGCACTAAAGTTACTCTTCTTCAAGAAGAAATATCCAGTAATTGCACCCTATAGTGGGACCCTCTACCTCATCGTTGCAGCGATCTGTCTTTCTCTTCTTCTAACAGGAGCTGGCGGATTCGCGTTTGATTTGCCACTGTAATCCTTTATGGTATAGTTTCATAATCCGCCCGTAGCTCAGTTGGTAGAGCAGCAGCCTTTTAAGCTGACGGTCGTAGGTTCAAGTCCTACCGGGCGGACAATTTAGTCTCTTTATAAATAACCGCGTTCTGCGGCTTTTTTGATATACTTAAAACATGAAAAAGAACACTACTTCCGGATTTATAGCCTACAAAAGGATAGGTGATGAAATATTTGTATACCTACAAATGAGAACGAAGGACGCTCCTCACAATCCTGGTATGTATGGAATCTTTGGAGGTAGTCTTGAAGAAAACGAATCACATGAAGAAGCTCTTGTACGGGAAATAAAAGAAGAATTAGACATTACTCTAACTGAGTATCATTTATTTGGAGAATATGAAGAAACTGTCAGTATAATGAATCTTTTCTATTTAGAAGTTAGTGACGACTTTGAATCAAAGGTTACTGTTCTTGAAGGTCAGTATGGAAAATTCATTTCTGAAAATGATATTGAACAAAATAACCTTATCCTTGATGTGCACAAAAAAATACTTTTTATGTTACTAAATACAATTAGAAACTAAACCTCTAAAACAAACTTCTCTAGCGCAACATCAAACTCATGTATTCCCCTTCTGGAATCATGGTAAATAGAAACTAATTTCTTCAATAAATTGTTGAGTTCTTCTTCAGTAAAATTCTTTGCGTAGTTTTTTGCTTTTCCATATGGAAACGCTTTCATGTTCGCTTCTTCAGGAGAGTTGGTTTTGGAAGCCAAAACCATACTCTTTGCCTGCCACAGGAATATTCCATGAATTTCTTCAGGACGCACTGATTGTTGAAGCGCTTTTTGATATAAAATCCATAATTGTTTTTTATCTTTTTTCCCAAGTGCGTCAGAAAAAGAAAACATGTTGAATGTTTCTTTCTTTTCTTTCACCTCGTCAACACCAGAAATTTTCTCAGCGTACTTCTCAAGTTTTTTTAGTGTTTTTTTGTCGATTACTTCTTCCCAGAAAACAAAAATGTTTTCTGAAGCCGCGATTTCTTTTAATTTTGAAAGAATTTCTTCTTCTTGAAGCACTCCATTAAGAGAAACAATGTATTTTTTTTCAAATAATCCCTGTCCTTGTATTAATTCTTTTAGTTGATCTTCCGAAAAAGATTCACTGTTTATCTTGAACACCGAAGCGTCGGGTTTTTTCTTCAGCAAACTCTCAATTAACTTAGTGAATTTTGATAGTGTTTTGTTTCCGTGGAATACATAGATCATAGCTCTTTCATTTCACCCCAATTGTTTCCAGCCACAACATCGGCGATGAGTGGAATACCTCTTGTTTCTTTGTCATCTAAAATAGACTCCATAATTTCTTTAATTTTTGGAATTACTTCGTCCTGTTTATCTTTTTTAATCTCAAATATTAATTCGTCGTGAACCTGGAGTAACAGGTATACATCTTTTTCTAACTTATTCTCTACAATATACGCATCAATTCGCTTCATGGCGATTTTAATGATATCTGCTTGCGTTCCCTGCATTGGCGCATTAACCGCCATTCTTTCGGCCGACGCCCTAATGTATGGAATTGGTGACGAAAGTCCGTCAAAGTACCTTCTTCGTCCAAATAAGGTCTCTGTATAGCCGTTTCTGGTCGCCTCATGTTTAATAGTATCGATATACCGAGAAAGACCTGAAAAGTTTTTAAAGTATTCGTTTAAGTATCGTTGGGCATCTGCTCGATCGGTTCCAAGATTCTGCTTCAACGCATTCACTCCCATACCATAGAGAATTCCAAAGTTAATGATCTTTGCTTGTCTTCTCATTTCTTTGTCCACCATGTCTGGCGGAACATTAAAGACGTTCGCTGCAACCACCGCATGAATGTCCCCTCCTCTTTTAAAGACATCAACTAATTTTTTATCTCCAGAAAGAATTGCTGCCATTCGGAGTTCAATCTGAGAGTAGTCAATTGCAACTAATGCAAACCCTTCTTCTGGAACAAACGCATTTCTAATATTTCTTCCCAGTTCTGTGCGCACCGGAATGTTCTGCAGGTTAGGGTCTTTTGAAGACATCCTTCCTGTTGTGGTACCCGTCTGAATAAACTGGGCGTGTAATCTGTTTTTAGAGTCCACCATTTCTGGAATCGTATCAATATAGGTTCCAAGTAGTTTCTGTAATTCTCTGTACGCAAGAATGTCATCAATAATGGGATTCATTCCCCTCATCTTCTCTAGCTCAGATTCTTTTGTCGATTTAAGTCCTGTTCCGGTCTTCTTATGATTCTTCACTGATAACTCCATCTTCTCAAAGAGAATTTCTGCAAGCTGCTTCGGCGAGTTGATGTTAAATTCCTCTCCAGCATATTTGAAGATACTTTTGGAAAGTACATCTAGCTTTTTATGATAGTCCTTTGAAAGTTTTTTGAGATAGGTGGTATCGATAAGTACTCCCCGATCGTACATCTTTTTAATAATGGGAATAAGTGGTTTTTCTATGTTGCTATATACTCCTTCTAACTTTTGTTTCTTTAACTCTTTGAAAATAGTTTCTTTTGCTTCTTCGAGTGATGATGTATTCGCATACTGCAGAACATCATCTTTTGACGGGTTAGTAATTTCAGAATCGATAATCCAAAGTGCAGTTGCTACTTCTTTAAACTCCTCACTCTCCACATCTATTTCTTCCTCCTTCTCCATTTCGCTTTCTATCCCAAATAGATTTTTTGCTCTGTCGTAGAGTGTTCTGAAATTCAATTCGTTAAACAACGCTAGAATGTTTTCTGGCCTTACTTCTTCTTTCCATGTTTTTTTTGGTAAAGAAAATACAACCGGTACCTTTACATGAATAGTGGCAAGTTCTTTTGAAAACAACGCTTCTTCTTCATTGTCTTTTAGTAAATTGATGATCCGAGGAGTGATTTTAATCTTTCTGAACGCCTCCTCGTGCTTTTCTAACTTCTTGTACATCTCCTCTAGCGTCCCAAAGTTGGTAATCAGTGTTGTTGCGGTTTTCTCTCCAATACCTTTGATTCCAATAATGTTGTCAGACGGATCTCCTCGAAGTCCTTTGTAATCGGTAAGAAACTTTGGTGCAAAACCGAAACGTGCTTTTACCGCAGCTTCATCATACAAAATAGTGTCATTAATTCCCTTCTTCAAGGTGTACACCGTCACCTTCTTTTTATCTACCAACTGAAGGGTGTCCATATCACCTGATGCAATCACCACGTTCACATCTTTGTTATCTTTTAACTTGAAGGCAATGGTCCCTAAAATATCATCGGCTTCAAAACCTGCTTTTTCATAAATCCTAATTCCGAATGCTTTAAATACATCTCGAGATCGTTCAAGTTGCTGGATTAAATTATCATCCGTCTTCTTCCTTCCTCCTTTATATTCCTTATATACCTCATGCCGGTGTGTTGGCTCAGGAAGGTCGTAACACGCGACAATATAGTTTGGCTTCAGGTCATTAATAATCTTCATCAACATTGCTGAAAGTCCGTAGAGTGCTCCGGTAGGCTCTCCCTTGCTTGATGTAAAGTCGGGAAGTGCGTGGTATGCACGATGAATAATCGCGTGTGCATCAAGTAATACTATTTTTTCTTTTTTACTCATGCTTGTGCCCTGTGGGTATAATTTCTCGTGATTCTTCACCAATATATGACATATGAAGTGTCTTAGTGTTTGCAGGTAATATATCTTCTACGTTGTTGGCCCACTCAACAATAATAATATTGTTATTGTCTCGTGTAATAGCATGCCACCCAAGATTTTCTAATTCTTTAGAAGAGTCTAATCGATACGCATCAATATGAATTAGTTTTGTGAAGGGCGCCTGGTCAACAAGTTCATATACTTTTTCAATTACAAAGGTGGGGCTAGTCACCGCCTCAGTAACACCCAATTCTTTTGAAATATATTGTGTGAGAGTAGTTTTCCCTGCTCCTAAATCACCGACAAGTGCTAGGACGATGGCTCCATTATCTCCTCCATCTTTTTTCAATGAGGAAACAAGATTTTTTGTGTACTCTTCTAACTCATTTAGTTGTACCTTCATAAGAGTATTATAACATTGAATTAAGAGGAGAAACGAGATATTATTTCCTAAATGGTTACGTTTCAAGAAGACAGACAAAAAAAGAAGCTCAAGACACTTCGTATTCAAGAGGAGGAGGATTTGGCGAGAATTCTATCCTCAAAATATGGCTTGGAATATGCCGACCTGTCTACGAAGTCAATAAACACCGACGCGCTTCGTCTAGTGCCGCAAGAAAATGCAAAACGAGCAGAAGTGGCCGCTTTCGGAAAAATTGGAAAAAAAATTTCCGTGGCGTTACGTACCCCCAATAATCAACATGTTCCTGAAATCATTGAAGACCTTGAACGAAGAGGTTTTGTACTCACCAAATACATGGTATCGCTTCGAAGCCTACAACGAGCCTGGGAACGTTACGCAGACATATCGTTTGCTGTTGAGACAAAGGCAGGAATCTTGGATATTTCTGGAGAACAAATAAAACAGTTGCTCGAACGCACCAAAACACTTTCCGGTGCACAGGACGAGATCAACAAAACATTCGCTGACAAAAAAACGAGGAAAATTTCACACACCTTTGAAACGATTCTTGCGTCTGCTCTTTCAAACAAAGCGTCAGACATTCACATTGAACCAGAAGAAACAATTGTTCGACTGCGATTTAGACTAGACGGTATTCTCACTGAACTCGTTGAGATGGATATTGAAACATATAATTTACTTCTTTCTAGAATTAAACTTCTCTCGGGACTAAAGTTAAATATTAAAAACAACGCACAGGATGGACGATTCAGTGTGATGATTGATGAAACTGATATTGAGATACGAACCTCAGTACTTCCCGGAGCCTACGGTGAGTCAATTGTGCTTCGAGTCTTGAACCCAGACAGCATTCTTGTTCCTTTTGAGGAGCTTGGTATGCGAAAAGACGTGATTGAATTACTTGCACGAGAGATTAGAAAACCAAACGGAATGATCTTGAATACAGGACCAACCGGCTCTGGTAAGACAACCACGTTATATTCATTCCTCAACACCGTTCATACACCTGAGATAAAAATCGTAACGATTGAAGACCCTATTGAATACCATCTACAAGGAATCACACAAACACAGATTGATAAAAAGTATACGTTTCATAAAGGATTAGTATCTACACTTCGACAAGACCCTGACATCATCATGGTTGGCGAGATCAGAGACAATGAGGTTGCGTCAACCGCAATTCAAGCGGCGCTCACTGGACACTTAGTATTTTCGACCCTACACACGAACAATGCAGCAGGTGCAATTCCACGATTAATAGATTTAGGAATCAATCCAAATATTATTGGGTCTGGGTTAAATATCATCATGGCACAACGACTGGTTCGAAAACTACGAGATAGTTGTAAAAAAGAAATTACTCTTTCTGGAAAACAAAAAGAATTTGTTGGTGGTGTGTTAGCAACCATACAAGATAAGTCACTCATTCCAGAAAATACCACAGTTGTGTGGGAACCTATTGAAGGCGGAGAATGTGAATCAGGCTACCGTGGACGAATTGGAGTGTTTGAAGTTATTGAAATTACTCCAGACCTTGAAACATTAATTCAATCAAGCCCAAGTGAGAGAGAGATTGACACCTTTGCACAAAACCACGGTACGATGACCATGATCCAAGACGGAGTTTTAAAGATTCTTGAAGGAGTAACCACTATTTCAGAGATCGAGAGAATATTGGACGTAGACGTCAGATAGTGATAGGATTTTTATACTCATATACACAAAAAATCCGGGATACGATCCTCCAAACAATCTTTCGCAAAAAAGTAAGTAAGAAATCTAAGGATAATTCCAGCGTAAGCCAGAAAGTCCTTGAAATCCACTTATTTGTGCTTGGAGGATCCTATCTCGGATCAGTGGATACAGTAACATAAAGAATATATATGTCAAGCACTTCAGAGAATACGTTTGATGGCAGTAATTTAGACAGGGCACTACGTCCTAATACCTGGAATGACTACGTTGGACAAAAAACTATAAAAGATAACCTTCAAATATTACTTACTGCAGCGCATGAAAGGAAACATCAACCAGAACATCTCCTTTTCTATGGTCCTCCGGGACTTGGAAAGACAACACTTACCTTTTTAATCGCAAAAGAAATTGGTTCTCAAATTAAATCAACG
This sequence comes from uncultured Candidatus Saccharibacteria bacterium, assembly GCA_964421995.1. Classification (GTDB taxonomy): domain Bacteria; phylum Patescibacteriota; class Minisyncoccia; order Phycocordibacterales; family CAYQYW01; genus CAYQYW01. The sequence continues at coordinate 19,673 of CAYQYW010000001.1, forward strand.
TCAGGTCCTGCAATTGAGCGTGTTGGAGACCTTGCTGCGATCCTTACCAACCTTTCTGTAGGAGATGTATTATTTATCGACGAAATACATCGACTCAACAAGACGGTAGAAGAAATTCTCTACCCTGCTCTTGAAAGTGGTGTACTTGATATTATTATTGGTAAGGGTCCTTCCGCACGTACGGTGCAATTAGACCTCTCTCCCTTCACCCTTGTTGCTGCAACTACAAAAATTGCAATGCTTTCTGCACCCCTTCGATCTCGATTTTCGGGAGGAGTTTTTCGACTAGATTTCTATACCAAAGAAGAGATAGCAAAAATCGTAAAAAGATCGGCAAGCGTACTTGGTATAGAAATAGAACAAGAGGCAATCGAGGAGATTGCAAAAAGAAGTCGTTCAACGCCAAGAACTGCAAACTATCTTCTGAAACGCTGTCGTGACTATGCGCAGGTACACAAAACAACATTAGATAGAGGCTCCGTTTCAAAAGCGCTTGCCCTTCTTCAGATAGACAACATTGGGCTCACCGAAATAGACCGAGCTCTGTTAGACACTATTATATCTAAGTACGGAGGTGGCCCTGTTGGACTAAGTACCTTGGCTGCCGCAATATCAGAAGACCGAGCGACTGTAGAAGAAGTAAACGAACCCTACCTAATGCAGCTAGGTCTTATTGATCGAACTCCAAGGGGAAGAGTTGCAACACGAGCAGCATACGAACATTTGGGGTATGATGTACCCAAAGGAGCACCGGTACCTGAGAATATACAAACTACTCAAACGGGCACAGGTAAATTACTATAGTATGTCAGGACATAATAAATGGTCAAAAATTAAACATAAGAAGGCAGTAACAGACGCAAAGCGGAGTAAGGAATTTTCAAAACTTGCAAAACTCGTTGCTGTTGAATCAAAGAAAGTTATGGGTAATGTCGACTCTCCCTCACTTCGCGCTGCAATAGATAGAGCAAAAGCTGCCAGCATGCCAAAAGATAATATCGACAGAGCAGTGCAGAAAGGGAAAACTGCTACTGGAGCAGATGCAGAGGTGGTTATCTATGAAGCATATGGTCCTGGAGGAGTTGCCATCATTATTGATGCACTCACCGACAACAGAAATAAAACTGCTGCAGAGGTACGGCACGCACTTACAAAAAACGGGTTGGTATTAGCTGAACAAGGCTCAGCTTCTTGGGCATTTGAAAAAACACACGAAGGATACGTTGCAAAAACAATGACAGAAATATCTGAGGAAGATGGAGAGAAACTCCTCCGAATTGTAGAAGAGTTAGAAGATAACGACGACGTACAGAACGTGTACACAAACGCTGAGTAGTATGAAAATACTCTCTGTTGATCCAGGTTACGAGCGGCTCGGAGTTGCGGTACTAGAAGGTTCTTACCTTCTCTTTTCTGATTGTATACAAACACCCAAAGAAGATGTTTTTTCTAAACGATTGTTGCATTTGGGAACAGAATTTAGAAAAATAATTGAAGTGCACTCCCCCACTATGTTTGCTATTGAAAAACTTTTCTTTAGCAAAAACACCAAAACAGCAACGAAGGTTTCTGAGGTGCGAGGTATGCTTATCTATATAGCAGAGTCACTAGATGTGGAAGTGTTTGAATATGCTCCCTCTGAGATTAAACTTGCGGTAACTGGTTACGGACAGAGTGACAAAAAACAGGTGGCCATGATGGTTCGCAAACTTATTACAATTGATAAGGAAATAAAGTTCGACGACGAGTATGATGCAATCGCGGTTGCACTTACCTGCCAGGCAATTCAGAGGTGATTATCGGTATGTAAAAAACTTTCGTGCTGCGGCCCATCCTAGTATCCCCGCTATTCCAATAAGAACGGCAGTTGGCATTGAAACAGGTGTTGTCACTAAATATACGAAGGTGGCAACAGTTATTGCTACACCAACAACAGTTATTGCTGTTTTTTCAATAAAGTTTAAGAAGCTTACTTTGGTTGGTTTAACTGACCGTGGTTTTTTATAAAAAAGAGCACTCATTATTCTGAGTGGCGCGGTAGGTGTGTCTATTTTTGTAGATCCAAGAATTCGATTCATAAACGGATTTTCGGACACCTTATAATCTCGCCGATCAGCCTGTATAACATTGGCTTTGTTTTCTACTCCTAGTTTAGAAATTTCTTCTTCCATCTTTATATTACTAACCAATATTATACATAATTTAATTGTCTTGTCAATTGCTTTAGTATATAGTTGATAAATTCTGCATGTATGTTTCAATATAGACATATATGTCTGAACTTGGACCTAAAATTGAAGGCGCTGAGTCTAAAGAGGTAAATTTTCGTGAAAAAGCTTTTTCGCACGAAAAAATAACTCCTACTGATACTTTGATTAACAATCAGTTCTCTTCCAAACCTGCCACTACTTCTAGAAAAACATACACAGCTACCAACATCGACTTTCGTTCTATACCTAAAAAAACCTCTACCTTTTTGTGGTTAGGTAAACTTATAGTTGGATTAGGAATACCAGCAAGTATTATTATTCTTGGTATGTTTCTTTTGGGATAACTAAACAAGCCTCACAAATCGTTTCTTTCCTATTTTGTAGGTGCCTATTTCAGCTTTCGTATTCAAGTCAGTAACCTTCTCACCAGTATCCATATTGGTAATTGCTCCACGTTCAACCAATCTTCTAAAATCAGTACGAGAAGAAACAATTTCATTATTTACCAACGTATCAATAAGTGATTCTTCTGCTTTTATTTCATGAATGTCTTCTGGGGTCTCACCTTTAGCAAAGGTAGAAATAAAATTCTCTTCTGCTTGTTTTGCCTTCTTTTCCCCGTGATAAAACTCAACTACCTTTCTTGCTAAGCACATCTTTGCATCTTTTGGATGTCCCGCCATAACTTTATCAATTTCTTCTAAAGAAACTCGTGTCACTGAAATAAAATACTGACGAACTCCCTCGTCTCCCATACTCATTATCTTTCCGTACATGTCGTTAGGTTCATCAAATACATTAATGGTATTTCCCCAACTAGAGCTCATCTTTCTTCCATCGAGTCCTGGAATTATGTCAAACAGTACAATGTCCTGTGGCACTTCTTGCAAAGTTCTTCCTGCAAGCATGTTGAACTTCTGGTCAGTAGCCCCTATCTCAACATCAGCATTAATCATCACGGAATCATATCCCTGCATAAGCGGGTAAAGCATTTCACGAAGTGAAACTCGCTTTCCCACCACTAAACGCCGTTTGATCACGTCTCGTGCAGTAAACTCAGCGACCGAAAACTGGTCTGCTAATTCTCCAAGTTTTTCAAAGGTGAGCTTATTCATCCACTCTGAGTTTTTGTGTGTCTCAACCTTACTCATGTCTAATACTTTCCCAACTTGTTTTAGGTACGTCTTTAAGTTTTTCTCTACCTGCTCTTTGGTAAGTAGGGGACGCTCACTCTCTTTATCAGACGTGTCTCCTATTACCCCAGTAGCATCTCCTATTATGAAAACAATTTTGTGCCCTAATTGCTGAAAATCTCTTAGTTTCATCAACGGAACCGTTCTTCCTAAATGAATATTGGGGCTCGTTGGATCAATCCCCAACTTAATGCGAAGTTGTTTACCAGACATTAATTTCTTTTTTAATGAGTCTGGCTGTATCACCTCAGCAACCCCTCTCGTTAGAAGTTCATCTATTTTCTTTTCGTCTGTAATAACTTTCGTAAACATACATAAAATTGTATCATGGGGTGGTGTTTATGAAAAAATTATTTGCCATAGTAATTATTATTGGACTCCTTACCTCTGGAGCCCTTCTGTTGTGGGCTTCTTCTCTAAAAGCGCCTGATTTAAAGGGATTTGAACAACGAAAGGTTGAACAATCAACTAAAATCTATGACCGCACAGGAGACGTGTTGCTCTATGACTTACGTCAAGATATTCAACGAACGGTAATCCCCTACGAGGAAATGTCTCGAAATATTAAAAACGCTACTGTTGCTATTGAAGATGCAGAATTCTATCGACACATAGGAATAAAACCAACTGCGATTATTCGGGCAGTATTGGTAAACCTAACATCGTTTGGCTTCTCACAAGGTGGTTCCACCATCACCCAACAGGTGGTGAAAAATTCAATTTTGGTATCAAAAAAGAAAATTTCAAGAAAAATAAAAGAATGGATTCTTGCATTAAAACTAGAACGTGTGTATTCAAAAGAAAAAATCCTAGAGTTCTACTTAAATGAATCTCCATACGGTGGAAACATCTATGGGATAGAAGAAGCGAGCGAGCGATTTTTTAGTAAATCATCTCGTGATCTCACCCTCGCTGAGTCAGCATACTTGGCCGCCCTTCCACAAGCTCCCACCTTCTTCTCTCCCTACGGAAATAACCTCGACAGGCTTGAGGTGAGAAAAAACCTGGTACTTCGAAGAATGTTAGAAAACAAATTTATTACCGAAGAAGAACATGAGAACGCCTTACAAGAAGAAGTAGAGTTTTCAAAACAGCAAGATTTAGGAATCAAGGCTCCTCATTTTGTTTTCTACGTACAGCAATACTTGGAAAGTAAGTATGGAAAGCGAGCACTGGAAGAGCGTGGTTTTAATGTCATCACTACTATTGACTATGAACTTCAAAAAATAGCTGAGGATGTTCTCTATCAATACGCAGAAGGAAATCAAGAAAAATTCAATGCAAGTAACGCAGCATTAGTTGCAACAGACCCCAAGACGGGGCAAATTTTAGTGATGGTGGGATCTCGTAACTACTTTGATGATAAAATTGATGGGAACTTTAACGTTGCAATCGCTTCAAACAGACAGCCTGGTTCTGCGTTCAAGCCATTCGTCTACGCAGAAGCACTCAATAAAGGCTACACTCCAGAAACAGTAGTTTTCAACACAAAAACACAGTTCTCCACAGAATGTGAACCAGACGAATACGAAACTGAGAAAGAAGAGTGTTACACTCCTGAGAATTATGATGGCATATACAGTGGTCCGATAACCTTCAGAAACGCACTTGCCCAATCGGTAAACATCCCTGCAATTAAAGTATTATACCTTGCGGGGCTCCGAGACTCACTTAACCTTTCACAGCAGATGGGAATTCGAAGTCTCACTGACGTAAACAGATATGGACTTACGTTGGTTCTTGGAGGAGGTGAGGTTTCTCTTCTTGATATTACGGGAGCGTACGGTGTGTTTGCAAACAATGGTATTAAAAACCAAAATGTTTCAATATTAAAAATTGAAGACAGCAACGGAAATATTATTGAGGAGTTCAAACACAACGAACAAAGAATCCTTAAAGAACAAACAGCGCTTCAAATCACTGACATTCTGTCTGACAACGACGCGAGAGCTCCTGCGTTTGGCGAATACTCACAACTCTACTTCCCTGGAAGAGATGTTGCTGCAAAAACTGGAACGACCAATCAATATCGAGACGCCTGGATCGTTGGCTACACACCAGAAATTGCTGTTGGTACCTGGGCAGGAAACAACGACAACTCTCCTATGGAAAAACGAGTTGCTGGATTTATTGTTGCTCCAATGTGGAATGCTTTTATGAAAGAAGTTCTTCTTCGAGACAACCAAGAGAAGTTTAAAAAACCTCGCCCCATAAACGAGGCTAAGCTAAAACCAGTAATGAAGGGAGTTTGGCAGGGTGGTGAAGAAGTACTGATTGATTCCTTGAGTGGAAAATTAGCAACAGAATATACACCAGAAGAACTACGAAAGTCTGTTGTTCCCTCTAATATTCATTCCATCCTATACTGGGTAAACAAAAGAGACCCTCGTGGAGAAAAACCAGAATACCCAGAGAGAGATTCTCAATTTAATTTGTGGGAATATGGTGTAGAACAGTGGAAAGAAGATAATAATATCAACTTAGGAGACGTTATCATTCCTACTGAGTATGATGATATACATCTCCCTGCGTACAGTCCTAATATATCAATTTTGAGCCCTGTAGCAGGTATTACGTATAGTGGTAATAACAACATTGTGATTAGTATAAAGAACGCAAGTCGCTTCCCTCTTTCAAAAGTGAATTATTTTGTTAATGGAGAATTTGTTGGATCTTCTACTAAAGTTCCTTTTTCTGTTTCCTTTAAGTCAAACAATGTAGACGGAATAAAAAACAACAATGTTTTAAAAGTTGTTGCGTACGATAGTGTTTTGAATAAAGGAGAGAAGGAGGTTGTGTTTAGCGTATCTCCTTAACTACATTAAACCCATGAGTATTCATTCCTCTTATTATTTTTCCTTTATTAAGAACAATTTCACTTTTTACCGTGGGGTTTGTTGTAACAAAAATTATGTGGTTTTGAATCCCCACTTCGAAGTTTTTTAGTTGTATCCCACAAACTTCATACACCACTTCAATAAATTTATTGAGTATTGATCTCTTAGGTGGCTTTATATTTTTAAATTTTCCCAAATAATTAGAAAGGTTTTTCATATTGTCTACCTATTCATCGGCATGACTAGGTAAAGGAACGAGATATCCCCCACACCTTTTATTACCATAGGTCGTCCAATCCCCGCAAAAGAAAATGAAACACTGTCGGTAGCTAGTGACTGAAAAGAATCTACAATATACTTTTGATTAAAATTAATTTCTAGGCTGTCTCCCGTAGCTGCTGTTTGTACTGATTCTTCTGTTTCTCCAATATCTTGGTTTTTTGACGACAACACCACCAATTTATCTTTTGGTTTAATAGAAAATCCAACTTGATTAAACTTATCTAGAAAAATATTTGTTTTTTTAAGAGCAGACTCTGCGTCAGCCTTTAACATAATAATCTCTGTTGTAAATTCTTTAGGAATAATTTGTCGATAATCAGGAAATGATCCGTCGATCAGTCGTGAGGTTAAATATACTCCATTCAACACAAACGAAATTTGGTTTTTGTTGAAGCTCACCTCCACTTCCCCACCTATTTGATCTAATACCCTAATAATGTCTGGAATATTTCTTGAAGGTATTAGTAGTGGTTCAAAATCTACTGGGTTTTTAGGATGTATTATTTTTTCAGCTAATCTAAATGAGTCGGTAGACACAAATACTAAGCCATTTTTATCAGAGTAAATAAAAACACTGGATAACTCTGGTTTAATAGTGGATATCGATGCTGCGTACCACACAGACTTAATTCCGTGAAGTAGTTCAGTTGCAGTAATTGTAAAAGAAGTAGCTTCTTCTATGGTTGGTAGTGTTGGAAAATCTTCATGTGGTTGTGTTTTAACAAGAGAGGTATTCTCGTTTGTCTTTACGATTAAATTACCGTTCTTTACCTTTAAATTAATTTTTTTTGAGTTAGTGTTTGAAACTACTCCAAACAATACACTTCCGGACACCGCAACAACTCCTTCTTCTGTTATAGTTCCTAACACTTGAATATCAATACCTAAATCTAAATTAGTTGATTTAATAGATAATTTATTTTTTTCAGCAGTAAGTAGTAAACAATTTAAAACAGGTAGGGTTAAATTCTTACCACTTATCTTTTCTGCAAGACTTAATGCGATAAGAAGATCTGATTTTAATAATTGTATGTTCATAGTTTTCTTGAAGTTATTGTTATTATTAGGTGTGTTGATAGTGTTGATAAACTATTATATGTTTTGTTGTATATCTCCTTCTGTATTTGTTGTGTTTATAACTACAGTGGTAACTACAGTGATAATTTGTTGATAACTTAATTATTTTATTTTATTTTTTACTTTCATAACTTATCTACAACTTATTAACTCACCTCACCCCTACTTATACACAACTATTTCAACAAGGTTTGAATATGATCCAAATCGTCTTGTAGTTGTGTGTCTACTTTAAGGTTTTCACGAATCTTTTCATATGAGTGTATTACCGTAGTGTGGTCTCTTCCTCCAAGTTTAGTACCTATAGTTGGGTAGGACATGTGTAAGTCTTCTCGAAGGATATACATAATCAGTTGTCGTGGTCGAACAATCTCCTTCTTTCTTGTTTTTGCGTAAATAAGGTCGTCGTCAACATTAAAAAATCCAGATACTTGTTTAACTACCTCTTCCACTGACAGCGTCTTCCGAGGCCTCATACTTTCCTTTATAAGCGTCTTTAAGTCGCTTATTGGAGGAATAGCACCTTTGAGTTGTGCTTGGCACATTACGGCGTTTAGAACACCTTCAAGATCTCTAATACTTCCATTAATTGAAGATGCTAAGAAATCTACAATGTCATCTGGAATATTATAGTTATTAGCTTTTGACTTAGACCGAATAATTGCAACTCGAGAGTCGTGATCAGGCTCAGAAATATCTACAATCATACCTTGTGCAAAACGAGATTTTAATCGGTCTGCAATATCAGGTATTTGATTAGGGTGTTTATCAGAAGAGAAAATAATTTGTTTATTGTTGTCGTATAGGGTGTTGAACAAATGAAACAACTCTTCTTGAATCTTTTCTTTCTTTGAAAGGAATTGTATGTCGTCCATAATAAACACATCATATTGACGATACTTATCTTTGAACACACTAATCGTTTTGTTCTGTAGAGCACTCACATAATCATTTGCAAACTTTTCTGAAGTAACGTAGAAGATTTTTCTGTTTGAGTTTCTTTTTTTTAGTTGGTTTCCTATTGATTGAATTAAATGTGTTTTACCAAACCCTGTATCTCCATATACAAAAAGAGGGTTGTAGGTTATTCCTGGTTCATTTATTACTGCTTGTGAGGCAGCATAGGCAAATTCATTAAATTGTCCAACAATAAAAGAATCAAAAACATATCGAGGGTTTAGATTGCTACTTCTATTAACGTAGTATTCTTTTAATGGTAGTTCCCCACTAAACACCGGCGGTTGTTGTTCATTTTTTTCTTCAATACATTTATTTTTTGAAACAATAAACTCAACCCCACGAACTTCTTCTACAAACGAACGAAGTGTTTTTAAAACAAACTTGTGGTGTTTTTTTACCAACCACTCTTTAGTGAATTGGTTGGGTACGCCGATAAAAATAATCCCCGCTTCTCGTTTAACAATATATGTATCTTTAAACCATGTGGTAAAGTTAGCTTTTGAAATAGTTGCTTCTACTTCAAGCAGTGTATTTTCCCAAAGTTGCTTATTGTCGATCGGTGTATCCATAATGATGATTTTGTATTATTATATCTGATGTTGGCAGATTTAGTACTTGCCCAAAATCCTAAATTATGTTAATAAAGTGTTTATAACCTGTGTATAACAATTATTATGCCTAAAAGAACATATCAACCAAAAAAAAGAAAAAGAGCAAAGACACACGGATTTCTAGTACGATCCAAGTCTACTGCTGGCAAGAACATTATACGAAACAGACGAGCAAAAGCACGAGCAAAACTGTCTGTATAATATAATGCTCCCTAAAAAGAGAAAGCTACATAAGTCTGAATTTCCTGAAATAATTAGTAAAGGAAGGACTTTTCATACTTCCCACCTATACGCACGGGTTGTTTTTGATGATACATACACTAGAGTAGCATTTGTGGTGCCTAAAAAAGTAGCAAAAGAAGTCATTTTACGTAATAAAATTAAAAGAAGAGGATACAACATTCTCAAAAAAATAGAAATTAAGCCACTTCGTGGTATTTTCTTTGCTAAAAAAGGTATAGAAAAACTTTCGTTTGAGAAAATGAAGGGTGAGATAGTTGATGTTTTAAGTAAAGTTTGATTTACTGTTAGTACATGAAAATTTCAGAAGCATTTCATCTTCACGCAAAAGTAGACACAGAAGCAGAAGAGTTAGCCAAGTTGATAAAGAAACTGGATAAAGCAATTGGTAAAAAAAGAGACTAACAAAAAACCACCAAAAAGATGGTTTTTTGTTACTTTTAGTGTAAAATGAACGAATGATTTCAGATTTTTTTGCGGCCACTGTATACAACCCATTATATAACGGGTTGATTTTTTTGATTAACATTGTTCCATACGCCGATGTTGGAATTGCAGTTATTTCACTTACCATTATTACTAAATTAGTACTCTTTCCTCTTTCTATTAAAGCTGTTCGAACACAAATGCTGGTTAAGGAAATTGAAGAACCACTAAAAAAGATTAAAGATGATTTTAAGGACGATCGAGAGAAACAAGCCAAGGAAACAATGGCGTTGTATAAAGAGAAAGGGATTAATCCTTTTTCTAGTATTCTCACGCTGTTCATTCAACTCCCCGTAATTTTTGCATTGTATTGGATTTTCTTCAAAGGAGGACTTCCATCAGTTAATGTAGATATTCTCTATCCTTTTGTTTCTTTACCTGAAGTAGTAAACATGAACTTCTTAGGAATTGTAGACATGTCCGGAAAGAACATGATTCTTGCACTTCTTGCGGGTATTTCTCAGTTTTTCCAAGCAAAACTGGCGCTTCCACCAATGAAGCCAAGAAAAGAAGGAGATTCAATGAAAGATGATTTTGCACGAAGTTTCCATATTCAAATGAGATATGTTCTACCGGTGATTATCGTATTTATTGCCTACGCTATTTCAGCAGCAGTTGCATTATACTGGGTAACCAGTAATATATTTGCAGTTGGACAAGAATTATGGGTTCGCAAGAATATCAAGAAGGATTATGAATCAGGAGGAAATTAAAAAAGAAATAGAGAAATTACTTACTAAACTTACTATAGAGTTCTCAGATATTGAGGTAGTTGAAACACCAGCCAGTCCCCTCTTTACCATTCACACTAATGACTCAGGAATCCTTATTGGTCCTGATGGAGAAACGCTTCAAGCACTCAATATAATTTTTAATAGAATCTTTGCTAAAAAATTTGGTGAGGAAGTACGATGTACTATTGACGTGAACGGATATCGTAAAAAAATACTAGATGAACTACAGAGTAGGGCGAAGGTTGCGGCAGAGCGAGTGAAGCTGTTTGGAACAGACGTTGAGTTAGATCCTATGAACTCCTATGAGCGGTTAATTGTTCACTCTTTATTTACTGATGATGAACATGTCACTACCGGTTCAGAAGGGGAAGGTCCTTTTAGGAGGGTGGTGATTCGGAAGAAATAGAAAATGTTTATGTTGCTATTTAGTTTTCTACCTACGAATTTTATACAAAACCATCTATTCCCCAGTAAGGAATAGATGGTTTGTTTTTCTACAATTACAATTGTTTTATTGAGCAACTTCTTTTTGGTAGTGACGTAGTCCTGCTTGATTTAATATACAACTAAAAGACCCGTCTCTTCTTCTAAGTTCTCTTAGGTCACTACTTTTTACTCTAAAACCTGAGAGGAACGCAGCTAATTTTGTTGCTTCTTTGTTGCAGTAGCTATTAACCCAACTTCTAAATTCCTGATCACTCATCTTAGAGGTTTCTATGGTTATAGTAACATTTTCTCCCTTTTCTATACCGTCTCGTAATCTCTGTCTTGATATTGCTTTGTCTGCACTATCAGTAAAATCATTTAATTGTTGTGTAAATTTTTTCCAGTCACCTCTTTCGTCGTATCTTTTTGTCCACTCTTTCATTCTTTCATCACTCTCTCTGTTCTTCCTCTCCTGCACTACTCTTCGTTCCGCTGCTTCTATTGCTTCTCGTTCCCGCATTTTCATGATTCTTTGACACGATTCTCTCTCATATCCTTCTTTATGATCTAAACACTCAGGGTATATTTTATCTTGAGCATGTGCAGGAGTGACAAGTGCAAAAATAGAAGCAAAAACAAGTCCAATCTTACTTTTATTCCTCGGTGCACTTTCTGCTGATTTTTTTCTCATAATTTAGTTTACTTAGCGTATAGTTTTACCCTACCGTTTCTATATAAAAAAGAAACCACCTATCCCCAACAGAAGATAAATGGCTTGTTTGCAAACTATAAAGTAAAAGAACTTTAAATTACTTTTTTAGACGAAGACTCCATAAGGTAGAATCTTTTTTATTGGTGAACAGTAAATATTCTTTACTTGGAGAGAGTGTTAGGTTAATGCCGTCTATCTCTTCAAGCTCACTCACTAGTTCAGTAGTTTCTGTTTCTACATTAATAATCCAAATATCATCTGAAAAAGAAACAAGCCCTTTGTACCAATCATCAGGATAGGAAGCGTTTTCTATAATTTTAGGTACCGCACAATACGCGGTATCTTTTTCAGCCCACACACATTTTTCTGGAAGTGTTGTTATACCAGCATCTTTGAATGTTTCTGTTTCAGTATTGTATACTCGAAGTGAAAGGTCTCCACGAGCAGTTGCTGACACTAAGACATCACCTGTTTTGGTGTTTGCAAGTATGGTAAGTCCAAGAATCGAATCGAGTATTTTTGTAAGTCGTCCTGAGTTTGTGTTAAGGAAGAAACTAAACCCTGGAGTGTTGTACGAAGGTTTTGTGGTAAGGATTGCAAGTGTAGGACTCCACCAACTTACTGACCAATCTTTAAAAGCAGAACTGTATAGTTGTCGTTCTCTTGTTCCATCAGGGCGCGCAGTCATTAAACGAGACCCAGAATCGGTCTGTACAATGTAGCGTATTGTATTGTCTACAACGGCAATTTGCTCTGCCCCGCTTCGAAGGAATGATCCATCAAGTGAGTTTTCACTAAGCTCAGCATAGAAATTTTCAACTTTCCCACGCTCATTTATATATTGAAGAATTAATGATGAATTATCAGGAAGCCATAGTGCATTAAAGATTTTTGGAATAGTAGTATTTGAAATTTTTTCCTGTCCAAGTAGAGTTGTTTTTGTTTCATAAATATGGGAAGATCCTTTTTCTGCATATCGTATTATCTCCGCTTCGTCTTTTTGGAACACTACTACTCCAGCAATTGGGAATGATGACACATGTCGGAGTGCTGGTGCAACACCTGTCTCTTCAATCACCGGAGCTTGCGGCGGTGTTGTTTCTGGTATTCTTGTAACGTTCGGTGTTCCTCCAAAAAGAAATATCGTATCAAAAAATGATTTTTCTTCAGAAACCTCTTGTTGCTGAGTATTGATTATAGTAAAAATTACAAAAGAACCAATAAGAATTGCTGTGAGGAGTAGTACGGTGATTATTATTGTTTGTCTATTCATATGTTAATTAAGAAATCTAATATGTAATATGTCTGGATTTATTATGTATAGAATTAAATACGCTCCAAATATAATCATTAGCCCCAAAATAGCTTGTGTCATGGTTTTTTTTGCATCTTCTTTTGAAGATACTGCTTCCTGACCCATGTACTGGAAACCTCCCACCGACAGCATCATTACAGCAAGTAATACTCCAATTGCTATCATGATGTTTATTAATGCAGAAACTAAATCGGCAAGATTAGTAGTATTCCCGACCCCAGGCAGTTTTTGTAGTAATTGGTATTCCTGTGCGTGTGCAATAGTCACGGTAACAAAGAAGGTAAAAAGGATTACTAGAATATTGTTTTTCATAATTAAAAAGTAAAGAAATTTTCTAACAAAGGAGTATTAAATTTTATTCTAAATGCATTTCTTGCTGATTGTAGGAAAAAATTAGGGTGCGTTATTTTTGTAGAGATAGAAGAAAAAGCACTCTCTCCTCCTGGTGAACGTAACACAATAGTATTTTTATTATTGTTGATCGTTTTTCTATCAATGTTCCAAGAATAGGACACGTCACCAGGTGAAAAGAAAAATGATGTCGCTTGTATTGAAACTTCATCTTTTGCAAAGGAAACTTCATCTCCTATTGCTTTTTCATATTTCACTCCAATCAATGGATCATTTTCATACAGTACTATTTCAGGGTCGGTTATAGGGACCACAATGCTACGACTACCAGAAAGCAATCTGTCCGTTGTCTCTACCTGTACACTGAGTACAAAATTTCTTAAAATAACCCCCTTGTTTAGAGTGATGGTATCTTTACCTACACCAGAGAGGTGTCCGAGGACTCTTTGATTATCGCTCCATGTATATAGTAAATTTTTAGAAGGTACTCTGACTCCATTTTGAAACACATTAGGAAGTGCTATAAAAGTAACGTCTGACGCAGGTGAATAGAGTGGTTTTCCTTTGTAAATTGGAGGAACTATCGTGTCTGCTTGCCATAGAACGGTTACCTCCACTGGCTGAATAACTAACTGTTCTTCTATAAAAGTATTGTTGTTTGTGTTTATAGTGACTCGAACAACTTTTTGTTGGTTTGCTTTTCCTGAGTTGAGTATTATTTTATCTTCCCCAAGTCCTTGTTCTACTAATACCCCACTAACATACCAAGTGAAGTATGATTGGTAGGCACTAAAAGAAGCATCACTAGCTTTAAGCGTTACTTGTTCCTCTGGACCGGGGTTTTTGGGCGTTATGATTACTTTAAAATCATCAAAATAAACCACCTGAGCGTTTCCAGCGAGAGGAAATATGAAAAAAATAAAAATTGCTATGTAGGTAAAAAATCTCATTGTGTTTGTTTATTATACTTGGCTTTCCTGTTTGCCACAAAAATTGAGAAGGCAATAAAACCTGTCCACCCTGGTACGGCATTTACTAACGGTATGATTTCTGCTGACGTGGTAAACAGTAGAGGTAGTAGATGATACATTCTTAATATACCAGCAATTTGCATCCACAACGGAAAAATAACAAAGGACATCATTGTTAAGAACATCCCTATTAATACGGCTGACATATTGCCAATCACTGGTATAAAGTGAAGAAGTTTTGTAGCTAATTGTATTAAATCAACAATAATTGCAACTCCCAATAATGATACTGTTGTTATCATACCAACCTTTTGTGCGTGTGCAGCCATATTACTCTTTTTGAGTTTCTTTTTCAGCTTTCTTTCTGGAAAGGAGTTGAGAGGGGTCAGAGGTAATGATTTGATCTTCCGTGTAGGAGGCAATAATTTTTATTGCAACATGCTTCACTCCTGCAAAGAAGATGCCCTCCCCTACATTAGATTCTAGTAACAAGAATTTCTCTTCATCAGTTAAATTAAATGTTTTTTGAACCACGTCAATTGATGTTGGAGACTGTTTTAGTAGTAGTTGTATCGATGAGTTGGTGAGCATGGGAACTCCATAGGGAGACCGAAGAAAGTCATCAACATCTTGAGTGATCGTCGCAAGCCCTAGGAAATATTTTCTTCCTCTCTTTGCAATTCCATAGAGAAAGGACGCAGTGTCCTCTGATTTCATCATCCACCACGCCTCATCCACCACCAGAAGTCGCTTCTTCAACTCCCTTCTAATTATTGTCCAAATGAAGTTGGTCACAATGTACATTGCAACAGGTTTTAGTTCGTCCTCCATATCTCGAACAGAGAACACTACAAGTTTTTTATTAATATCAACATTTGTTGGTCTATTAATAAATCCTGCCCAGGTTCCTTTAGTATATTTATGAAGTCGTTGTACCAAAGACTCACTTCCTTCAATTCCAGAAAGTACAATTTCAAAATCAGAAAGAAGCGGAGGATTGATATTTGAGAAATCATTGTTGCTGGTAATATCCTTAAGCGCATATGTCTCAGTAATTGCTTGGTCGATAAGAGCGTCCTCTTCTGGTGTCAGGCCACCAAGCATTATTCGGAATAATCCAACAAGAGAAACAATATTATTTCGGAGAATATCAGCTGGCGCCTCATCTTCTTGAATCACCGGAAGGTCAAACGGGTTGATGTGATGCTCAGACGAAAGAGAAATATTGAAATACCTTCCTCCTGTAGCTTCTGCAATGTATTCATATTCTCTCTCTGGGTCAATCACAATAACTTCTACGTCAAACATAAGTGATCGTAAGATTTCTAGCTTTACTGCGTAGGATTTACCAGCACCAGACTTTGCAAACAGTACTGAGTTATAGTTTTCAAGTGAAAATCGATCAAACAACACTAAACTAGAGTTATGCCTGTTTATTCCATATAAAATCCCTGAGTCTGAGGTTAGATCAAAAGAAACAAACGGGAATAGCGTAGAAAGAGGTGAAGAGTTTAGCTTTGAATTAACTCGAAGCTTGTCGGTCGCAATGGGGAGCACACTCTTGTACCCTTGTTCTTGTTGAAAGAGAGCTGGTTTTACATAGATTAGTTGAGATTCAAGAATTGATTTTAGTTCTGATTCAATTTTGTCTAACTCCTCTTTTGATTCTCCATATATGGTGATGTACACCCCAACATCAAAAATTTTCTCTTGAGCTTGTTGCAGCTGATCACGAAGTCGTTCAAGGTTTTGGTATGACTGATCTAGTACAGGATCTCGCACCATTCCCTTGTCTGCACGAATACTGATTTGGCTTTGTACTTCAGCAACTTTCTTTTGGAATTTCTTAAGTACGGCTGCAGTATCAATAGGGTGAATAAATATTGATATATCAAAGACTTTGTCTAAGTTAATAACAGGGGTAAACCAGTTGTTGTTCAAGAACTTTGGGTACGAGATGACAAAGAAGGTCCTCGCAATTTTATCTCCCAAGTTTAATTCTCGCGGAGTTATCTGAAGGGCACTTGGCGCCAAGACATCTTTAAGGTTAAGTGTCCCCGCTTCATATATCTCTTGAGGGAGAATTGCTTGAACCTCTACATCGCTTTTCTTTTTTCCAAAATTAAATAATGCCATTATTGTTGTTGGTTTACTGCTATTGGTCTCTCTAGTTCGCCTAAGTTAAACATCTTGTAGAAGAGTTCCACCACCTCTTCTGTTCCAAGCTTTGCTGCTCGCACTCCCGTTCGTGATAATCCTCCTTGCACCGAAGCCATTCGCTGTTCTAATTGACTTCTATTTTCTTCGAACGTTGCATTTTTTTCTCCAATGTTTTTCTTTTTTTTACCGAACAGTCCTGCTGATGATGTATCAAAGATTGAAGGAGTGTATGGAACGATAATGAAAAAATGTTTCGTCATTATTTCTGCTCCCTCGGTGAATGTTTTAATGAATTCAATATATTCCCGCACCTGTATCTTCATGAGTTCGTTTGTTTGTGCAGTAAATCGTTCCTCAAGAAGTGCAATGTACGGACGTATGTCTAACGCACGTGATTGGATAAATAGTTGTACGGTAAAATCAAGCGAGTTAAGG
The DNA here is from genome assembly GCA_964421995.1 of uncultured Candidatus Saccharibacteria bacterium. Lineage (GTDB taxonomy): Bacteria > Patescibacteriota > Minisyncoccia > Phycocordibacterales > CAYQYW01 > CAYQYW01. Next base: position 36,673 of record CAYQYW010000001.1, read on the forward strand.
AAATTTTGGAATTGAAAAAGAATTGCTGCTTGTTCATCTTGTGATTTAAGGGCGAGGTTTAAAGAGGAGGCCATAAGCACTCCTCGTAGTCCGCCACCCTTGAGTACCACAATTCCATCCCTCACCTCCTCAATGGGTACAAAGTCTTGGGTTGCTTGTGATTTTGTTGTGGTTGCCATTATAGTTCGAATTCAATCTTTGGTTTCTCTGTCTTACGTACTTTTACTTCTGTATCGTCTCCATACAAACTTTCTTTTATGTCTAAACTCCAAGAAAGGTCCTTTAATTTATTTTCTGACAGCTTTGGAACATAGGGTGTGGTGTCTGTCTCCTTATCTTCCCTCTTGGCAATTTTCTTGTTTTGTTTCTTCCATACATACAGTCTTTTGTTGATGAAGTAGTAGAATGCAGATTCTACTACTTGAATGAACGGTCTGTCGTTTATCTTATAGAAGGCAAGTGCGGCACTTAGTAGTAATACGGGTCCTGCAAGTAAAACCACAAAGAAGAACGGAACCAGTAAAAACATAACAACCGCAAACCCAACTCCTCCTGCTACGTATACAAACTGCTTAAAAGTAAGAGGACCAAAAATCTTGTCCTCCACATCAATAAATTGCGGAACTTCAAATCGCATATAGGTAGTATACACTGATCACCGTTACCTCGGAAAACAGAACTGTTTATTATTCTATTGGTTCGTGATAGGGGTCAATATCGTAGTTGCTTTCTACCACGGGGTTTGAGGTTGCCATCTTTGTTTTTATATCTGCGATCGTTCGTTTCGTTTCGTTTTCTACAGGGATAGTTGTTGTTGGAGCTGTTCCACCCACATCTTCTGGTTTGCTGATTTCATGTGTAGTAGCTACCACAGGTAGCTCGGTTTTTTTAGGTGCAGTGACCGCCTCTTTTTTATGAGATAAAGATTTAATTGCGTCCCGTATGTTCTCAAATATTTGTTGGTCTACTTCTTGTGCAATTTTCTCTGCTTCTTCTTGTGGTAGTTCAAGTTCTTTTGCGACGTGGTCTATAAATTGATCAGCACGAACAGCTCCAACCATTACATCTTCAACCGCCAACATGAGGTACTCTACCTTGTCTATGTGTAGATTGTGTTTTTTCCCAATTTCCTCGAGGAGGCTGATCATCTCAGGGCTGTATAATGCAGCTTGAATTTTTTTAGGAAGCACCGAAAACTTCTTTTTTATTTCCTCCTTAGTTTTTAATAGATTGTTCATGTTGCTAAGATTATTTGTTTGGAGTTTCTACTTCGGATGGAAGCGGCTCCCTAATTTGGTTAAGGTATTCGTTCTGTGTTTGATTTCTTACACTTGCCGCTCTATCAATTTTTTGTTTTTGTCTCTTTAGTGCTCGTTTTTCATGAAGTATTGCACTAGTGTCTGAACTAGAAGAACGCTCTTCGGCATCTAGTACTTCAATTTTATTTTCAATCACCCGGTGTATTGCTAACGTTTGTATATTAGCCATTTCTTTCTCTATCTTAATACGGTTGGCAGTGTGTTCCCTACTCTTTTTTGTTCGTCCTTGTTTTAGCTCTCTCTTTTCCAGTTTGATTAGTTTTTGAAGTGATTCATTAAGCTCGTTAAGCTCTTTTGTTTCTCCGCCCTTAGACATTTCACTGTTCACTTCTTTTTCGAACTCGGGGTCTTTTTTGAAGGTTTCTTTTAATACAGTTTTTTCATTCTCTATTTCTGTAACATATTCTTTTTCTGCAGAATCAACCTCCTTGGTATATTTCCTGTCTTCAGTTGTTTTTAGAATTTCCTCACGCGTCTCTGTTCCTCCTGGAACTATAAATCCTGGAAGCACTCTTTTACCATATGCTCTCTTAGCTTTATCTCCAAGTTTAAGCTTCTTAAGGACGCCTGGGGTCAAATTATCAACATCTTTCTTTAAATCTTCAGCCTCCTTAACTTTTGCTGTGATACCTTCTTTCTTTGTCTCTCTATACGATTTGTCAGAACCATATTTTGCCTCGGCAGCAAGGTTCCCAATGGTAGTTAGTGGTGCCCCAACCAAACCTCCCACAAGAGGAACTGTTTTTACCAGTCTGCCTGTGGCAGCAACTCCAGCACCAAAACGACCAACGGTTTGTCGTGCAAGCCCTCCTGCTGTTCCTTTCACTATCTTCTTTCCAAGGTTCAATGTACCCGTTGCTCCAACTGCACCTAATTGTTTTGCAACAATTAATGAAGCAACCATAAATCCAGCAATAATCATAAAATCAAGAACAATCCCCATACTTGGGGAGTCTCCCGATATAAGTGCTTGTGCAAACGACGCTTCCCCGCTATCTTCTCCAATGACTTTCAGTATTTCAAGCGAAAGAAATACTCCCATTAAATATATTGGCGCAAAAAATGCATTTGCTATAAGCGCCTTAAACCAATGTTGGAACCACTTAAGTGTTCCAGGAAGAACAAGAGCAGCAAAGGCTAATGGAGAAGTCACCAAAACAAACGAGAGGACTACGACACGAGAAACAAAGAGTATGGCGGTGGCCATAAAAATAAAGGCTATTACAAAAAACAATAAGGTGCCAAAGATACCTATGGTCATTATTTTTCCATACACGGCTTTGCCTTTGTCGTCGTTATTATCTATTTCTGCTTGGAAACCATTGTCTTCAAATACTGTTGAAAGTCTTAGTTGGTTTTTAAACGTTTTAGAAATACCATCTTCTGATCCAATTGCTTCATATATTTCTACTGAAGCCACATTCGAAACATCAATAACTACTTGAGTAACAAAAAAGCTAAAATTCACCAAAAGTGCCATGATAATAAGGTTTTTTAACACCGCTTTATAGCCAAACTTGGTTGACTGAAGAATGGTAGAAATTCCAATAAAGAGGAGTATAAAAATAAAGAATATATTTGCTAAATCTCGTAATATTTTCCATCCTGCTTTTACCCCCTCACTATCATAGTACTTGTTTCCTTCAATGACTGTTTTTTTTATTGAAAAATCTAAAACTAAACCAGTTAACGCCAAAGAACTACCACCAATAGATTTAAGTGCGGCCATACTTACCTGCGCGCCAACACAATTGAAATTTAAGCCTTTAAAAAGACCTCCACAATCAAGTCGGTATTCAGGTGGTCCTGTTGGAACCTCAGCCTCATGTGAGTCAGCGCCAACAGTACTTGGGGCAAGTACACTAACTACAATGATTAGTGTGAGTAGTATAGGAATTATTTTTTTTGTAATTAGGTTCCAGGACATAGTAACAATTTTGCGTTGGTCTCATTATTTATGGTATTCATGTCTTCAACTACTTCGTCTCTTTGGCTTTCAGCCAATACGGTACTTGAGTAGGTATGTATACCGAGTGCATTAATTTCACTGATAATACTTTGTAGTGACGTGCTACTCTCAGATTCAATTGATCGAGTCTGTATTGCTTCCAGTATTATAATAATATTTTCTGATGCAATGATATCAGCTTTTATGGTATTAAGAATTGGCGCAATATCGCTGGAAATAATTGTCGTCGAGCTTGCAACCTGTGTCGCATTTGATGGGTCGCAAGCAATTAAGCTAACCAATAAAGATTCTGCTCCTTCTAGGCTTGTCCGAGTTTCTATTTTTGTATTACGGTATGCTTTTTCTGTTGCAATAATGCCATTTATATATACCAATGTATTGTCCCTTCCTGTTGGTGTGCTGTTGTTAGAGCTGTTGGTTAAATTTTGTAATTGGGAAAGAAACGATTCAATGCCTCCTCCGCTTTTGTTCAGTCCATTTAATCCTCCTTCTTTTAGAACCTGAGGAGTTACTTCTACTTGTTTTTCTTCCACATCATTACCAACTTTATCTGCACCAACAGCCAGGCCAGTATTTGCATCAAGGATACTCTCTAACCCCCACGCGAGAGTTGATGCCGGCGTAACAATTTTATTACAATAAATGTTCTCTTCGTCCTCACAGCGTGGGAAATAACCATTTCTTGTGTTCTCTCTCTCCATCTGCACTGCCCAACTAACTCTCGTCGCAGCTTCGTTGGTTGCATTAAATATTTTTGTGTACTCGTCGCAGTCGCTGTACATATAATTCCGGAATTCTTCCCACCCACCTTCATCGTCCAGACTTTCTCCGTTACAATTGGATCGTTCGCTGTATGATCTGCTATAGTTTTCTGTCACTAAACGCTTAATAGTATCTGATTCTATCTCTTCGAAAAAATTTTCTAATACCACATCCCCAACAGCTCCATAGTGCACAGCGCGATTTTCAATATATTGTGGGTTCCCATTACGTCCCGTGTTTATATCTTCTATTGCCTCCTCCGTTAGTTTTTTTATTAAATCTGCACTTGCTTTTGCAACAATACCATCAAGGTTGCAGAGCTTGTCAGTTATGGTGTCCGTTAATTCAAGTATTTTTTTCTCTACCTTCAGCAACTCCCCTTTTTCTTGTACGGGAACCAACTGACCAAAGCTTCCGCTTCCAAGCATATTTCCAATACTCTCTTTTTTACACTCAACTTTTTGAGAATTTTGAGCATAAGAAAGAGAAGGAATAATCATCATCAGCAAAAGTAGTGTAATTGTTAGTTTTTTATAAAACATAGTATTATCTCGTTAATTCTTTGTATTCAAAATATGCGTTTAACTCAGTAAAGACAGTGCCAATATAATTTTCAACAGTGGCGTACTCCTTGATACTCACCATTGCCTCAAGAGGATTTGATTGTAGATTACGCATATTGATAATGGTTCCTACAAAATAATGTAATCCATTGAGGAGGTCGACGTGTATAAAACGAGCTTCCTGCGGAACTTCTAGTTTTGATAAATCACTAATTATTGGAGCATAGATTGCAATCGATGAATCTAATTTTTTGAAATCCTCTTCTGAATTTGTTTCAAGTGCTCGCGCTAGTGTTACTAACTCACTTTCCTCAACCTTTTTAAACTCCCGAAAAATTGTTTGTATGTTCGCCTTATAGTTTAGTATATTTTCTTCACTATCTGAAACGAGATGTACCCTTTCAACGGTATATTTTTCAAACACAACTCCCTTAATGTTGTTAGCAACTACTCTTTCAATCAGAGCTCGTTCACTTTTTGGAGTTAGCTTGCCGCTGTTCTTTAGTTCTATGTACTCAACAAACAATTCTTCAGCAAAAACACTCATTTTAATTTTTGGAGAAGACTTTTCACTAAGAGAGGAAATAACATCACTACTGAGTAAATCATTGGGCCCTGCTACAGTTGGATTTCTTCCAACGTTTAGTTCGTCATTATCAGTGGTCCCGTCTCCGTCTGTATCAGGGTTGTGTGGGTTTGTTTTCCACAGCTCTTCTTCCCAGTCTTTCAGTCCATCTTTATCAGAGTCCAGTATCGCAATTTCTGAAAGAACCGCAAATGCGGATTGCTTCTGGACAACCACCACATCTCCACTATTTTTTTCTGCAACAGCAAAATAAATAATTGCCACAGAAAAAAGAATGGCTGTAAAAATTAAAGCTGCCTTTTTTGGCATGAAGTGCCGCACAGGGTAAGTATATCAAAAGAAATTGACGAGATATATAAGAATTTATGTGTATAAGGTATACTTGTTGTATATGAAAAGAGTAGCGATCATCATTTTGTTGTTTGTGATCATGCTTGCGGGCATGGCGCACGTCTTCCCTACTAATAAACCGGTAGTGGCAGCGATAGGAGGAGGTCCGTTTGGAGGAAAAATTACCTTTATACAAACATGTGATGATGGAATTAGAAAGTATCTTACACTAAGCCCGCCAATAGGAGGGCCATTTATCTATACTCCACCTGCGCGGTATCTACACGGCGAACCAAGTCATGTTGGTCAATGGCTTCTAGGGCTTTCTCCAGGATCAGATGTGTGTTCAATCAGCACCGTTCCATTTCCTGGAAAGAAAATGTTTATTTTGTTCGGATCAAGCAAATAAAATCCTCTTTTGAGAGTGCCTCAGCTCTTGTTTTAAGATCAACACCACAGGCATGAAATGTTGCAGTTAGCTCCTCTTTTTCTCCAACGTCACTTAAATTATTAATAAGCATTTTTCTCTTTTGCCCAAAGCTTTTTTTAATTACAGAAAAAAATACCTCCTCCTCTTCTTTGTTTTTGAAAAATCTTTTACTAATATTTGAAATTCGCAGAATTGCTGAATCAACTTTTGGTTTTGGATTAAAGTATTGTGCTTTTACGGTTTGAATGTACTTTGGTTCCCCATATACTTTTACACTCAATGAAAGAATACTTTCTTTCGTGTCTCTCGCTATCCTGTGCGCAACTTCTTTTTGTACTAAGAAGACGATAGTTTTTGGTTGAACTTCTTTTGAAAGAAAGAATCGAGTTAGTTCCCCAGTAATGTAGTACGGAATGTTTGCGACCACTTTTGTAAATGAAGGCAATGAAACAAGAAGTGCATCCCCTTCTACTACGGTAAGCTGACCACTCTTAATTTCTGTATGAAACAATTCTTTTAATTGTGGAATGAGATCGGTATCTTTCTCAACAATAATTACATTCTTTGCTTGCTTGAGCAATTCTTTGGTGAGCATTCCCTTCCCGGGGCCTATCTCTAACACAATATCGCTGGCATTAATTTCAGCAGCGTTTACAATTTGCTCTGCAATTTTTGAAGAGGTGAGGAAGTGTTGACCCAGTGATTTTTTTGCTCGCATATTAATCAAGATACACCACTTTTTGAGAATTGTAATCATCATCTCCTGCCTCTGTCTCAATCATTTCTGGATCAATATCATTTACAAACTGAGATGGAATGTTCACCTGCTTGCTACCAAAGATGGTACGCACATTGGTGTAGGTAAGAAATACTCGTTGTCGCGCTCTCGTTAGTGCTACATAGAAAAGTCTTCGCTCTTCTTCGTCGTCTTTCTCCTCACTTCCTATTCGCTCGTGTGGGAAGAGTCCTTCCTCGAGGCCGGTGATAAATACATAATCAAATTCAAGTCCTTTTGATGCATGAATCGTCATGAGGGTAACCACATCATCCTCTTTTTTAATACCGTCTTGGTCAGTCTGTAGGGCTGCCTCTTCAATTAGTTTCTCTATTCCGTCTTCAGGCACTAGCTGATCATACTTTGTTGAAAGTGTCACCAACTCTTTGATGTTCTCTATTCGTTCTTGGTCTTCTTCTGTTTTTTTGTACATCGAATTTATGCCGGTTTTTTGAATAACAAACTTTACCAACTCAGAAGGTTTAAGCACAAATATCTGTTTACTAATATCATTAACCATTTCATAGAAGTCAGAAACCTTAGCTCTCATTGCGGGACTTAGTTCATCTTGTTTTCCCTCTAGGATCTTGAGAAGGGTTACCTTCCCTATTCCTCTCGCAGGAATGTTAATAATTCTTTTGAGATCAGAAGAACTTTCTCCGTTTAGTGCTAATCGAATAAACGAAAGCACGTCCTTTACTTCTTTTCGTTCAAAGAATTTTGTTCCAAGAAGTCGGTAGGGGATACCACTATACATAAATGCTTCTTCCAATACTCGTGACTGGAAGTTTGCACGATAGAGTACAGCAATTTCTTTCGGAGACGACCCAGTATTGATTAATTCACCTGCTTTTTCTGCGATGTGACGAGCTTCGTCATGTTCGTCGTACGCTCCGTAGAGATGAAGGAGCTCCCCATCATGATTTTCGGTGAACAGATTTTTTTCCTTTCGATTGGTGTTTTTCTTAATGATGTCGTTTGAAACTTGAATGATTGTTTTTGTGGAACGGTAGTTTTGCTCCAACAAAATAGTTTTTGTTCCAGGGAAATGTTTTTCAAACGCTAATATGTTTTCAATGTCAGCTCCTCTCCAACTGTAGATGTTTTGATCGATGTCTCCCACTACACAGATATTGTTGTTTTCTGAAAGCATTCGCGCAATTCCATACTGAACGTTGTTGGTGTCTTGGTACTCATCAATGTGAACGTATTTCCAAATACGATTGTAGTTTTTCTTAATCTCTTTGTTTTCGTTTAGTAGTCTGTACGTCTTTAGAAGCAAATCATCAAAATCGAGTGCTTTTTCCTTAAACAGTGTTTCCTCATATTTTTTCCAAACTTCAGCAATTAGTTTTTTAAAGAAGTTATTCCCTGGACTGTAGTCTTCAAGTGAAACCCCGTCTCCTTTGTTCTTTGAAATGGCAGAGAGTACTTTTCGTGGCTCGTACTGCTTCGGGTCGTATCCTGAATTAATAATTCCCTCTTTGACTGCTTTTACGGAGTCATTCCTGTCATAAATGGTGAAATGTCTGTTTAGTCCAATTTTGTCTGCGTGATGACGCAGTATGTAGACACCTAGTGAGTGAAAGGTGGCAACAAACGGAGAGGTTTTTTGCTGTGGTCGGTCCTCCTCCATTAGTTTCTTCATTCGCTCCTTCATTTCTCCTGCTGCTTTGTTGGTGAAGGTTACTGCCAGTATATTTTCTGGAGCAATTCCAGACCGTATCAGGTGGATAATCCTGTGGGTAATTACTCGAGTTTTCCCGGCTCCCGCCCCAGCAAGCACTAGAAGAGGACCTTCAGTGTGCTCTACTGCTTCTTTTTGTTGTTTGTTGAGTCCTAGAAGATAATCCATGCAGAAATACTATAGCATAGGTGAAATATTGAACCATTAATCACGCGTTTGCCACTATTGCAAGATGTAGCTTATTGGAGCGGGGAATGGTAAGAGCATCATGATGAGCGATCTACTAGTCTTCTAGAAATAGAAGTGTTTGCCTAAGAATTGACAAGTATTATTCAGCAACAAAACACCAAAAATGTCAAAGTTGAAAACTCGTTGACATATCATTTGGAGGGTATATAGTTGACTAGTATACAGAAAAGGATAGTGAAAACATGGCTCAACAAAGCCACTTCACTAGAAAAATGAGAGAGGTTCAGTCTAATTTTTGGCTTATAAAACAATCTCCAAAAGACCCCAGCAATTGGGCGATCATACAGACACTAATGTCATTCGGATTAAAGTCGATACTTCTTGTTCTATTTATAGTACCAACAGTAGTGTATGGAAGTGTCTTTTCATTTATGGCAAGTATATTCACTGGTAGTATGGTTGCGCCCGTTGAAATGTCTTTGTTTAACTCGCAAACTATTCCACTCCTTCGGGCTGCACAGAACTATGATCCTAATCCATCTAAAGGAGGAGGAGATATTATTATTGTTGATGGATCTGCCCTTCTTTCAGAGGCAGGACCGTCTGGAACCATGGCAAATATAGAAGATCAGCCAGTAAGTGATCAGATTAGTATTTATGTTGTTCGAGAGGGAGATTCTCTGTCTCAGATTGCGAGCATGTTTAATGTTTCAACAAATACTATTATCTGGGCCAACGATATTAAAAGAGGATCTCATATACAATCAGGACAGACTCTTGTTATTCTTCCGATTACTGGTGTTAGATATACCGTAATAAGTGGAGACACACTACGTAGTATTACAAAGAAATATCAGGGAGATCTTGATGAAATCGTAGCATATAACGATATTGATGCAGATATTAAGCTTAGCGTTGGACAAGTAGTGATCATTCCAGATGGAGAAATTGCAGCACCAAAGTATACAGGTTCAACTTCAATTGCTCGAGGTACATCAGGGCCATCATATAAAGGGTATTACATTAATCCACTTCCTGGAGGTACAAAGACACAGAGACTACATGGATATAACGCGGTGGATATTGGAGCTCCATCCGGAACACCAATTATTGCTTCGGCTTCTGGTACCGTTATCATCAGCAAATCAAGTGGGTGGAATGGAGGATATGGAAAATATATTGTAATTAAACACAACAACGGAACTCAGACACTATATTCTCACAACTCACAGAATATTTCATATCCTGGACAGAAGGTAATCCAAGGACAGGTAATTGGATATGTTGGATTAACCGGTAAATCAACAGGACCACATGTTCACTTTGAAATCCGAGGCGCATACAATCCTTTCTAGTGTTACACTAATTATATGAAAACAAACGCAACATTTTTCTGGTTTTATATAAGTAAACGGTTTGCGCATGTTTAGTGTATAAAAAGATCAAGTAATAACAGTGCAGACCCTCAAACAAGGGTCTTTTTTAATTAACAAAAATATGAGTTTAGAACAAATGCTGATGGCGGGAACTGAA
>CAYQYW010000001.1:46915-58445 GCA_964421995.1 uncultured Candidatus Saccharibacteria bacterium
TTTTTTAATTAACAAAAATATGAGTTTAGAACAAATGCTGATGGCGGGAACTGAAATGAAGCTTCTACGCGGTTTAACATTATAGGAGTTATCAAGCAAGGCTTTATTTCAGTTTCTTTTCGTCACCAATATGTTTCTTGCAAGTTCTTGCTGCGGGATTTGCCTCAAGTCTGTCCAATTCAATTTCCTCCCCACTTATTTCACAAACGCCGTAACTACCCTCCTCTATTTTCTTCAGTGCCAACTTTACGTTGTTGTATCTAATTTCTAGATCATACAAGATTGCATCATTTTCCTTGTACTGTTCTCTCTTGTCAGCAAGCTCATTTGCATCTGCTGTAGAAACCTGCAAATCAGTTTCTTTCGGCTCCCAATCTGCTGTATTATCAGGGTTTACCTTTGCAACTGTCTTTAGTTCAGCTTCAAGAAGCACTAATTCTTCTTCGAGACGTATTTTAAATGTATCTGTATCTATCATAGCCTACACAGTATCAATATATTGCCCCTCTGGCAACCTATATCCTATTTGAGGTGATTCTGGTAATGATTTCCTCAAAGGTGTCCTCGTTGGTAGTAAGTAAGATAGTATTTTTATCAACAAAGGAATACATAAGGATTGTCTTTCCTTCGTGGGTTAGTATTCTGGTGTCTTTGTTCTTGAATATCTTATCTCTGAAAGAAGAAGCACTAAACAGGGTGTCAGTAGTGGTTCCCTGCTCTAACTGAACTACTGGACCGAAGAGCGGAGCAAGATCTTCATTCATGTTTTTTTCCCATTGAAGCATTCCTGCAAAACTATTTTCATAGAAGTTAGTTTTGAAGATGATAAAGGGTTGATTCCCCTTAAACACATGTACACCTATGTTCATATCGTCTGCAAGCGAGCGCAAGAATGCCCCGCTTACTTGTGCATCTATATGTGTTAGAAATTTACCTGCGGTAAACACCAATTCTCCTTCTACGAGGTAGAGTAGAGCAACTTCGTCGAGAGATACTGACACAATATCCTTTGTGTTAGTGAGTAGTTGGAGCGCGGACCTGCGGTCGGTTCCAGAAAGGTCCACCTTCTCTTGTTGCTCGGTGAAAATAAAGGAAGGAACGACTTCTGGAGGAAGAACGGATTTATTTCCTTGATAAATTAAGGTGAAGTAAAAAATGAGCGCAATACCGATGATAACAAAGAGTCCTGCGAGTGTTATTAGTGCATAGGTAACATATAGTTTTGCCTTATCTTTCTTGGTAGTAAACTTTTCTAATGTATCGTCTTTTTCTAGCTCAGCAGTGATCGCACTAACAACAGATGTTTTTTGTTTTTTAATGGTACTTGCTACGTCACTTTTGTAGGTCCGTATTGTTTTAATATAAGGTTCCCTACGTGCTACACCACCACCTCCTGGCTCTTCACTTCCCTCCACCTCAGTATCGGTGCTTTTATCAAAGTTATATTCAATATTCTTATCATGTTTAGAAAGCTCATTAACCCGTTGTCGTAGGTCATCTAAGTTTCCTCCAAATTTATTCTCTCCTTCTGCCATTTGCTTCTAGTTTATCAGATTGTGTCTATTACCCAAAGAGAATATAATAGAAAGGATTATTAGATTTATATAAACTATATGGGATTTTTCAGAAAATTATTTGGAGGAAAAAAAGAAGAGGAAGTTTCTACCCCAACGACAGAAGCAACAAGGGAAGTGGTTTCAGAGCAATCTCCAGAAGAAGGAGAATAACCAATAATCCCACAAATGTGGGGTTATTTCTATTTCTTGGGAGCTTTGTCTTTAAACAAGTCAGGACTCACTTCTTTAATGGAGAGGGAGATACGACCTCTTTCGTCTACTCCCTTCACTACAACGGGAACGGTACCACCTTCCTTCAAGAAGTCCGTTACCTTTTCTACTCGGAAGGGTGCAATCTCAGAAATGTGCACGAGGCCTTCAGCAAATGCGTTTATTTTTACAAAAGCACCGAAGTCGGTGATCTTCGTAATGACTCCATCAAATTTCTCACCCTTTTTATAGGTTCGAGTCATGTCGTTAATGATTTGTTTTGCTTCAAGCACGGCAGGTTTCTTTCCCGTGATAAAGATAGACCCATCATCTTCAATTGAAATTCCTTCAACTCCTGTTGAATCTTTAATTCCGTTGATGGTCTTTCCTCCTCCTCCGATAACGGTACCAATGTCATCCGGATTGATTTTCATTGATTCAATATAGGGAGCGTTTGGAGCTAGTTCTGCTCGAGGTTCGCTAATTTCAGCAGTGATGGTTTCAAGAATATGAAGACGTGCTACTTTTGCATCTTCTAGCGCTTCCTTCAAAATTTTGAGCGGGATACCCCCTACTTTTACGTCCATTTGGATTGCGGTAATTCCCTCTTTGGTTCCTGCAACTTTGAAGTCCATGTCTCCATGGTGGTCTTCTGGACCTTGGATGTCAGTAAGCACTTTGTAGCCGTCGTTGTTCATCATGAGTCCCATAGCAATTCCTGCTACGGGATTTTTGATTGGAACCCCTCCGTGCATTAACGCAAGTGTACTAGCACACACCGATCCCATTGAAGTAGACCCATTTGAGGCCATGCTCTCTGAAACCAATCGAATAGTGTACGGGAAGTCTGATTCGTTTGGAATAACAGCGCTCAACGCTTTTTCAGCAAGGGCACCATGTCCAATCATTCTTCTGTTAAATCCTCCTATTCTTCCCGTCTCTCCAACAGAGAAGGGTGGAAAGTTGTAGTGATGAATAAATCGTTTCTTTGTGTTGTCTTCAATTGAGTCAATGATTTGTGAATCATCTGGTCCTCCGAGCGTGAGTACGGCAAGTACGTGTGTTCCTCCACGATAGAAGACTCCAGTCCCGTGAGCAGTTGGAGAAATGTCTCCCACCTTTGCAAACAGTGGCCGTACCGTTTTCATGTCTCGTCCATCCGCACGTTTACCATTCTTTACTGCCTGCTCATGAATACAATTATTCACCAACTCTTCGTAGTAATCTTCTGCATCAGTAGAAGAAAACTCTTCTTCTTGTTCCTTAATAAACGCAACCCACTCCATGCGAAGTGCGCCAATTGTTTTTTTTCCTGGTTCATTTGAACAAACTGCTCCTGGTAGTTTGTCTTTGAAATTTGTTTCAAACAGTGTGTCAAATTCGGGAGGAAAGGTTCGTAGTGCAACTTCTCTTTTTGCAAGGCCAATTTCTTTTACAATATTCTTCTGAAACTCTTGTAATTTTTCTAACTCATCAATTCCCTTTTGGAATGCGTCTGCAATAGCTGCTTCCGAAGATTCAAACGCTGCGGTTTCAAGCATGTTAATGTTCCCGTCTTTTCCACAGACTAATACTTCATACGCAAGACTTTTTCGTTCGGTGTATGTTGGGTTTACGATATCTGCTCCATCTTGTAACTTAGCAATTCGTACTGCGCTCACGGGTCCATTCCACGGAATATCTGAAGTAGCGATTGCAAGTGAAGCTGCATTTACCGCAAGCACATCAGGATCATCATCCCCAATTGAGAGAACGGTGGTAACTACCTGTATTTCATTACGGATGTTTCCATCGAATAGTGGCCTGATAGTTCGGTCGATCACTCGTCCAGAAAGCACCGCTTCTTCTGTTGGGCGTCCCTCTCTTCTCATGAAACGTGATCCAAGAATCTTCCCTGCTGCATAGAACTTTTCTTCGAATTCTACTGATAGGGGGAAGTATCCAAGACCTTCCTTAATATTCAGAGACATTACGGCGGTTGCGAATACAACGGTGTCTCCATACTGAAGACGTACTGAACCGTGCGCCTGTTCGGCAAGATCAGAAAACTCAGCGGTCAATGTTTTGCCACCAATTTCGGTTGAAAATTTCTTTATTTCCATATGTATTTTTTGTTAGACCCTCAGATTTCAGACTTGAAAAGATTCAAACCTGCCTATCTGGGGGCCACTTGTAATACGTAGAGTGTAGCTAAATTGTTTACAAAAGGCAATTGTTAGCAATAATGACAACATTTGAAGAACACAACGGGGAGTTTTTGTGATGAGTAGCTTACTTTTTCTTTCCTCTATTAAAGATATTTGCCTGAATTAAGAACTTTTTTGGGTCCTCATCCATGTCAACGAAGTCGTCAGCGACTTCTTTAAGGCCCGAAGAAGAAGATTTTCCAAACGAGATCACCTCTACCTGACACTTTGTCTTTAGGTACTCAACGCAGGGTATAAAGTCACCATCTCCAGTCGCGAGAACAATAGTATCTAACTTATCAGCCATTTTAATGGCGTCTACGGCCATTCCAATATCCCAGTCAGCCTTTTTTGCTCCCCCGTAGAATATTTGTAGATCTTTACTCTTTGTTTCAATTCCTAGTTTTTCTAGTGCTTCCAAAAAGTTTTGTTCTTCCCCACTTTCTGTGGTAATTACGTATGATATTGCTCGAACCAGCACTCTATCAGCAAGAGCCTCTTTTACTACATTTCCAAAATTAACCTTTGCTTTATGTATGTTTTTAGCGCTGTGATATAGGTTTTGTGTGTCGATAAAAATACCTACACGCTGCGCTTTGTGTTTAATGACAGCCATATAAAAATAATTTACTTGTATATAATAATAATAAAATAGTTTTGCATTTCTACAAAACTATTTCTTCAGTCCCAATTGTTTAATAAGAGCGTTATATCGCTTCTTGTCTTGTCGTTCGAGGTACTTGAGGTGTTTTCTTCGATCAGCAACCATTCCAAGTAACCCCTTTCGCGAGTGAAGGTCTTTTTTGTTCTTTTTTAGATGCTTTGCGAGTTCGTCAATTTGTTTTGATAGAACAGCGACTTGAGACTCAGCTGAACCAGTGTCAGTATCGTGTCTTCGTACACTCTTTGTGACGTTTATTTTTTGTCTCTTTGTAAGCATATGGGTGAAACAATAGCATAAATAGGCATATTTTGCAAGAGTCGGACAATATGAGATACTATTAGAATGACTCACAACCTCACTAATTTAAAAAGAGAATTTCTCGAACATTTAGAGATTGAGAAAGGAAGAAGTCTGAAAACAATCTCAAATTATGATCGATATTTGACTAGATTTATTGAGCATACCAAATTATCAGATCCTGCTAAGATTACGGACACAATTGTTCGTGAATATAGGCTTTGGCTCAATCGTCAATCTGATGGTAAGGGCGATACATTGAAAAGAAACACGCAAAACTACTATCTCATTGCACTCCGAGCTTTTCTCAAATATCTGCGGAAGAGAGAAGTTACCTCGATGTCTCCCGAGCATATTGAGCTTGCGAAGGTTGGCGAACGGTCTATTGAGCTCATATCTCACGATGAGTTAGAGCGATTAATGAAAGCACCAGTTGGTACAGATGTGAAATCACTCAGAGATAAAGCCATATTAGAGATGCTCTTCTCTACAGGACTTCGTGTTTCAGAGCTCTGTGCTCAATCTAGAGATATTAATTTAAAGAGTGACGAGCTTTCAGTTCGTGGAAAGGGAGAGAAAGTACGGGTTGTTTTCATGTCAGGTACTGCTAAAGCTGCAATACAGGCATATATTTCAAAGCGCACTGATATTGATGATTCCCTCTTTGCGCAACTCGGAAGGAATGCAAAAAACAATGATTCGCTCCGACTCACTTCACGATCGGTTGAGAGAATGGTAAAATATTATGCGATTAAAGCGGGTATTTCAAAGAAAGTAACTCCACATGTGATTCGACACTCATTCGCCACAGATTTGCTTCAGAATGGGGCAGATTTGCGCTCAGTGCAGGCATTGTTGGGGCATGCTGATATTTCCACTACGCAGATATACACACACGTTACCGACAAACATTTGCATGAAATTCACAAGAATTTTCATAATAAAGGAAAAAACTGATATTATATTTCTATGAAAATAATCTCATGGAACGTTAATGGAATACGAGCAGTTCATCGAAAAGAACTTTTTTTACCATTTGTGGAGACCTACAAACCAGACGTTATTTGCCTCCAAGAAACGAAAGCACAGCAGGACCAGTCTCCTATTGACCTAGAAGAATATGAAGAGTATTGGAATTCTGCAACAAGGAAAGGATACAGTGGTACAGCCATACTTTCTAAGGTACAGCCACAGAGTGTGCTTCTAGATATTCCTTCGAGGATTGTAAAAAAGTACAAGATAGCTGACGACGGATATGGAAACCCTAATGAAGAAGGCAGAGTTATAACCGCAGAATTCAAGGATTTCTTTGTGGTAAATGTATATACACCAAATGCAAAAGAAGATTTAAGTCGTGTGAAACTACGGGAGATTCAGTGGGACCCAGCAATGCTCTCTTATTTAAAGGAGCTAGAGAAGAAAAAACCCGTTATTTTCTGTGGTGATTTGAATGTTGCACATACTCCAGATGATCTTGCTCGACCAAAGCAAAATGAAGGAAACAAAGGATATACTAAAGAAGAACGAGAAGGAATGGATGAATATATAAAAAATGGTTTTATTGACGCTTTTCGTGAGTTTACCAAGGGAAATGGTCATTATACGTGGTGGAGCCATTGGGCGAAGGCACGAGAAAGAAACGTTGGATGGCGTATCGATTACTTTCTTGTAAGTAAAAAATTAATTTCAAAGATAAAAAAAGTAAAAATACTTCCTGAAGTTATGGGGTCAGACCACTGCCCTATTTTACTAGAGGTTTAACTAAATTTTTCTTGTGCATTTCTGGCTGCTTTAGGGATTGAAAATTTTGTTCGGTAAATATGTCTTTGTAGTTTATCTCGAATCTCCCTCATGGCTCTTTCGTCATCCAACTTTTTTGATGGTTCAACTATGTCTTCAACTTTTTTACTCATATAAAAAACATAACATTAACTCCCAACAAAGCCAACGTCTTTTATAAAGGACATTTATCCACAAGTACGTCCTTTACATGTCCTTTAGACAGGACTACTATAATAAGCAGAAAGCCGTATTGTTCTTTATTTTTTCCACAGGAGATTGTTGATATCTATACTGCAAATACGTAAACCATCATTAAATTAGATTTTTTGTACGATTGGGTATTGCGTAGCGGATACATATTTAATAATTTCAACCTCGTTAGAAAAACCTCGTAATTGGGCCTCCACCCGCAACGAGGTTTTTCTATATCTTGTGGGTAGTTAGTGTTTCACGGGAAACTTAATTAACCCAAAGCTTATCCCGAATCTCTTTTATTGCGGCCTCTTCCTCTTCTTTTATCTTATTTTTACCACTTTCCCCAAGTTTTTGTAGTTCTTGAATAGGTAGTTGATTAAGCTTTTCTGCTCTATTCTTTAAATAATCAGCCTTATTTAACTTTGGGTCTTCTAGTACTTCTTCTAGTAATGCATGGAGTATATAGCCTATTTTAGGGCCTACAGGTATATTGTTTTGTATAAGTATGGTACCGTCTATTTCGAGCATATTTACTGAGATTGGGTCTCGTAATGCTTCTTTCACCATTGCTTTATATTTCCTAAACCTAAAGGGTTGTTCCTTTGGTCTACCGCTTCCAATTCGGTCACATATTCGTACATTCAAAAGATCCCATATATTTTCTTTCCCAACGTTTCGTATCATTCTTCTCACTGCTGAAAGGGTAATCTCATCGGGATCAGAGAAGAACATATGCCATCGTACTAAATTGGTCACCTTTTCAATGGTATTTTTGGGGAACTTCAAATGAGTAAGTAATCGCTTTGTTTCACGTGAACCCACCACTTCATGACCATAGAAAGTTGGTTGATCTCTGTCTTTAGGTGTTCTACGTGAAACAGGCTTTGAAATATCGTGAAATAGCGCCCCTAAACGAACTTCCAAAGGAAATTTCTTATCTGCTGAATGCTGTACGGTACGCAAAAGGTGTTCAAATACATCATATTTGTGGGCATAGTTCTGTGTAACACCCATTGCTTTCTCTAAATCTGGTGCAAAATATTGTAGAATACCCAGCTCCTGTGATTCTAGTAAACCATTCATTGGTTCATTTGACATAACAATACGTATAAATTCATCGCGTATTCTTTCAATTGATATCTTTTCAAGCAAACTAGAAGTTTTTTTAATAGCCTCTCTGGTGTTTTTTTCTATCTTGAAGTTGAGTTGTGCGGACAGCCGTACTGCACGGAGCATTCGAAGGGCATCTTCTTCAAATCGCTCGGTTGGGTCACCTACCGCTCGAATTGTCTTTGAAGCGATATCGTTTTGTCCATTATATGGATCGGTAAGTGTTTCTTGTGAAACACTATATGCAATAGCGTTCATGGTAAAATCTCTTCTCTGTAGGTCTTTTTCCAAAGAATCACTATATTCCACGGAATCTGGTCTTCGTGCATCAGAATAGGTGGTTTCTGTTCGGTATGGAGTTACTTCAATAACCTTCACTGATTCATTCTCTGTCTTCTGTACTACTCCAACAGTCCCATATTCATTGTTGTAGAAAGTTTCTTCGAACAGTTCTTCTATTTGTTCTGGTAGAGCATTAGTAGTAATATCCCAATCTTTAGGGGTTTTTTGACGTAATATGTCCCGTACACAGCCTCCCACAAGATATGCTTCAAAATGAGCTTTTTCTAGGGTTTCTGTTACATGTGAAACTTCTTTTGGAATATTGAATTTCATACTCACTATATTAATATATATTTTGAATTTTCCATAGTTTTAGCGTATGATGTACACATTGCACCTGTAGTGAAATGGATATCATGCCTGCCTTCGAAGCAGTTGTTCCAGGTTCGAATCCTGGCAGGTGCACATTGCTGTGCTATACTAGCACAATTGCGGGTATGGTTTAGTGGTAGAATGTCTGCCTTCCAAGCAGAAGACGGGAGTTCGATTCTCCCTACCCGCACCAAAATATGACTCAACAGTTTGTACTGAGGGTGACGGTGATATTTTTTGTAGTAAGTCACACAGTGTGGTTTTTTTGTTGCAAATTTTTTTGAGAGGTGTATAACAAGAGTATTATTAATAATAAGAATAGTATGGGTTTTTTGGAAAAAAGGGAAATACAATGGTCAGGGTGGTGCCACAAACACCGAAAGTGGAAGCACGAATGTGGTTGTAAGTAATTCTGTTGAATTTTTGCTGGAAGTGTGGAGAGAGTAGGGGGTAGCTTATTAATTTAATTTTGTATAAAAATGGCTTCTGAAAGTTTAGGAACGTGGGAGTGTACTTTGTGCGGTAGAATAAACGCTTGGTATACACCAACTTGTTCTTGTAAGAGAAAAAGTTAGCCTTAGATATCTGGCGCTCACGAACCCAGGATGTCCTAAGTAATTCACACGGTTCTGTGGATAACCCTGTGTCTAATGGGCATAAAGGACGTCTTTTCCAACAGACGTCTTTTTATTTCAAGGACTAAATTGCAATATATGGCTTATTTACTGGATATAATATAAAACGACAGTTTGTCGATACAGAGAACAATTGGTGAATACACTAGAGGAAAACAGTCGATTACATAGACATTCTGTGGGTAATTGTGTACTATATGGACTAACGGGGTATGGTGTAACGGCTAACATGCTCGCTTTGGGAGCGAGTGATTCTGGGTTCGAATCCCAGTACCCCGACAAAATTTTATGAATCAATTTTTACAAAATATAGATCTTAACTCCACCTGGTGGGGAAATACGGTATATGAATATGCAACCGCATTTATTGTCTTTGTGGTTCTTTCGGTTGTGTTCATGATTATACAAAGAATTGTACTCATGAGACTTGCTACACTTGCAAAAAAGACAAAAACAGACCTTGATGATGTCCTTGTCGACGTGGTACGTAGCTTGAAACCTCAATTTTACTACTTCTTGGCCTTCTATATATCAGCGCTGTCTCTTACATTGTCAGGACTTGCAGAGAGCATTATAGGGGGTATTTTAGTGATATGGATGGTATTTCAGGGAGTAATTGCACTACAGGTAGTAATTAGCTATGCACTGCTCAAAAAGATGGGAGATAGTCAGTCTACTTATGGATTTTTGAATAAAATTATTACCTGGGCACTGTATTCTGTTGGTCTTCTTCTTGTTCTTTCAAATCTAGGAGTTGATGTTACCTCATTAATTGCAGGACTTGGAATTGGAGGAATTGCAATTGCTTTTGCACTTCAGAATATTTTAGGTGATCTATTCAGCTCATTTGCAATTCACCTTGATAAGCCATTTGAAGAAGGGGACTACATTGTTTTTGGAAACCATCGTGGAACGATTGAGAGTATTGGAATTAAGTCTACACGAATGAGATCAATTAATGGGGAAGAGATTATTATTTCAAACCAGGAATTGGCTTCTGCTCAGATTCAGAACTACAAAGACTTGAGTGAACGAAGAGCTTCATTTTCTTTTGGCGTGTTGTATGAAACCCAAGCTGAAAAAGTAAAGGAGATTCCTCAAATAGTTCGATCTATTTTTGATGCCGTAGAGAAGGTACGACTAGATAGAGTACACTTCAAAAATTTTGGAGACTCCTCTCTTGATTTTGAGGTTGTCTACCATGTTCAGTCAAAGGAATACCTAAAATATATGGATATTCAACAAGAAATTAACTTCGCTCTGTTTGATCGGTTTGAGAAAGAGGGAATTGAGTTTGCGTATCCTACGCAGACGTTGTACGTGAAGAAGTAGCACTTGACGAACGTAATATATATTGTATCGTTGTTAACGATTAAGTGCGTCCGTGAGTAAGGTTGAAAGAAGGGGAGCGGTACTTGAAGCAAACAGGGCTGTTTGACTTTCTAAGTCTCCATCTATGAAATCGGCAAGTATTTTTCCGGTATATCGTAAGAAGTCTCTGTGTATATACTCCATGGTGATCGCACGCAGATCTCTTTCTTCTGTGGTCTCCTCAAGGGTGCTCGTTACCACAATACCAATAAGTTCATTGTTTCTATTGACTATAGCACCTCCCGAAGAGCCTTTCTGCGCAACTACTGATCCACCAACTGAAATTAAATCAAGATCTCCGTCTTTAAAAGTAAAGAGTTTATTAATAGAAGCGACACTTGAGGCAGCATAGAGTGCTTTTTGTATGGTAAGTCCTCCGAGGAAACCAGCGGGGTATCCTGCAACCAAGACACCATCTTCTATGTCTATCTTTGCGGTGATACTAAACGGAGTGTAGGGGAATACTTTAGGAAGGGTTTTTGTTTTGTCAGTTCGCTCGTTGATGTAGAGAAGGGCATAGTCAAACTCCCCGGTTCCTTTTGGGTTTTCTTGTATGAGTAGGTTGGCATTGCTCTCAACCCACTGGCTTGAGATATGTAAGAGTGATGCACGATAGAGGGGTATCGCAGGGCTTCCTACCCTAATAACACAGTCGATATCAGCATAGTCTTGCAATAGATAGTATTGGGCAATGTGGGCATTGGTGAGAATTACTCCTGTATCTCTAATCAATACACCACTTCCTGAAATTGGGTTTAGTAGTGATCCATTTGGGGAACAAAGGATATTTACTACCGACTCTCTAACGGAAGTGTTTATCTGTGAGAATGATATAGGTAAGACGGTTGGAGGAATAACTATTGTAATAGG
>CAYQYW010000001.1:58545-62098 GCA_964421995.1 uncultured Candidatus Saccharibacteria bacterium
GATAACAATCTCTTTTGCTTTCGGAATAGTCTCTGGAAGGGTGACACTGACCCTTGAGGGGGTTGAAAGCACAGCAATAAGAAGTACGAATACTATCAACAGGAAGATGTTTTTGATAAAATCAATCATATTTTAAGCTATATTTTAAGACTATCCCTCTCTGCGTTTTTCGTTGACAGGAATTATCAGTCATATATACTATATTGTAATGGAACTTGGTAATAAACCAAGTTTTATATTATTAAAAGGTTCATTATGATGAACCATCTAATCAAGAATTCTTATGGTATTCGATGATGATATGGCTCCTGCGGGAGACGCTCCAGTAGCAACTCCAACAACAGACGATGTTGTAGCAGACGCTCCAGCTCCTACTGAAGAAAAGCCTTCAGAAGAGTAATCTTTTTAAATAAAACCCCTCAAACGAGGGGTTTTATTTTATATATACTGGAATTATGATATTCTAGTATTTATTGCGGGTATAGTTTAGTGGTAGAACGTATCCTTGCCAAGGATAAAACGGGAGTTCGATTCTCCCTACCCGCACCATACATACAAAAGACCCTATCCTATATAGGGTCTTTTTCTGGTAACAAAGGCTTTGTTTGACAGGCGAGTTGCTGTCACTATACTATGTATTATTATGGAAAGATGTAAGGACTTTACGTTCACAAGAGATGTATTGGAAAAGGCAGAGAAACTGCACGAACAAGGTATTCAATGGGACGAGGTAGCAGATGTGCTCGGGTGTACTATTGGTTCACTAACTGGAGCTCTTTCTCGTAGCAAGAATGGTAGAAATAAATTTCTTTCAGAAAAGATGGAGCAGCGTGATAGAGATATTGTAAAACTTGTTTTGAAGGGGTTTTCCGTTTCAGAAATTAGCAAATCGCTAGGTGTTTCCCGGCAGATTATTCATAGAAATCTTTTGCTAATGGGTTTAGATAAAGAAACAATTAAGGAGATTTTGGATGACCCTGAAGCCTGTAGCGATTTGGCGAAGGAGTACGGTGTAGAAGTATAAGGCAAAACAAAACCCCTCGTTTGAGGGGTTTTCCGTGGTAGTGTGCTCTTTATCGAACTG
Source organism: uncultured Candidatus Saccharibacteria bacterium (assembly GCA_964421995.1). Taxonomy (GTDB): domain Bacteria; phylum Patescibacteriota; class Minisyncoccia; order Phycocordibacterales; family CAYQYW01; genus CAYQYW01. Next base: position 59,630 of record CAYQYW010000001.1, read on the forward strand.
CGTCTTTTAGTGCTTTTGCTGCTCTAAATTTTGCAACTCTCATTGCAGGGATCTGGATAGATTCTCCTGTTCGAGGGTTTCGTCCTTGTCGTGCCGGACGCATCTTGGCTGAGAAGATTCCCAATCCTGCGATTGATACTTCTTCTCCTGTCTTCAACTCGTTAATAATCGAATCAACGATTGTGTCCACTGCTTTCTCAGCGTCTACTTTTGTTCCACCGAGTGCCTCATGAACTTTTACTACAAGATCTGCTTTATTCATATAACATTTCTATTATTAATAACTGCAATAATTATATAGTAAGCCGTTTATTGTGCAAGACCTTACTTGCTATTTAATTTTATGAAATAATTACATAATTTTGTCAAATATTGTAAAATAGAGTTTATTAGATTATTATATAGAACTATGAAAGAAGGATCTGAAAAAAGAAAATTAAGTCCTGAAGAGAAAGCGTATTGGAAAAAATTACACAAGCTCGACGACAAACGCTTTTCAGAAACATCACTACGTGAAACTCGACGCATGATAGAGGTAGGTGATAAGCTATATGATCGACGAGATGGTACCTAGTGATGTTGCAATATTTGAAATGGATTACCGGTGAGGCAAAAAGGGAAGAAAAACGTAAAGAGAAAGCGAGAAGAGAGTACTACGCAAACAAAGACAGATAATAGAAAACCCCTCAAACGAGGGGTTTTGTTATTTAGCGTATTCAATCGCTCTCGATTCCCGAATCACGGCAACTTTAATTTCTCCCGGATACTTTAATTCTCCTTGGATTTTGTTTGCGATGTCTTTTGCCATCTCTTTTGCCTGTAGGTCAGAGACTTTGCGAGGGGATACAAATACTCTAATCTCACGTCCCGCCTGAATTGCGTATGACTTCTCAACGCCGTCGTGTGCGTTTGCAATCCCTTCAAGATCGTTCAGTCGTTTAATATAGTTTTCTACAGTATCTCGTCGTGCTCCGGGACGTCCTCCTGAGATTGCATCAGCCACCTGAACAATGATCGATTCAACTGTTTCATAGGGGTATTCATCGTGGTGTGCTTGCATCGCAAGAATGATTTGCTCATCAGCTCCGAATTTCTGAAGAATTCTTCTTCCAATTTCAACGTGTGTTCCCTGTATTTCATGGTCTACTGCTTTACCAATATCGTGTACGAAGGCCCCGGCACGTGCAACTTGTACGTTTGCACCAAGTTCTTCTGCGAGGATCGCAGCGATGTGAGCCATTTCTACTGAGTGTTGTAGCACGTTCTGTCCGTAGCTAGTTCGGAAGTGCATTCTTCCCATGATTGCAATGATCCTTGGGTCAAGGTTGAGTACGCCCGCTTCGTATGCCGCTTTCTCACCCTGTTCTTTCATGATCTTGTTTATCTCATCTTTTGCCTTCTGTACCGCTTCTTCAATTTTTGCTGGTTGTATTCTTCCGTCGATAATTAAGTTTTCAAGCGCTACTCGTGCGATTTGTCGTCGTGCTGGATCAAATGATGAAATGGTGATCATGCCTGGTGTGTCATCAATAATGACATCAACGCCAGCAGCTCGTTCAAAGGCCTTAATGTTCCTTCCTTCCTTTCCAATGATCTTTCCTTTGATTTCATCGTTTGGAATCGACACAGTTGTTGAAAGCACGTCAGAGTTTACCGCGTTTCCTAGTCGATAGATTGAAGCAGAAAGAATATCCTGCGCTTTTCGTTCAAGTCGCTCTTTACCTTGCACTTCAAGTTTTTGAATGCGTACAAGAATGTCTTCTTCGTATTCTTTTTCTACTACTTCAAGAAGTTGCTTTTTAGCGTCTTCTTCACTTAGTTTAGCTACTTTTTCTAGCTCTAGTGATTTTTGATTCTGTATTTCTTTCGTTTTTTCTTTAATTTCTTGTATTTCAGCAACCCTTGTTTTGATGTTATCTACCTCAGTATCAATATCAGTTTGTCGCTTATCAAGTAACTCTTCTTTCTTGATAAGTCGATCTTCATTTTTCTTTATACCATCCTCTTTTTCTTTTAGCTCTCCGCTCAATGTTTCAGCGTGCTCTTTTCCTTTTGTCTCTCCTTTTTCTATGATGTGGTTGGCTTCTTCCTTTGCATCAAGCATCATTTGCTTGATCTCAAGTTCAACAGACCCCTTCTTTCCAAGGGCAACAATCCATCGAAGAAAGTAACCAAAACCTATACCAATTATCCCTATAAAGGCTAACAGTACTAATATTACTTTTAATGACATGTTTGTGTGAGAAAACTCACCACCAATTCAGGTTGCCAGGATCTTAAAGATCCATTTGTTCTATATTTATTTTTCTAATAAAACTAAGCATGTTTGGTTCAATTGTTATACAACCTGTGACTGAAAGCGGTTTTTCTAAAATTAATTTTAATAAGTACTTCCTCACTATACCTAATTTTTGTGTTTTTGTCGACTTGTTTGCAAAATTAGAACAATAGGTTATATTTACGATATGT
>CAYQYW010000001.1:62198-125405 GCA_964421995.1 uncultured Candidatus Saccharibacteria bacterium
TAGCGTATCTAATATATAAAAAATATGTCTAATTCTTATCCAGAAAAATATGCGAAAGATCGGAAGAATTCGATGATTAAAGCTGCGATTAGTGAACCGAAAGATAGAGAGAAGGTAATAAAAGCGATAATTGCTAAAGCGATAACTAAAAAAAATATTCTAAATAGGTAAAATCCCCTCGATTCACTACGCTTTAAATATTTGATCAACAAGTCCGTACTTCTTTGACTCTTCTGCGGTCATAAAGAAGTCGCGATCAACATCCTTTTCTATTTTTGCGAGTGCTTGTCCGGTTGCCTTTGCAAGTATCTTATTTAATCTATCTCTCGTTGCGAGGATGTGTTTTGCGGTAATTTCAATATCACTTGCTTGTCCTTGTGCACCACCCCAGGGCTGATGAATCATTACTTCTGAGTTAGGAAGTACTGCTCGTTTACCTTTTTTACCACCTGCTAAAAGGATTGCGGCGCCTGAGGCAGCGAGTCCTACGCACACAGTAGCCACATCTGGCTTAACATGGTTCATTGTGTCGAGCATTGCGAGCGTTGATGACACCGATCCTCCAGGTGAGTTTATATAGAGGGAAATATCCTTTTTTGCATCCTCTGACTCAAGGAAGAGTAATTGAGCGATGATGAGATTTGCCATGTCGTCATCAATTGGACCTCCAAGAAAGATAATCCTTTCTTTTAATAGGCGAGAGTATATATCATATGCTCGTTCGCCGAACTGACTTTTTTCTATTACGGTTGGTATTAACATATTGTTAGAATAACAATTATTTACTCTCGAGTAAATTAAAGACTGCTTCGTTGGTGAGCATAGAGTGAACATATGACTCTACATTTTCCCGCTTTGCATCCTTGTAGTGCTTAAGGATATGATCAACTTCTTTTTTTGCTTTCTCTTCATCTGGCTTTAATTCTTCCTTTGCAGTAATTTCATTAAGAACTAACTGAAGTTTAGCACGTTTCTCCGCCTCTTCTTTTGAATCGTTTCGCAATTCTTCTTCAGTTTTCTTTGCATGGGAAAGATAATCTTCAAAAGAAAGCCCCATTTGCTCTATTCGAGTACGTAGCTCTCCAATGATCTTATCAAGTTCAGAATCTACGAATAGTTGAGGCAGGGGAATGGTAGACTTTAGAATTATTGCGTCTGCGATTTCCATTCTTGTTTGTTCCTTGTGACGGATCTTTTTCTCTTTGAGCATGTTCTCTCGTAGTTTCACATCAAAGTCCTTTAAATCTTTGAAGTCTCCAAGTTTTTTAACATCTCCATCAGTGATTTCTGGAAGATCACCCTCAATTTTTTCAATTTTTGCTTTGTTTTCTTTGATATTTTTTAGTACTTCTTCTACTTCTGTATCAGTTACTTCAAATTTTTCTCCCTTTTTCTTTTTTACAATCTCATTCGCTATCTTCTTGTAGTCAGGAAGGGTAACCTTCGGCATCAAAGCTGTTTTAATGGTGAATTCAATAGGGTTTCCTGTGGCTAGTTTGGTGATGGAAACTTGTGGCCTTCCTACTGCATCTAATTTATTCTCCAGAACGATCTCTGCGTATGACTCTTGTAGAATACTATTTGCAACTTCGTGCAAAACTGCAGGCTCTCCAATGTTTTTTACTAATACGTCTTCCGGAACATGACCTTTTCTAAAGCCGTCATATTCTGCATCCTTGAGTAATACTTTAATAATACTTGGCCGTTTTTCTTCTACCGCTGAGATAGGGATTTCTCCTTTAATCTCAACTTCTCCGTTTTCTAATTCTTTTATTTTTATATTCGTGTATACGTTTGACATAGTGAGGAGTGTACAAGTTCTAAGAGGGTTTTGCAAGTAAACCTTAGGTGCTTCTGGGTCATATAGCGCATGATGCGGCAGCAAGAAGCAAAAAACACCCAGCGTCGACTGAGTGTTTTTATATATCTCGAAGCGTTTTGCTATAATCCTAACTCAGCGTCAATGTTACCAAGTTCGGCGTCTAAATTGCCAAGATCAGTGAGGTCGAGATCTTCTTCAATTGCTGCAATTTCGTCTGATGTGCCCTGCGTTCCCAATGCTTCAGTAGAGTGATCAACTTTTGCAGCTATTTCTTCTGCAGAAGGTTCTGCTTGCTTGTTTAGTTCTGCCCCCCAGTAATACAGACCTCCAATTACGAGAATGGTAATAATAATAATTGCTCCAATGACGGGGCCAATTTGTTTACCTTGCTCGTGTTCTTTTTGTTGCATCATACTCTCAGGCATCTCTTGTGGATCTTGATTGTTTTCCATATATATTTTTTAGATTAATAAAAATTTATTCTCCTTCATTGCCAGAAGTTGATCCCTTTAAAGCCCGAATTACCCTAACAAGGGATGCATGTACTTCTTTAATTAAGTCACGTGCGCTTACAAAACTTGCTCGTGCTGTCCTGAAGGCTTTTTTTGGATTCTCTGATTCAAGAGCTACTTCTAGTTCGTCTTGTACGTTCTGTAGTTCTGCTCGTGCATTAATAATGTCGTCATGTGCTTCTGATAGTAACCTCTCTGCTTCTGTGGTATCAACTCCTCGTTCATTAAACTTAGCAATTCTTGAGTTGATTCGATCCGAAAACATTTCGAACCGTAGAAGTGCTGCGTCCATTCGTTTTAGTAGTCTTCCTACATAGGCTCGAATTCTTGCTTTTCGTCGTTCGTCTAGCTTCTCTCCTCGTTCTTCAATTCGTTCTTGTACACTAACTCCTTTTCTGATTGTTTTCCCGCTACGATCTACTTCCTGAACCTGTGTCTTGTCCCTAACATCAGAAGACCTTGCTTCAAAAAAAAGTCTTTTTTCACATGTTTTAGCGAGCTCTACTATCTTCAGGTTATATATTCGTTGCTGTTCATCGATTCTCTTTTCACAGATTTTTCTACTTCCACCTTCTTCGGGCTTACATTTTTCTCTCAGTTCTCCTATCTTCTCCGTATATATTCGTTTTTGTTCAGCTACCCGTTCTCCACACACAGTTACCCTTTTTGTCGGTGGAACAACTTCCTTTACTACTGGTTTTTCAACAGGAACCAACGCTGGTCGTTCAGAGCTGGTTTTCTGTACGTTCACTGTAGGAGTAACTTGCACAGCCTCAACACGTGTTCTCTCGTGTGTGTATGCATACGTTAGTGTTGCAGAAAAAAGAAAGAGGGTTACAAGCGCTACTAGTACATTTCTAAGATTTATAATGTTCATATATTTTTATTAGTTACTAATGTGTTGGTATAAGTATACAAAAAAAGACCCTCTGTATGATAGGGTCTTTTTTGTTGATAACTTCTTATTGTTTATTTCCTATACACGGTGAGCATTACTCTTTTTTTGGTGTTTCTTCTTCAACAGAAGTTTCTCCTGCTTCCTCGACAACTTCCTCAATGTCTTCTTCTTTCTTTCTTTCCTTCGCTCCTCCCACAGAGTGGATATCAATTTTCCATCCAGTTAATTTTGCTGCAAGACGTACATTCTGTCCGCTCTTTCCAATAGCAAGTGACTGTTGATCGTTCGCTACTTCAACGGAAGCACTTTTTTCTTCTTCATTGATTACTACTTCAAGTACTTGGGCAGGAGATAGTGCGTCTTCAATAAATTGCTCTGGATATTCTGACCATTCAATGATATCGATTTTTTCTCCTCCAAGTTCACTCATGACGGTTGACACTCGAACTCCTCGTTGACCGACTAATGCTCCAACTGGGTCGACGTGATCATCAGTTGATTGAACTGCGATTTTTGATCGTGATCCTGCTTCTCGCGCCACTTCTTTTACCACAACTGTTCCTGCTACTAGTTCTGGTACTTCCATTTCAAATAGCTTTTCTAGAAATGTTGAACTTGATCGTGAAAGTCGAAGGAATACTCCACGCGAACCTTCGTCAACTGAGTAGAGAATGGCTCTAATCCGTTCCCCCTGTCGGAATCGTTCTCCAGGAATTTGTTCGTCGTAGGGAATAATTCCTGCAGCGCGCCCAAGGTCTACGTATACATTTCCGCGTTCAATTCTTTGCACGGTTCCGTGCACAATTTCGCCTTCTTTTTGTTCAAAGGTATCAAGAATAGATACTTTCTCTGCTTCTCGAATCTTTTGAATAATGACTTGCTTTGCTGTTTGAGCCGCAATTCTTCCGTAGTCGTCTTTTAGTTCTAGCGGGAAGGTAATTTCCTCATCAATTTCAGAATCTTTTTTAATTCTCTGTGCGTCGCTTAGAAGAATGTGATGCTCTGGGTTGAACCTGATTAATCCTTGTTCTTCTTTTTCTTCATCACGTTCTTCTGCTTCGTAGATACCGTCTTCATCTACGACGATCTTTACCTGGAAGAACTCAGTTGCACCAGTACTAATATCAAAATTTGCACGGACGATCTGTCCACGCTTTCCATACTCTTTCTTGTATGCAGTTGCAAGGGCTGTTTCAATAGCTTCAAATACTTTTGCGCGGGGAATACCCCTCTCCTCTTCGAGTTGGTCTAGTACTGAATTAATTACTTTTAGGTCAAACATATTACTTTTGTTGTTGTTTTTAAAAGACAATGCCCGCACAGGTGCGGACATCGATATAACTAGTATATATATTTGTATGTTTTTGTCAATAGACAAGTGTCTTTATTGATTCTTTTGATGTATTAGTAGGTAATCTATTTTTTTTCATGAATTCATGAAGACTTTGATCTGGTTTCTTGCACGAAAGCATGTTATTGCTCCTTTTGTATATGTCCCCATACAGAGAAAACAAGATGCACGGTATACTTTATATAGATGAAGGTAACTAATGAACAATTAAAAGATTTTATACTCGACTCTGGATTACTCTCTCGAGGTGATTTTGCTAAGGCTGAAAAAGAAGCAAAAAGTAAAAAGATGAAGCTTGAAGAAGCGCTTCTCGGCCAAGGAGGGATAGGAGAGGATGATATACGTCGAGTAAAGGCATACATTTTAGGTATTCCTTTTGTGAATTTAAGTGATCATATTATTGATTTTGATCTTCTTTCTTTGATTCCTGAGCCGGTGGCAAGGAAAAACAATATTATTGCATTCAAGAAAACAGATAAAGGGCTTGAGGTGGCGATGCTTGATACTGACGACCTTCGGGCAATTGAGTTTATTAAAAAACGAGTAGGGTTGCGGATCTTGCCACGACTTACTGACACCGAGTCAATTAAAAGTGCGCTACTGCAGTATCAAAAGACACTGAAGGATGAATTTGGAGATATTATCAAGAAAGAATCAGAATCAATTAAGGAAGTAGGAGATGAGGATCTTGAGAAAGTTGCTGAAGATTTACCGGTAATACGCATTGTAAATGCATTACTGAAGCATGCGATCATACAAAACGCTTCTGATATACATATTGAGCCACTCGAACAGCAAATATTGGTACGTTATCGAATTGATGGAATCTTACATGATGCAATGAAGCTCCCAAAGAATTCTGGAACCAGCATTGTTGCACGTATTAAAGTACTTTCAAGTTTGAAGCTTGATGAAAAAAGACTTCCACAAGACGGACGGTTCAAGCTAGAAGTAGATGGTGAAAAAGTATCCTTCCGTGTCTCTATACTACCAACTTACTTTGGAGAAAAAGTAGTGATGCGACTTCTTCGAGAAGGTGGAGGTGGTTTTACCCTTGAGGGGTTAGGTTTCCACGGAACGGGGTTAGAAAAAATTCATAATGCAACGAAGAAAACAACCGGTATGATCCTCACGACCGGACCAACGGGGTCTGGAAAAACCACTACGCTATATACCATACTTGACGTAGTAAATACTCCAAACATTAATATTTCAACCATTGAAGATCCGATTGAGTATCAAATACCGAGGATTAATCAAACGCAGGTTCGTGCAGATATTGGCTTTACCTTTTCAAATGGGCTCAGGGCTTTAGTCCGACAAGACCCTGACGTTATTATGGTAGGAGAAATTCGTGATACGGAAACGGCTGCACTTGCGGTAAACGCTGCACTTACCGGACACCTCGTGCTTTCAACGCTGCACACTAACTCAGCAGCAGGAGCGGTGCCACGGCTGATAGAGATGGATGTTGAACCCTTTCTTCTTGTTTCAACCATTGATGTAATCATTGCGCAGCGATTGGTGCGGGTGTTGTGTGATAGCAAGAAAGAGTATCAACTTACAAAAAAAGAATTAGAGTCATTAGAAAAACATGCAAATCTTGATTTGGTATTGCAGACACTCAAAGATGAAAAAGTGATTAAAAAGACTGTTGATTCATTTGAGCATGTTGTTTTCTTCAAGCCGTTTGGTACACCAGTTTGCGAAGATGGTTACAAAGGAAGGCTAGGAATTCATGAAATACTTGGAGTTACGAGTACGATAAAAGAAATGGTCATGCAGAATAAGACAGCTGATGAAATTGAAGTACAGGCAAGAAAAGAAGGAATGCTTACCATGTTTGAAGATGGAATTATGAAAGCGGCACAAGGAATTACGTCAATTGAGGAGGTGCTACGGGTTACCTCTGAGTAAGATCTGAGTTGATGACGTAGTTCATTGTTATAGTGATTATACGTTAGTAAGTAACGTAACATACTAGGTCAGAGAGTAATAGGGAAAGAGATAGAAAAGAAGGAAAATAATTTTCCACAATACGTTGGTGTTGTGTTTTATCTACACACCTATGCATCATATCGGTGTATACTTTATAGACAATGCCACTATTTACATACAAAGCAAAAGATACTGATGGTAAAGAGTATGAAGGAGAAGCCACGGTAACAGATCGATTTGAGCTCTACACCAGGGTAAAGAAAGAAGGAGGAGAGATTATTTCTGTTACAGAGAGGAATATAAGGGGCGGGTTTGATATGGATAAAATAAATCTTCTCTTGGGGCGAGTTAAGCAAGGTGAGAAAATTGTTTTTGTGCGAAATCTTTCCTCTATGCTTTCTGCAGGTCTTGCTCTTACCAGGGCACTTGGAATTATTGAACGACAAACAAAAAACCCTAAACTAAAAGATGTGGTGAACACACTCATTAAAGATGTACGGGCGGGTAATTCTTTCTATGTAGCATTGAATAAATTCCCAAAGATCTTTTCACCATTGTTGGTTTCGATGGTGAAAGCGGGCGAAGAAGGGGGTTCGCTACCGAATGCTCTAAAAATTGTTGGGGAACAAATGGAGAAGAACCACACCCTACAAAAAAAGGTAAGGGGTGCGATGATCTACCCTTCCATTATTATTGTCGCTCTTATTTTAATTGGAGTGTTGATGATGATGTTCATTGTGCCAACACTCCAAGGCACGTTTGAAGAGTTGGAAATTGAGTTGCCTGCAAGTACGCAGTTTATTATTAACATGAGTACCTTTTTGGTTACCAATACCTTTGTTGCTTTTCTCTCTTTTTTTGGTGTTGTTTTTGCGTTTATCTACGGATTACGTACAAAGACAGGGAAACGTACATTGGAGTTTGTTTTCCTTCGAATGCCGGTGATTGGGGACCTTGTTCGAGAGATTAATTCTGCTCGTACCACACGTACGTTAGCAGCACTTCTTTCTTCAGGGGTTGAGGTAGTGCAAGCATTTACGATTACTCATGATGTATTACAGAACTCATATTACAAAGAAGTATTAGCAGAGGCATCAGAGAAAATTCAGAAAGGATCAACGTTTGCAGAAATTTTTGAAGGAAAGGAACATTTGTATCCAATATTAGTAAGTGAGTTTATTGCTGTCGGAGAAGAGACCGGTACGTTGCCTCAAATGTTAATAGAGGTTGCGCAGTTCTATGAAAAAGAAGTTGAACAAAAGACAAAAGACATGTCCACGATTATTGAGCCTGTGCTGATGATTATCGTTGGTGCCGCCGTAGGGTTCTTTGCAATATCAATGATTTCCCCTATTTACTCAATTAACTCAGGAATTTAGGTATGAAAAGAGGATTTACGTTGATTGAACTTCTTATCGTTATCGGTATTATTGTTATTCTTGCTACCATGTCAGCTGGTGCGTTTACGCAATTCTATCGGGGAACCATTTTACAAAATCAAACAGAGATTGTTCTTTCTATTTTTGAGAACGCACGAGCGAAGACGTTGTTTTCAGAAGGAGGCATTAACTATAGCGTTCATCTTGAGTCCGATCGCATAACACTCTTTGTCGGGAGTGTCTACAATGTGGCGAGTGCAACGAATGAAGTGACGCTGCTTAATCCAAAAGTCACCCTTACGACTATTATTGTTGATGGAGGAAATGATATTGTGTATAGGAGGCTTACCGGGGGAGTTGTAGCAAACGGGACAACAACAATTTCTCTTATCTCAGATGCAAGTAAATTTAAGGAGCTAGTTATTACCAAAACAGGAATTATAGAATAATGGAAATAAAAGGATTCACTTTAATTGAAATGTTAATCTATGTAACCCTCCTTGCGGTCGTGGGTGTTTTGGTGGTGAATGCGATGGTGGCGTTTGCACCTTCATACAGTTCACTGAAAGTAAGTCGAGATATTAATAGCGCAGGGATTGCTACTATTGAGCGAGTAACGAGAGAAGTTCGATCAGCACGTTCTGTCGATACCGTAAAAAGTATATTTAACGTTTCAGAAGGAAAGCTGGTTGTTAACAATGCTTCCGGGTCGGTAGAGCTGTACCTTTCTAATGGAAGAGTGTATGTAGAAGATGGTACAGGACCAAGCGCTATTACAAGAAAAAATGTAACGGTAACAAGTCTGCTATTCAAGCATATTATCAGCCCTGAGTCGGAGACTATTCAGATGGATATGACGGTTGAAGGAGTTGGTAGATCTAGCACTAAAACTGAAACATTTCATGCGGCAGTGGTTCTACGTAATTTATATTCTCTAGGAGTAGCGTACTTTGAAGGAAGTTACTATAGTCAAGGGTATTTTATAATCAGAGGTATGATGAAGCGTGGAGGTGGAATTTTTGGCGGTACTGTCCTTGATAAATTATCATGATACATAAAACAGAACAAAAAGGATTTGGAATACTGGAAGTACTTATCATTTCTACAATTTTGTCGTTTTCGATGATTGCGATTATGTCTTCCTTCACGTTTTATGTAACCGAAGGATTGAAGACGACAAAGAAAATTGAAGCGTTATATATTCTTGAAGAGGGAGCAGAGGCGGTTCGCTTTTTGCGAGATAGAAGTTTTGCGGCAAACATTGCTACCTTGATTCCTGGAACAACGTACTACATTGCAACCTCAAGTTTAGGATGGAGTACGAGTATCACCCCAACCGTTTTTTCTGAAGATTTCTTACTCACGGTAACACTAGAAGATGTATATCGAAAGAATAGTGATTACGACATGGTGTCACAAACATATGTTGGCTCAAAGATGCTTGATCCGAATATTAAAAAAGTGTACGTAATGACAGAATGGAGTACCGGTTCGTCAACGTTGGTTACGTACGTAGCTAATCTATTTGATAATTGATATGAAAAAAGGATTCACTTTAATTGAAATGTTAATCTATGTCACCCTCCTTGCGGTCGTGGGTGTTTTGGTGGTGAATGCGATGGTGGCGTTTGCACCTTCGTATAATTCTTTAAAGATAAGTCGGAGTATTAATAGTACCGGCATTGCTACCATTGAACGAGTAATAAGAGAAGTTCGATCAGCACGTTCCATTGATACTACAAGAAGTGTGTTCGATTCGCCAAACGGAAAACTAGTTATCAGTGCACCCACCTCAAAGGTGGAGATGTACTTATCTAATGGAAGGGTATATGTGAAAGAAGGTTCCGCAGAACCAAGTCCGATCACTAAAAAAGATGTGACGGTGACGAGTCTCCTATTTAAACATATTGATGGGCCTGAGTCGGAGACCATTCAGGTTAATCTAACTATTGAAGGGAAAGGTAGATCTATTGAAAAAGCAGAAACGTTCCGTTCTGCTGTGGTTCTACGTAATTTATATTCTCTAGGAGTAGCGTACTTTGAAGGAAGTTACTATAGTCAGGGATATTATTACGGACAAGGATATTATTACAATCAAGGGTATTACTACACTCAGGGGTATTACTATAGCCAAGGGTACTATGCTCCGGGTGGAGGCGGAGGAGATAGAGAAGGGTTGTGGAGATGGTTCCGTTTTTACTAAGATACTATGAATAAAAAACAACAAGAAGGAGGATATGCAATGGTAACCGCGATGATATTTTTTCTCGCAGGGAGTCTTATCGTACTAGGAGGCGTTGCCACACCGACTTTACAAGAAGTTCGCCACACACGGCAATTAGTTGAATCAAAAAATAGCTATGCACTCGCGGAAGGTTTGACGGAGGATGCGGTATACCGAATAAAGCATGGAATTACCATATCTGCGACGGAAACGCTGACTGAAGGAAACACCTCAGTTTCTACAGTCATCAGTGATATCTCTGGCGGTAAACGAGTTCGTTCTGTTGGAAGTACGAACAATTTAATTAGAAATATTGAAGTTGATTTGGTTGAAGGGGATGGTGTTGCGTTTAACTACGGAGTACAAGTTGGTGTTGGAGGAATCATTCTTGAAAACTCTGCAACAATTAATGGGAGTGTGTATTCAAGTGGTTCCGTTGTTAGTTCTAAGGACAATGAAATAAATGGAACGGTTATCTCTTCAGGACCCACAGGTTTGATAGACGGCGTTTCAGTATTGGGAGACGCATATGCGCATACAATACGCAACGCGGTAATTTCAGGTGGAGCATACTATGATACTATTTTTCAAAGTTCAACTGCTACAAGTTTGTATCCTGGTGCCACCGATCAAGTGCCACTCGATCTACCTATTACGGATGACTTAATTGATGAGTGGAAAGCTGATGCAGCAACGAACGTGATCTCGTCTCCGTGTCCGTACATTATTAATCAGACAACGATCATTGGTCCGGTGAAAATAACGTGTGATGTAATTATTAAAAAGAATATTGACGTTACTCTAGAGGGTGCTATTTGGGTGGTTGGAGATTTAGAAATACGGGGAGGTCCTACGATTAAGGTAGGCTCTATTATCGGTGACAAAAGTGTTCCAATTGTTGTTGATAATCCTGCTGATCGATTAACTAGTAGTACGGTAAAAATAAATAACACAGCACTATTTGAAGGAGCGCCGTTCAGCACTAATTCACATGTACTCATTGTGTCTCAAAACAATAGTGCAGAGAATAATGGAAGGGTGAAGGCGATTAAGGTTGGTAATAATATTGGTGGAAACTTACTACTCTATGCAGGACACGGAGAGATTTTAATTGCAAATAACGCTGATCTACAAGAAGTGAGTGGGTATCAGATACGAATAAAAAATATCGCAGAAGTGACGTATAAAAGTGGCCTTGCAGACATAGTGTTTACTGCAGGCCCTAGTGGAGGCTACACTATTAATTCTTGGTTGGAGGTTGAGTAGGTATATCATGTCTCAAATGGAGACATGATATACTGTTCACATGAAAAAGAAACTAATTGTAGCAAATTGGAAGATGAATCCTGAAACATCCTCCGAAGCAGTGGCGCTGTTTGATGACATTAAAACTGTCGCAGCAAAGCTTCGAAATGTCGACACCGTACTTGTACCTCCTTTGGTGTTTCTTCCTATTTTGAAAGGAAACTATAGAGGAACAAAGATTTCTTTTGGTGTACAAAATGTACATTATAAGATGCGGGGATCATATACCGGGGAAATTTCTGTACCGATGCTCAAAGACATGAACGTTCACTATGTCATTATTGGACACTCAGAGCGAAGAGCTATGGGAGAGCGTAATGAATTACTTAACAAAAAGATGAAAACAGTGCTTTCTAACGGATTAACCGCAATACTTTGTATTGGAGAAAAAGAACGAGATAGTGCTGCAGAGTACTTATCTTTCTTGAAAGAAGAATTAATCGTTGCACTGTCTGCTATTACCAAGCCTCAATTAAAAAATGTGGTTATAGCGTACGAACCACTGTGGGCAATTGGAAAGACAAAGGATGACGCGATGAGGCCAGAGCAAGTCCATGAGATGGTTATTTTCATTAGAAAAATTTTGGTGGAGCGTTTTAGCAAAAGTGTAGCCATGAATGTTCCCGTGTTGTACGGAGGTTCGGTTGAACCAGAGAACGCTGCATCTCTCTTGGAGCGAGGAGAAATTTCTGGTTTCTTGGTGGGGCATGCAAGTTTACACGCAGAGAGTTTTACCAAAATACTAAAAATAGCAAACATATGATTCCAAGTATCAAAGATGTAGATAAGTTAGCAGGAAAGCGAGTCTTAGTACGCGCCAGTCTTAATGTTCCGACTAAGGATGGGGTTGTGGTAAACGATTTCCGTATACAAAAATCACTGAAGACGATAAAGTATCTTGTAGATGAAGGAGCACAGGTACTTATTATTGCTCATATTGGAAGAGAGAAAGAAGATACACTACTTCCCGTGTACGAAGTGATGAAAAAAGAGATAGAGGTAGTATTTACCGACCGGTTTGATGATGTTCCCAACGAAAAGGTAGTGCTGTTTGAAAACTTGAGGCGTCATGAGGGTGAGTTGAACAACTACGAAGAGTTCTCAAAAAAGTTGGCGTCGCTTGCAGATATCTACGTGAACGATGCGTTTGCTGTTTCACATCGAGAGCATGCGTCAATTGTTGGAATTCCACAACATATTCCAGGATATGTCGGATTACTTTTTATGGAAGAGTATAAGTACCTAGTAAAATCACTTGAGCCAGAACATCCAGCACTCTTCATACTAGGCGGTGCAAAGTTTGACACCAAAGAACCGTTGATTAGAAAAAGTTTAGAACTCTACGACACTGTCTTTGTTGGTGGAGCTCTTGCGAATGATTTTTTCAAAGCAGAGGGGTATGAAGTAGGGAACTCTATGATCTCTAGCAACTTACCAAAGGATTTGATAGGTGAAAAGAAAATTATCTTACCGATTGATGTGGTATTGGGAGATGGTTCGATAAAAAAACCTGATGAAGTGATGGCAGGCGAGCGGATTGTCGATGTGGGACCAGAGACCATACAAAACCTGAAAGGAATTATTGAGGATTCAAAGTTCATTATGTGGAATGGCCCTCTGGGAATTATTGAAGAGGGGTTTGGCGCACAGACCGAACGTTTGGTAAAGATTCTTGCGGAAAGTAATGCGACGGTAGTTATTGGAGGGGGTGAAACGGTGGAGGCAATCTTTAGATACAGAATGGAAGATTCATTTGAGTTTATTTCAACGGCGGGTGGTGCGTTAGTTCAGTTTATGACCGAAGGTACGCTTCCGGGAATTAAAGCGCTGACGTAATCATCTCCCCATACTTCTCTTTTTCTCCTTCGCCATATTCGGTGCGTTTTGGTTTTTGAACCATTCCATCTCCGTTGAATCGAGGCACGATATGTACATGTGCATGGAATACTTCCTGTCCCCCGGCTGGTTCATTGTTCATAACGATATTGATGCCGTCAGCGTTGGTAGCTTTTTTCACTGCAGTAGCAATTGTGCGTACCGTTTCCATGAGCCTACACCAGTCTTCCTCTTCAATGTCTAATATGTTCCTATAGAATGTCTTTGGGATTACTAAAACATGCCCCTTATTCACTGGGGTTATATCAAGAAAGGCGAAGGTATTTTCATCCTCGTATATTTTTGTAGAAGGTATTTCTCCTCTGATTATTTTTGCAAATAAATCATCCATACCAATATGATACAATACTCTAAAATGAAAGTATATTCCGTACGCGAGACAAAAATAAAAGAAGGATTAGAGATGTACCCAGAGCTACTTCAATTACTGCTTTCTTCGAGGAATATAGAAAATCCCGAAGAGTTTTTGAATCCTGACTACTCTAAACTTCATGACCCCTTCTTGATGAAGGATATGAACAAGGCGGTGGAACGGATTTTACGTGCAATCAAAAACGATGAAAAAATTGTAGTCTACAGTGACTATGATTGTGATGGAGGACCGGGCGGTGTGTTGATGCATGATTTTTTTAAGAAGATTGGGTATAAAAACTTTGTTAACTACATTCCACATCGACACAAGGAAGGGTATGGATTGAATACGAATGCTCTCGATGAGCTCAAGGCACGCTTATTGATTACCGTTGATTTAGGGATCACTGATTGCTCTCAGGTAGATCACGCAAACAGTATTGGAACTGATGTGATTATTACCGATCACCATATCCCTGGCAATGAGCTACCAAAAGCGTATGCTATTTTAAATGCAAAGCAGAAGGATTGTACGTATCCGTTTGATGGACTTTGTGGCACGGGAGTTGCCTTTAAATTAGTCCAAGCACTACTCCCAAATTTTAGCGTTAAAGAAGGGTGGGAGAAATGGCTACTTGATATGGTAGGGCTTGCGACCGTTGCCGATATGGTTCCGTTGGTTGGAGAAAATCGAATCTTTGCACACTATGGGTTACTCGTGTTGCGAAAGTCTCGTAGGATCGGCCTTATGAAAATGTGTCGGAAGATGAATGTAAAGCAGTGGACCATTACCGAGGACGATATCGGATTTATGATTGCTCCAAGGATCAACGCTGCAAGCAGGATGGGAGTCTCAATGGACGCCTTTCGTTTGCTAACGACAGAAGATGAAGTAGAGGCAGATATACTTGCGAAGCATTTGAATAAAATAAACAATGAACGGAAAGGAATTGTTGCGGCAATGAGTAAGGAGATCAAAAAAAGAATTTCTTCGCTTGAAAAAATTAATGACGTTATTGTTATGGGAAAACCAGACTGGCGCCCATCTCTCCTAGGGCTTTCTGCCAACTCAATGGTTGAAGAGTACAATCGACCTGTATTTTTATGGGGACGAGAAGAGACAGGAATTATTAAAGGATCGTGTCGATCTGATGGAAGGGTGAGTGTTGTTGCATTAATGGAAGAAGTAAAAGATTCCTTGATTGAGTTTGGTGGACATGCCTTCTCTGGAGGGTTCTCGGTTTTGCAAGAGAATGTCTATTTCTTGGAAGAAAAACTTTCTGCTGCGTACAATAAATTAAAAATCAATATTGATGAAACTCTGTTTGTCGACAAGCTGATGGATATTAGTGATGTTACCTGGGACACTTACACCATGTTGGAAAAGTTAGGACCATTTGGAATGGGGAACCCAAAGCCGTTGTTTCTTTTTGAAAACGTTACCGTGACTGCAGTGCAGTATTTTGGAAAAGAGAAAAACCACCTACGGCTTTCCTTTGGTGGTGTTGATGCAATTGAGTTTTTTACCAAGCGAGATCAAATAGAGGAAGGGAGCATTGTCACGCTCGTAGCAAATATTGAGAAATCAGTTTTTCTGAACAAAAGAGAGTTACGACTTCGAATTGTTGATATTGTATAATTAGAAACACCTTCTAGGTCTTCCATAGTTTGTTTTTATCTACAATGGTCGTGGTACAATATGTTGCATGAACGAAATTACCATTTTTACCGACGGTGGGGCGCGTGGAAATCCGGGTCCAGCGGGAGCAGGAGCAGTAATTTTTGAAGGAGGAAAAATTGTGTCTGAAGCACGTCGGTTTTTAGGAACACAGACAAATAATTTTGCAGAATATGAAGCGGTGATTCTTGGACTTGAGACAGCCAAGAAAAAATATGGAAAAAAGATTAAGGAAATGTTGGTGAATGTTAAGCTAGATAGTGAACTTATTACGAAGCAATTAAATAATGAGTATCAGATAAAAAAGAAAAATCTTTTTGCGCAGTATATTAACGTACATAATATTACTGTGGCAGATATTCCACACATCACCTTTACGCATGTCAGAAGAGAGCAAAATAAAGACGCAGACAGACTCGCCAACGTTGCGATGGACGAAGGAACAAGTTAATCATCTTCAACACGCTTGGCTGTATCTTTTACTTTCTGGATTTGTTGTCGGAATACTTTTACCCGTTCACGCTCTATTGTTTTTTGTTTTAGGAATAGCGTTACTGCTATTCCTTTTTGTTTCAAAAAAACCACTTATTCTCTACATTGCAATTTTTCTTCTTGCGGTCTCTCTTGGTAGTTTCCGATTCAGCCAAGCTACGTTTCATGAATTTACCTATGATCATTATATCAATCAAACAATCACTGTCTCAGGGATTGTTGTAGATGAGCCAGATGAGAGAGAATCACATCAGCGACTACTTATTAGGACTGATACGGAGAAAATCTTAGTTACTACTGATTTGTTCCCACGGTTTAGTTACGGAGACAAGGTAGCGGTGTCAGGAAGAGTTATGAAACCAGAGAATTTTGAAACAAAAACGGGCAGAGCGTTTAATTACATTTCATATCTTTCGAAAGATGATATTTACTATCAGATATCTTTTGCAAACGTAATATTAGAAGGAAAAGGATATGGTAATGGAGTTAAGACATTTCTTTTTTCTACAAAAAAATTATTCCTCGAAAGTATTTCTAAAATAATTCCTGATCCACAATCGGCACTACTTGGAGGGTTAGTAGTCGGAGCAAAGCAGTCGCTCGGGTCTGAGTTACAAGAGCAGTTTAGGAAAACAGGGATCATACATATTGTTGTTCTCTCGGGATATAATGTGACTATCGTTGCAGAGTTTATCATGCGCATCTTTTCTTTTCTTCCGTTGCTCTATGGAATGAGCCTTGGTGTTGTTTCAATAATATTGTTTGCATTAATGACGGGCGCGTCAGCTACTATTGTTCGTGCGTCAGTGATGGCAATTCTTGTAGTGCTCGCGAGGGCAACGGGGAAGACGCATGAAATTACGAGAATGTTATTGCTCGCTGCTTTAGTAATGTTGATCCACAATCCAAAAATTTTGTTGCATGACCCCTCCTTTCAATTGTCATTTCTTGCAACTGTTGGATTGATTCATGTTTCTCCGCATATTGAAAAATACTTTTCATTTATTTCAGAAAAATTTCAACTGCGACAGTTTGCTACTGCTACCGTGTCTACGCAGATTTTTGTCTTACCACTTCTTCTGTACATGACCGGAGAACTTTCGTTAGTTGCGCTTCCGGTGAATCTTTTAATTTTAGTAGTTATTCCGCTCACGATGTTGTTTGGATTTGTTGCGGGCACCGTTGGTTTGCTGAGTCAGCTCGTGGCACTTCCGTTTGCGTTTGTTGCATATAGTTTGCTTACCTACGAGTTATGGATAGTAGAACTTTTTTCATCGTTTGCGTTTGCATCAATACAAACACCAAGTATAGGAATACTTGGTGTGTTACTCATCTACGTAGTGTATGCGATGGTGTTGGTTAGAAAAAAAGCTTTTGCTTGATAGACGTATTAGACCAGGGCAAAGCGTTACTTATTACTAAGTGTTGAAGAGACGGATACAAGTACAACAACTACCAAGTTTTTTGGAGGTAGAAAAATTGATACTGTTTTTAAATCTAAAAAAGGTTAGACGTTTTCAAATCTCGCCTCAACAACAGACCAGTTAAGGTTTTTGAAGAAAGCTTCTATGTACGTTTTCTTTTCACTTGGAAGGTAGTCAACCATAAATGCATGTTCCCACATATCGAGTGCAAGAAGTATGGGCAGTCCTGCGAGGTGTCCAACTTCATGATCGCTCACCCAGGTAACGTGAGGAGTTTTTGCTACGGGATCGAAGTATAGCACCGTCCAACCAATGCCACGACTAAGTGCGGTATCGATGAAGTGATTCATAAATCCATCAAAGTGTTCATATTTTTCTCCAAGCGTTTTCGTAAGTGTGGCGTCGTTATTTAGGGTTACCTGACCCCCTTCAAATTGTTCAAAGTAGTATTCATGCATTCTCATTCCATCAAATTCAAACGCGAATCTTCTCCGTAGCTCTTGTTGTATGTAGAGGTCTTCGCTTGCGTTAATTTTGTTTCGGAGTACATTTACGTGTTTTACGTATCCAGCATACAATCCTAGGTGAACTTCAATTTGTTTGTCTGAAATTCCCTCGAGTGTTGGTAGGTTAAATTTTTTTTCTGTATATTTCATATGTTTTTAGTGTAGCATGTAAGTATGAAATGGTATGTGGTACTTGCTCTACTCCTTATGACGTTTGGTATCTGGAGTATCGAATCGAGGAATAAATATGTAGAAGTTATGTTTCTTGATGTGGGCCAAGGTGATGCCATTTTCGTAGAAGCACCTAATGGAAATCAGTTATTAATTGATGGTGGAACAGGTAAATCTGTTTTGAGGAAACTTTCTAAGGTAATGCCGTTTTATGATCGCTCTATAGATGTTGTGTTGGCAACCCACCCCGACAAGGATCATATTGGAGGACTTCCCCATGTACTTGATCGATACAAGGTAGAGTATTTTTTAGAAGGAGGCACGATAAGTGATTCTGGAGTATATCGGGCACTACAAGAGAGAGTAGATCCAATTCTTGCGCGTCGGGGAATGAACATTCACCTTGGCTCTGGTGTTGTGGTAGAGATTCTCTTTCCCGATAGAGAGGTGAGTCGCGTAGAACGTAATACCGGTTCTGTTGTGGCGAGGGTTGTATATGGAAACACTAGCTTCTTATTAATGGGAGACTCACCAAAAAGTATTGAGAAGTATCTACTGTCCATAGACGATTTGGATTCAGACGTACTGAAAGCAGGACACCACGGATCAAAGACCTCTTCAGGAATGAGCTTTGTGAAAGAAGTTTCCCCACGTTTCGTAGTTATCTCAGCGGGTAAAGACAATAGGTATGGGCACCCTCATCAGGAAGTTATGGATTTGTTTGCGGACGCTCTTGTCTACAAGACGTATGAGGAAGGGAATATCACCATTGTTTCAGATGGAAACACGGCATGGTTGAAATAATGATATACTCTTCTAAATACTATGAGAAAAATAATCAAAATATTCGCGAATGATCTAAAAAATTCCTTTCTTGATCTTATGATTGTTGTTGGCGTGATTGGTATTTTTCAAGTTGTATTTATCCGAGAAGTTCCAGAGAATTGGTGGAGTATCGTTGTCGGTTTAATTATTATTGGAGTTGGATTAGCTCTTTTTATACGAGGGCTTGAATTAGGGATATTCCCCTTGGGTGAAGGACTTACCAAACATTTGATACAGAATTCTTCTAAGTTCTGGCTAGTAATTTTTGCATTTGTTATTGGTTTTGTAACGACGATTGCAGAACCGACACTATTGGTTATCGCAGAAAAGGCTTCTATTATTAGTGATGGATTACTCGACACATTAACGCTCCGCCTCGTGGTTGCTCTTTCAGTGGGCATTGCGATTGCAGTAGGAGTAATTCGGATTATTTTAGGACACCGGATCTATATCTACATCATTCTTGGGTATGTGCTGGTGATTCTTACTACGGTATTTGCGCCAAAAGAGATTATTGCCTTGGCGTATGACTCGGGAGGAGTCACCACCTCTACGATTACCGTACCCTTTATCGCGGCACTTGGTATTGGACTTGCTACCTTTTTGAAAAATAGAAACCCTATTATTGATGGATTTGGGTTAATTGCCTTTGCGGCGCTTATGCCGATAATTTTTGTGCAGTTGTATGGAATCCTTGTATATAATTTTGGATTTACCGCGTCAATTGGTGAGCTGACGGGGTTTGTAACAACTGTTGAAAGTCAGGCTGGAGGAATTATGCGTGGGATTTTGGAGGTGGTAAAAAACATTACTCCTGTGGTGGTTGTTATTTTATTTTTCAATTACATCATTATTCGAAAGACAATTGAAAAACTTGTTGAAAAGGTTTTAGGGTTAGTGTTCGTTGTAACAGGACTCTATGCGTTCATTGTCGGACTTGAAATGGGACTGTTTCCTATTGGTGAGGTAATGGCTGAGCAGTTAATTCAACAGGGAAATCTATTTGTCGTGTACCTCTTTGCTTTCTCAATTGGTTTTGCAACGACCATGGCTGAGCCAGCATTAATTGCGATTGCACGGAAGGTAGAGGAAATGAGCAAGGGAAGCATTAAGCAGATTCAATTGCGACTTTTTGTGGCGCTTGGTGTGGGACTGGGATTATTCCTCGGTTCATACAGAATTGTGCAGGGAGATTCTATTGTATGGTATATCGTTACCGGGTACTTGTTGGTCATTGTACTGACCTTCTTTGCTCCGCGAACTATTGTTCCTGTGGCCTATGACTTGGGAGGGGTTACCACCTCTACAGTGACGGTGCCATTAGTTGCAGCACTTGGTATTGGGCTTGCAACAAATATCCCTGGAAGAGACCCTTTGATTGACGGCTTTGGGTTAATTGCCTTTGCGTCGCTGTTTCCGATAATAACGGTGTTACTCTATGGAATCATTAATCGAGTAGTTCGTGAAAAAAGAAAGAAAATTTTACAGTAGGTATTGACATGTATTATTATTTGTGATAATTTTTATATATGAGCAGAAAAAAAACAGAGAACTGGTGGGAAGAGTTGGAGTATGAAGAGCGAGACGCGGGAGGTTCGTGGAAATGGCCGTCATCCTGCCAAATGCACAAATCGGGAACATATTGTGTGTTAGGTCAGAAATCACCATCCGATGCGCACACAACACATATTTCATAACCCTGTAGGAAGGTAAAAAACAGTATCTGGAATACTAATTCCATAATAAAGAACAACCCCACCAGTGTGGGGTTGTTGTTAGATAATCCCAGCTTTTTTCAATGTTTGGTAAGCTCCGTTTTTGTTGATTGTCTTTATTGCTTTTGCTGAGAGTGTTAAGGTAAATGTTTTTTCAACTTCTGGTACAAAAATTTTCTTTTTCTGTAGGTTGGCGTGACGTCGAACCTTCCCGGTAGGGTTATATTGAGTAGCACGAACACGGTTACTGTAGCGTCCAGCAACTTTTGAGCTCTTTCCGGTGATTGCGCATTCTTTTGCCATATGTTGGATCATGGTATCATAGACCGATAAATATGCAAATAGAATTAATTATAGTTAGTGTTGTAATCCTTATCTTTTCGGTGATTTTGCACGAGCTTGCGCATGGGTATACCGCGTTGTTTTTGGGTGATCCAACGGCAAAACTAGCAAATAGATTAACGTTAAATCCCATCAGTCATCTTGATCCTGTAGGGTCAGTAATCTTACCCTTCTTTTTAGCACTTACCTCGCCCTTTATTATTGGGTGGGCAAAACCTGTTCCATATAACCCATATAACCTGCGGAATCAGCGATGGGGGGAGGCGATTGTTGCGGGGGCAGGGCCACTAATGAACTTAGTCCTTGCACTTGTTTTTGGGATACTTCTTCGGGTAGGGATAGGAATGGGATTTGCCACTCCTGAATTTATTACCATTGTGAGCTTCATTGTTTTCATTAATATTCTTCTAGGAATGTTTAATCTTCTTCCGTTTCCGTCTATGGACGGACTCAAGGTGTTGAAATCAGTGCTTCCATATCAGTACAGTCACAAAGTAACCGCGTTTGAACAATCATTTGCACGTTACGGAATGATTTCTCTACTCCTCTTCATCTTTATATTTTTTATCGTGCTCTGGCCGATCTTTATTCAGATCATTAGTTTTATCTTCACAGTTATCACTGGCGTGCATTTTTAATTTTGTAGTATACTAAACACGTATGGATGAGAAGCATATTTTGTATGTTGAAGACGACAAGTTTCTATACACCGTAATGGAGAAAGTGCTCAGAGAGGGCGGTTTTAAGGTGACTCTTGCTCGAGATGGCGAGGAGGCTCTTGAAATTCTTGATAGTGTAACTCCTGATCTCATTCTCCTAGACATTCTCCTACCGAAACTAGATGGCTTTGGCGTGCTAGAAAAGATCCGAGAGGATCCAGCAAAGAAGGGTATTCCGGTAATTGTACTCAGTAACCTTGGATCAAAAATAGATATTGAAAAAGCTAAGGAGTTTGGGGTGTATAAATATTTTGTGAAAGCATATACCGTTCCCAAACAAATTGTTAGAGAGATCGAAGAATTTTTTAGCAAATGAATGTAGAGTTATTGGTAATTAGTATACTTCATACACTATCTGCCGTGGTTATCCTTAGCTTCGGTTTTTTTGTTTTGTTCAAAAAAATAAAAGAGATGAGGAACGTTGTATTCTTCCTTCTTTGTGTGACAGTTGCATCGTTCAACGTTATTTTTTTGATTGGTGCGAATATTGCTGACGTGGACACTGCATGGAATGTGTGGATATATGGGACTACGGTTGTGTTTATAGGAATTTTCTACGCACATTTCTTTCTTGTCTATGTAGTTAAAGAAAGAGAAAAATACATGGTACCTCTTGTGGCTATCTATGTGGTTGGTCTCTCAATACTTGTTACGGTGGCAATTATTCCAAGATTTTTTATCCCCCATGTTGAACAAAAGCTCTACCTCCTTAGCTACCCCGTAGCAGGACCACTCTACTTTATGATCCCCGTTTTCATTTTGGGTGTTGGTGTTTATGTTCTTGTCGAGACCATTAGAAAGTACCGTAAAACAACGGACGACATGGAAAAAAGAAGGCTTGAGTATTTTATTATTGCAGCATTGTACGGATATACTACCGGTTCCACTGCTTTTTTCTTGCTCTACAACATACCCATTAGCCCAATTATTTCTCCGCTCAATGGAACTTTTATTATCCCTATTGCATATGGAATAATTAAACATCAGGTGCTCGATATCCGTGTGGTGGTAAAGAAAGCGTTTGTCTATTCAATATTGATTACAATTGCCAGTGCATTTTTGGTAGTGCTCACACTTCTTAACCAATGGTTCTTAAGTGTTGTACCAGGATTACCGCTCTGGATTATTCCGGTTATTACTGCCTTCGGTTCGGTCTTTATCGGTAGACTATTTTGGAACAAGTCACAGGAATTTGATCTTTTGAGATATGAGTTCATTACGATTGCGGCTCATAAATTGCGAACGCCGCTCACGGAGATGAAATGGGAGATTGAAAATATTCTTTTACAGAAACCAGAAAAGAGTGTGCTGACTAACGTGCATAAGCTTCGAAACACCAATGACCGTTTAATTATGCTATCGGATGCGCTGGTTGAGTCTTCGGAGGTAGAAGAGAGTGGCTATTCATATAATTATACTCCAACACAGTTACCGCTTCTGACGGATGAAATTCTTGAGCAGTTTGACGACCTCATTTCCAAGAAAAAGCTTTCTATTACTGTTGAGTTGGATGAGGAAATTCCCGTGGTTAAGGTGGATCCCGACCGAATTAAATCGGTGATTCGGGTGCTTATAGAAAATGCTATTATATATAGCAATGTTGGAGGTCAGGTTTTGATTCATATTGAGCACAAAAAAGGCAGAGTCACCTTCTCTGTTGTAGACAATG
Organism: uncultured Candidatus Saccharibacteria bacterium; assembly: GCA_964421995.1. Taxonomy (GTDB): domain Bacteria; phylum Patescibacteriota; class Minisyncoccia; order Phycocordibacterales; family CAYQYW01; genus CAYQYW01. Next base: position 85,416 of record CAYQYW010000001.1, read on the forward strand.
GGATTGGTATTGGGGAGAATGAAGAACCCTACATTTTCTCTAGGTTCTATAGAACTGGTGCTGCAAAAGTGTCAGATACGGAGGGCATTGGAATAGGTCTCTACCTCTCTAAGTCTATTGTTGAGCGACACGGTGGAAAGATAGGATTTACTTCAGAAGGAGAGGGTATGGGTAGCAAGTTTTGGTTTTCGATTGATGTGTAAGTTGTACCACATACACTTATAGATGTTCTCACGATATAAGGCAAGCCTATTGCATTTTTAGCCATCTCGTAGTAAAGTATGGCCACGCATTAAACGTGCGTTTTTAGTTTATGCCCACAATAAATCAACTCGTAAAAAAAGGAAGAAAAGACCGAGTACGGAAGCGAAAAACCGTGGCTCTCGGGCGTGGTTTCAATACATTAAAGAACAAGCCAACATTTTACGCATCTCCATATAAGCGGGGTGTATGTATTAAGGTAACAACAAAGACGCCAAAGAAGCCTAACTCAGCTATTAGAAAGTACGCTCGTGTACGATTAACTAATGGAATGGAAGTAAACGCATATATCCCAGGAATGGGTCATACACTACAGGAGCATTCAGTGGTATTGGTTCGAGGAGGACGAGTGAAGGATGTTGGTATTCGATATACCATAGTTCGTGGTAAGTATGACGCTACGGGAGTAGAAAACCGAAAGAGTTCACGAAGTCGTTACGGATCGAAGAAGGAAAAGTAATATGAGAAGACCACTAAAGAAAAAAGTAGTTAGAAAGCCAGATATGAAATATGATTCAGTGCTACTTGGTCAGTTTATTAACTATGTCATGAAAGACGGAAAGAAAAGCATTGCACGAAAGGTAGTATATGATGCTCTTGATGAGATTAAGAAAAAAGAAGAAGTTGCTAACCCTATTGAACTTTTTGACTTGGCGATAAAAAACGCAAGTCCTTCTGTAGAAGTTCGATCACGTCGAGTTGGAGGAGCGAACTATCAGATTCCTCGAGAAGTTCGACCTGAGCGAAGAACAACACTTGCAATGCGATGGATCTTGACCGCAACACGAAACAGAAATGGTGCTCCAACATACAAACATTTAGCAAACGAACTGATTCTTGCAAGTAAAAAAGAAGGAGATGCAATAAAGAAGAAAGAAGATACGCATCGAATGGCAGAAGCCAACCGAGCATTTGCTCACTTTGCTTGGTAACAGTATGAAAAAAGTTACTCCTATTTTTAAAAATTGTAGCAGAGATCGTATGAAAGCGGTCGCGGCTAGATTGGCCTCTCGAAGAAAGGTACGTAGGGAGGGGGACGCTACTTCTATTTTTAAAAACTGCGAACCAGACGTTCTGGAAGAAGCTCAAAAGAGATTTAAAGACACAAAAAACCTACCTGAGGCGATTGCAATGGATGAGATAAAATTCTGGCATAATAAGAAGCTTCTTTAAAAAGAAATAATATGGTAAAAAAAGTTAGCTCTATTTTTGAAAAGTTTACAAACCAACAGCTTACGGAGGTTAGAGACAGATTTGAAAAGAAAGGAGATGAGGATGAGGAAGTAAAAATGACGGGGATACAATACGAACAAGAATTCAATAAAAAGAAGTAATATGAGTAGACAAGAAAAATCGGGAGAGTTAATTGATTTTCGTAAAAAGGCTACTAATGCAGCGTTGCATGACAGGTGTTTTAGGTTTTTTAGAAAAAGAGATTTGGAAAACGTAAATCATACACTTAAAGAACTACGAACAAGAGCAGCAAAAATAAATAAAAGGAGATAATATGTGGAAACCAAAAGATATTACAAAGGAAATCATTGATTCAATGCCGAAAAGAAGGATTAATTATAATCAGAATGATCTAAATGATGTAAATGCACAAAAAGTAGGAATCCTAAATTATATAAGAGATTCAAAACTCCCGATAATCAAGAGAAACAAAAAGAAAATTGCAATTAGTGAATAACTAGAAAGAGGGCGTACGAAACGATTGAACAATAATTAACTAAAATAATATGGCACGGAATTTTCCATTAGATAAAATCAGAAACATCGGTATCATTGCGCACATTGATGCAGGCAAGACCACGACTACTGAACGTGTTCTTTTCTATACCGGACTTTCACACAAGATTGGTGAGGTTCACGAAGGAGCAGCAATCATGGACTGGATGGAGCAGGAACAAGAACGAGGTATTACGATTACCTCAGCTGCTACGACTGCTACGTGGGCACCAACCTACGATAAAGAGGACAAACACAGTTTCAATATTATTGATACGCCTGGTCACGTAGACTTTACCGTTGAGGTAGAGCGATCAATGCGAGTACTTGATGGTGGAGTGGTGGTATTTGATGGAGTTGCCGGAGTTGAGCCACAGTCTGAGACGGTATGGCGACAAGCTGATAAGTACAAAGTTCCACGAATTTGTTTCATTAACAAGCTAGATAGAACGGGAGCTTCCTTTAATCGGTCATTCCAGAGTATTATCGACCGACTTTCAAAAAATGCAATTAAGATGCAAATCCCCATAGGAGAAGAAGAACATCACGAAGGTGTGATAGATCTTCTTACCATGAAAGCGTATTACTTTGAGGGTAATATGGGAATTGATGTGATTGTAAAAGATGTTCCAGATATTCTTTTGAAAGAAGCGGAAACACTTCGAGGAGAATTGATTGAAAAGATTGTTGAAAATGATGACGAGTTGATGAATACGTATCTTGAAGGAGAGGAAATTGAACTTTCAGTATTAAAGAAAGAACTTCGAAAGGCGGTGCTGAAGACAGAGATCATTCCGGTATTCACGGGATCTGCTTTGAAGAACAAAGGAGTACAACTCGTACTTGATGCAGTGGTAGATTACCTCCCGTCTCCCCTTGATGTTCCGCCGATTACCGGAATTGATCCTAAAACTGAAGAAGAAATTACACGAGAGACGTCTGATGACGAGAAATTTTCTGCACTTGTTTTTAAATTGCAAACCGACCCTTTTGTAGGGCAACTTTCATACTTCAGAGTGTACTCGGGTAAAGTTGAAGCGGGAACCTATGTATATAATGCATCAACAAAACAAAAGGAACGACTTGGACGAATTGTTCGAATGCATGCAAATGATCGAGAAGAGCTAAAGACAGTATATGCTGGAGAAATCGCTGCTGCAGTGGGTCTTAAGGGTGCCAAAACATCGGATACCTTATGTGATGAAGCACACCCAATCATTCTTGAAAAGATTGAATTTCCTGAGCCGGTGGTAGCAATGAGAATTGAGCCAAAGACAAAGCAAGACCAAGAGAAGATGGGTATTGCACTCAAGAAACTATCTGACGAAGATCCAACCTTCAGGGTGTTCACTGATCCAGAGACGCTCGAAACCGTAATCTCAGGAATGGGAGAGTTGCACCTCGATATTATTGTTGACCGAATGAAGCGAGAATTTAATGTCGTGGCGGACATTGGTAAGCCTCAGGTAGCGTATAGAGAGACCATTCAGAAAGAAGCTGAAGCAGAGATTAAGTACGTAAAGCAGTCTGGAGGTAAGGGACAGTATGGTCACGTGAAGATTAGACTGAAACCACTTCCTGAGTTGGTAGAAGACGCAAAGATTCCAAAGAATGTGAATCGAGAAGACCACTTTGAATTTACCAATAGCATTAAAGGAGGAGTTATTCCTCAGGAGTATATTCCTGCAGTTGAGAAAGGAATTAAGGAAGCGATGGAGCGTGGAATTGTTGCAGGGTACAAGATGGTAGACGTTGCTATTGAGTTGTACGATGGTTCTTTCCACGAAGTTGATTCTTCAGAAATGGCATTCAAGATTGCAGGTTCTCAAGCATTCCAAGCGGGAGCAAAGAGTGCAAAGCCAGTTATTCTTGAGCCGATTATGAAGGTAGAAGTGGTGACTCCAGAACAGTTCATGGGAGATATTAATGGAAACCTTAGTTCAAAACGTGGCCAGGTAGAAGGAATGGATGACCTGAACGGTCTGAAGGTGATTCGGGCAAAGGTTCCCCTGTCAGAAATGTTTGGCTACACGACAATAATCAGGTCCTTGACAGAAGGCCGAGCGTCTGCTACTATGGAATTTGATCACTACGCAGTGGTTCCTCAGAATATCGCGCTTGAGATTTCTGAGAAGAGAGGTTAAACAATAAAACTATATGTCATATAGACCAGAACAAAATCATATCCGAACTCAAAAAATTCTTCGAAAGACAGATACAATTTTGAAAAGTTTCAATCGAAAAAAACGAGAAGAATAAGGTAACTATTACGTAATTATGAATTTGTTTGAAAGAAAAAGTAATGAGCAAAGAGAAGTTTCTAAGGCTAAAAAAGATGTTAGGAGTATTGAGGGAGTAATGGCTAGATTAGGATTGAATGTTTCTCCTGAAGATGGAAAACGGATAGGGAAAAATTATAACCTGGCCAAACAAAGACTTGCTGATGCACAGCGCAAACTCAATGAATCTAAAGGCTAATAGTAGCCAAAACAACCCTAAAAAGGGTTGTTTTTTGTTGAAATAGGAGTATATATAGATACTGTGCCCAGAATTGAAGAGTATGACATACCAGAAGAAGACATGGAAAAAGAATCTCCAAGATTTTTATCGTAAATATGTCTTTTGAAGCTGTGGCGAAAGCACTACTCTTTGTTTGTGGTGGATTTGCAATATATCTAGGAAAAGGACTTTGGCTCTTTTTCATGAAAGACGACGATGATGAAGACCCAACAAAACACTAAAAGACCCTAAAAAGCTTGACTCTTACTAGTATTTCATATACTATACGGGCATCGCAGATTTGCGTCGTTTTTTTATGTGGGTACGTTAATTCCACTTTATTAATCAGGGTTTGATCCTTGGAACTGTATGTTCTCGCACTACAATTCCAGAGATTAAACAAGGTAACTTAAAAATAACATGGCAGAAAAATTTGATAGATCAAAGCCACACGTTAACGTTGGAACCATTGGACACGTTGACCACGGTAAGACAACACTTACTGCTGCTATCCTGCACTCACTTAACCTTGCAGGAAGCATCGTAAAAATGCGTAAGATCGATGAAATCGATAGCGCACCAGAGGAAAAGGCACGTGGAATTACCATTGCTCTTTCACATAATGAGTATGAGACTCCGAATCGTCACTATGCTCATATTGATGCACCAGGCCACGCTGACTACATCAAGAACATGATTACAGGAGCTGCACAGATGGACGGTGCTATTCTTGTGGTTGCAGCATCTGACGGAATGATGCCTCAGACACGAGAGCACGTTTTGCTTGCAAAACAGGTTGGAGTTCCACAAATGCTTGTTTTCATTAACAAGATAGACATGGTGGAAGATACTGAATTGATCGACATGGTTGAAGAAGAAATACGAGAACTTCTTACCGCAAACGGATTTGACGGAGAAAACGCACCCGTTATCCGAGGTTCAGCACTTAAAGCACTAGACGGAACATCAGTAGATGATGAATGGGTAAAGAAGATTCTTGCTCTTACACAGGCACTGGACGACTACATTCCGGTACCAGAGCGAGATATGGATAAACCATTCCTTATGCCAATTGAAGACATCTTCTCAATTGAAGGAAGAGGTACGGTAGTCACCGGACGAGTAGAACGAGGAGAAGTTAAGGTTGGAGAAGAAGTAGAAATCGTTGGAATTAAAGACACAACAACTACAACCGTTACTGGAGTTGAAATGTTCAACAAGCAGCTTGAGTCAGCTCAAGCTGGAGACAATGCAGGAATTCTGCTTCGAGGTACGAAGAAAGAAGATGTACACCGAGGACAGGTGCTTGCAAAGAAGGGTTCAGTAACACCTCATACAGAGTTTGAAGCTGAAGTGTACGTTCTAAAGAAAGAAGAAGGAGGACGACACACACCATTCTTTTCAGGGTACAAGCCACAGTTCTACGTTCGAACAACTGACGTTACTGGAGACGTTACCCTTGCAGAGGGAACAGAGATGGTTATGCCAGGGGACACAGTGACATTCAAGGTAAAACTTGTAGCACCTGTTGCTCTTGAAGATCAGACTCGATTCGCTGTACGAGAAGGAGGACGAACTGTTGGAGCAGGAGTGGTAACAAAAATTATTGCGTAACGTAACTATCCTCCCATTATGGGAGGATATTTGTGAATTAGTAACCTATGAGTACCAGCACAGATAAAAAAGGAGTTCCAAAGTTACGAATACGCGTACGTGCGTATGAGCATAAGCTATTGGATGTTTCGGTAAAGCAGATTATGGATACCGCACTTCGTTATGATGCAATTATTGTAGGACCTGTACCCCTTCCTACAGAGATAAAGAAATATACCGTGAACCGTGCTACCTTCGTATACAAGGATGCGCGAGAGCAGTTTGAAATGCGAGTTCACAAACGACTCATTGATATTATAAGTCCGTCACAAAAAGTAATTGAAGCACTAACTAATCTCAATCTTCCTTCAGGCGTGAATATTGATGTAAAGATGATTTAGTAAGTATGAAATATGTCCTAGGAACAAAGGAAGAGATGACACAAATCTTTGATGAATCAGGGAAGGTATTTCCCGTAACAATTGTTACGGTGCCTACTAATGTCATTACGCAAGTGAAGACCTCTGATAATGATGGATACACTGCTGTTCAGGTTGGAGCGGGAGAAAAAACAAAGAAAAATGTAAACAAACCAATGCTTGGACACCTTAAAGACCTTGGACCATTTCAAGCAATCAAGGAATTCAGATTGAAAGAGGTAGAAGGTCTTTCAGTCGGAGACAAAATTGAAGCGGGAGTTTTTGAAAAAGGAGATAAGGTAAAAGTGTCTGCTATTTCAAAAGGTAAAGGATTCCAAGGTGTGGTAAAGCGATACAATTTTGCTGGTGGTCCTCGTACTCATGGTAATAAGCACCATGAGCGAACACCTGGATCAATTGGAGCAAAGGGAGTTGCTCGAGTGTTCAAAGGAAAAAAAATGCCGGGACGCATGGGTACTGATAGAGTATCAGTTGACCTTAAGGTGGTAGGAGTTGAGGGAGATAAGTTGTTCATTAAGGGAGCAATTCCAGGACGACGAGGTACCTTAGTTGAGATAAGAAGTCTGTAATAATATGGAAACAACAGTTTACAACAGTAAAGGAATAAAGACAGGGAAGATTACACTTCCCGAAAGTGTTTTTGGACTGTCTTGGAACGCTGACCTAGTACACCAAGTGGTTATAGCGCAGCAAGAAAATAAACGTTTCTCTACAGCACACACAAAGGATAGAAGTGAAGTCAGAGGTGGAGGTAAAAAGCCATGGGCACAGAAAGGAACGGGACGAGCGCGTCACGGGTCAAATAGATCTCCAATTTGGAGAGGAGGAGGTATCACCTTTGGCCCACGAAGTGATAAAAAGTATGGACAGAAGATTAATAAGAAAATGAAAGCGAAGGCACTTTGTACGGTTCTTTCACGAAAGTTGAAGGATGGAGAAATTATTTTCGTAGACAGTCTTTCATATGAGACACCGAAGACAAAAGAAGCACAAGCATTTTTGAATACGCTTGGAGGAAATTTTGATACGTTTAATAAAGCAAAAAATGCTGCGTTAATTACGATGCCCGAGTGGCATGAGTGTACCGCACGAAGCTTTAGAAACATTGGAAATGTATTGGTAAACAAGGTACAAAACTTAAGCCCCCTTGAAGCATTGTCTTCAAAGTATTTGGTATTTGTAAACCCAGCTGAAACTATTTCATTCTTTGAAACAAAATGTAAGTAATACCCACAGGGCACAGGTACCCACAGGGCATAAACATGACAGATACAACAACAAAACAGAATATTCCACAAGATTTAACTAGTATTGTAATCCGACCACGAATTACTGAGAAGGCTTCTTTAGTAATGGAGAAAGGTGTGTATGTATTTGAGGTATCACAACGTGCTACTAAGAGTGAAATTGCCAAGAGTGTTGAAACAATTTACGGAGTGAAGCCTCGAAAGGTGAACGTGGTAACGATGAGTCCTCGAAAGTTTATGTCAAAAATGCGCGGACGTCGAGGAATGAAATCAGGAATGAAGAAAGCATATGTATACCTTAAAGAAGGAGATTCAATTCAACTTGTATAATCATGAAAAAGTATAAACCAACAACACCAGGGCGCCGTGGAATGACCGTAGTCTCATATAACAAGACACTTACCAAGAGTGAACCTCATAAAGCGCTTACTAAGGGAGGTAAGCGTGGTGTTGGTAGAAACAATCAAGGACGAATTACTACTCGTCACAAGGGAGGAGGACACAAGAGACTCTATCGAGACATTGATTTTAAATACAACAAGTTTGATATTGAAGCTAAAATTGAGAGCCTTGAATACGACCCCTATCGAACAGGATTCATTGCATTGGTGGTGTACGCCGATGGAGAACGACGATACATTCTTGCCTCACAAACGATGCAGGTTGGAGATACGTTTGTTGTTTCAGAAACCGCAAAACCAACCTTAGGAAATAGACTTCCGTTGAAGAATATTCCTGTTGGAACTCTGGTGTATAACATTGAATTAAAACCGCAGGGTGGAGCTAAATTAGCTCGATCTGCTGGTAACGGAGTGGAAGTGGTAGCGCACGACGGAGCGTACACTCAGTTAAAAATGCCCTCTTTTGAAATCCGAAAAGTACTTTCAAGTGCATGGGCTACAGTAGGGTCTGTTTCAAACGAAGAGCATCATCTTACGAATATTGGTAAAGCAGGAAGAAATAGGTGGAAAGGAAAACGACCTACAGTACGAGGTTCAGCCATGAACCCGGTAGATCACCCACACGGAGGAGGAGAAGGGCGAGCAGGACGAGGACATCGACGACAGCGATCAAAGTGGGGGAAACCTACTGGAAAAGGTCAGAAGACTCGATCTGCAAAGAAGTATTCAAAGCAATTGATTGTTCGACGACGAAAGGTTGGAAAACGACGATAGAAATAAACACCCCTTTTGGGGTGTTTATTTATACTATTGAGGTTCAAAAAGAACTATTGACAGGTTGTATTTAAAGAGTAAAATACTGGTATTATTTAATTAAGTGTTTGTATGAGAAAACAAAAACAAGAAAGTGAGTCAGTAGTAGGCGTTGAGACAGAGACGACACCCCCCAAAGAACGAAGAGAAAGATTAAAGCCTGTTGAGGTGGTTTCTGATCGGGTGGCGGGTCTTGCTGGTTCTAAAACTCCTAGAATTAAACGAAGAGTACCCCTTTCAAATGAAAATGCTGGAAGAGGTTCATCTAGTGAGTATGTTAGTAAAAAATCTTCAGGGGTAGTTGCTTATCTTACACTTGCAGGAGCTACCCTTGTGTGGGCTATTATCTTCGGTAAATATATTTGGCCACCTTTTGTTTAATTTTTGTATTAAATTAAATGTGGTGTTTTTACACTGGCCGTATGTTACTTTATAAACATGCCAAAAATACTACAAATAGCCTTGTTAGGTAATGAAATTCTCCGAAAAAGAGTATTTTAAGATGATAAAAAAAGCATAGAGAAGACCTATATTTAAAAGCACCTTTTTTCATCAAAAAGTTTGACAAATAACCTTATTTTGCGTAGTATAGTGGGAGCTCGTAGAGAGCTTTTTTAATATGACAAGATCACTAAAGAAAGGGCCATACGTTTACGACAGACTTCTAAAGAAGATTGCCGGAAAGACCCCGATTGACACGGGAGTTATTAAGATATGGGCACGAAACAGTCAGATTTCACCTGAGATGGTTGGGTTTACCTTCGGAGTTCACAACGGAAAAACTCACGTTGATACGTTGGTTACCGAAGACATGGTGGGTCACCGATTTGGTGAGTTTGCTTCAACAAAGAAATTCCATAGACATGGAGGAAAGGTTCAGAAAGAACTTGATGTTAAGAAGAAAGAAGCTGAAGTTACAGCAGCACGAGCTGCTAAAGCAGTAGCATAAGTAGTATGAAAGCATTTCTAAAAAATTACCGACAAGCGCCGAGAAAAGTACGACTAGTTGCTGATAGTGTTCGAGGTGTGAATGTTGCAGCAGCAATACAAAACCTCACCTTTCTACAAAAGAAAGCAGCAGTACCGGTAAAGAAGTTACTTGAATCAGCAGTAGCAAATGCAGGAGAGAAGGCAGACAATCTTCGAGTAAAAGAAATTACGGTAGATAAAGGATTTACCTTCAAACGATTTCGTGCACGAGCACGAGGACGAGCTGCCCCTATTCGAAAGGAGACCAGTCACGTGAAAGTAACATTAGAAAAAAGCTAACATGACACACGTAGTACATCCATATGCACAGAGAATCGGAGTTCTAAGAGGTTGGAAATCTCGTTGGTTTACCAATGACAAGAAAAAGTATACTGAGTTCCTAGAAATCGATACAAAGATTAGAGAGTATCTCTTTAAGCGGCTACGAGGAATGTACGTAAGTGATATTGAGATTGAGCGAGATAATAAGGAACTACGAATTATCGTGAAGACATCACGACCTGGAGTGATTATTGGACGAAGTGGTGAAGGAGCAACAAAGATTAAAGCTGATTTAGTAAAGCTTCTTAAGAAGATTAAATTGACTCAAATGCCAAACTTGAAACTTGATGTTTCAGAGATTCGATCTCCTGAGTCAGATGCAGCAATTGTTGCAGCGATGGTAATTGAAGGGCTTGAAAAGAGAATGCCATTTAGAAGAGTATTGAAGCAGACCGTTGATAAAGTAATGGCCAATCGAGATACTAAGGGAGTACGAATTCTCTTGTCAGGACGACTTGGAGGAGCCGAAATGGCACGAAAGGAGCAGTTGAAGAAGGGACGAATTCCTTTACAGACCCTCCGAGCAGACATTGACTATGTTCAAACAGTTGCTAACCTTCCCTATGGAGTGTTAGGAGTAAAAGTTTGGATTTACCGAGGAGACGTTTTTGAAAAGTAATATGTTATTTCCGAAGAAAGTAAAACATAGAAAGTGGCAACGAGCTCGAAGGAATCCAATCAAAGCAAAGGTGGAGAGTAGGGCAACGACGATTGCATTTGGTTCATATGGGCTAAAAGCAACAACTCATGCTCGAGTTCGATCAAACCAGATTGAAGCAGCACGAAGAGTAATGAGCCGAGCACTTGGAAAAGTTGGTCGTGTGTACATTCGAATTTTCCCTGACAGACCATTCACATCAAAGCCCGCAGAGGTAAAGATGGGAAAGGGAAAGGGAGATCTAGACGGATACGAGTTCGAAGTATGGCCAGGAAGAATACTTTTTGAAATTGAAGGTGTTGGAGAAGATATCGCGAAGGAAGCAATACGAAAGGCAGGTGCAAAGCTTCCACTGAAATCACGATTTGTAACAAGAGAAAATCCATAAGTAACATGAAAGATTTAGTTAAAGAATTAAAAGACAAGAGGGAGGCATTGAAGAAATTTCGATTTTCTGTTGCAGGGACTCAGGTTCGGTCAGTTCGAGAGGGACGACTTATTCGAAAAGACATTGCACGGCTTCTAACGGAGTTAAATAAATAGGTATGACAGACACAAAGAAAAAAACATTTAAAGGTGTAGTCGTTTCAGACAAGATGAAAGATACTATTGTTGTTTTGGTGAACCGATATGTAAAGCATGCAAAATATGGTAAATTCTTGAAGCGATCAAAGAAGTACCACGTACATGATGTTGGAAACACTGCGAACGAAGGAGACAATGTAGTAATTGAAGAGACAACGCCAATTTCAAAAATGAAGCGTTTTGTTCTAAAAAAACACTCACAGGGTACAAAATAAAGTACTATGATTCAACCACAAACAATAGTAAAAATCACCGATAACTCAGGAGGTAAAATTGGACGAGTGTTCAAGGTTATTGGTGGATCAAAGAAGCGATATGCTCGTATTGGAGATGTGGTGGTGCTTTCGGTACAATCTGCTGAACCCCGAAAGCTGGTGAAGAAGAAAGAAGTATTACGAGCTGTTGTTGTTCGACAGAAGCAACCATTCCGAAGAAAGGATGGATCATATATTCGATTTGATGAGAATTCAGTAGTGATTATTGATAAGGAAAAGAAAGAGCCAAAAGCGAACAGAATTTTTGGTCCAATTCCTCGAGAGATTGGAGAAATGGGATACCAAAAGATTGTTTCATTAGCACCAGAAATTGTATAGTAGTATGAAAATTAAAAAAGGAGATACCGTAATAGTTATATCTGGAAAAGATAAAGGGAAGAAAGGAAAGGTTCTTCACGCATACCCACGTCAGGATCAAATTCTTGTAGAGGGGGTGAATGTAAAGAAGAAGCACCAGAAACCTACGAAGAATAATCCAAAGGGGCAAATTTTGGACAAGACATTTCCGATTCACGTATCAAATGCGATGGTCCAGGACCCTAAGGATAAGAAACCTACACGAGTAGGATATCAAGCTAACGCTTCCGGAAAAGCACGAGTAAGAGTAGCAAAGCGTAGCGGAACAGTACTATAATTACTATGGAAACAACACAAGAAAAAGAAAGAGGAATGTTTGCAAAGCTAAAAGATACATTTGGCTTGGTTAACCCTATGCAATCACCACGACTGGAGAAGATTATTATCTCAGTAGGTAGTGGATCAATTACTGACAAAGGAAAAATTGATGTAGTAAAAGATCGTCTTGCTAAAATTACCGGTCAGAAAGCAGTAGCTCGAGGTGCTAAAAAATCAGTTGCATCATTCAAGATTCGAGAAGGTGACGTGGTTGGATATCAGGTAACACTACGAGGTAAACGAATGTATGACTTTTTTGATAAGTTAGTTAATATTGCACTTCCTCGTACACGAGACTTCCGTGGCGTAAAAGTTACCGCAATTGACGCTATGGGAAATTATACCCTTGGTATTAAAGAACATACTATTTTCCCAGAAGCGTCTGATGAAGAGTTACGAGACGTGTTTGGAATGGCGGTAACCATTGTTACTTCTTCAACGAGCAAAGAGCAGACCGAAGCCTTTCTCCGAGAGTTGGGAATGCCATTTGTTAAATAATATAATACTTGAAGCTTTTGGCTCTTTCTTTTCCATTCATAATTCACAAAATTAAATACTAACTTCTCTATTCTATACACAAAGATTATGTATCAATTATTGTGATAAAGCTCCATATTTATTGACATTTGACCGCTATATTGGTAGTATATCTCAGAGCTTTTACGAGCTTTTTATTTTATATGGCAAAGAAATCAGTAATCGCACGAGCGAATAAAACACCAAAATTTCCTACACGACAGGTAAGTCGCTGTTTCCGGTGTGGACGAGCTCGAGGGTATATGAGAGCATTCAAACTTTGTCGAATTTGTTTCAGAGAGTTGGCTAATAACGGTCAAATTCCTGGCGTTAAAAAATCATCATGGTAGCAGACGGAATAGCAGATTTAATTACACGTATTGCAAACGCAGCAGCGGTGAAGAAGGATTCTCTTGAAATGCCTTTTTCAAAGTTTACGTACGCAGTTGCAGAGAAGCTCAGTAAAGAGGGGTATGTTGGCGATGTTTCAAAGCATGCTAAGGGAACAAGTAAAAAATTAATCATTGAACTTGTATACAACGACGGGATAAAGAGAATTTCAGAAATGAAGAGAATTTCAAAACTTGGTAAACGAGTATACTGGGGAGCATCTGATATGAAAGTGTTCAAAAATGGAGTAGGTGCATATATAATCTCAACACCAAATGGAATTTTAACTGATGCGGAAGCACGAAAGAGTAACGTAGGAGGAGAAGCGCTGTTTAGCATTTGGTAATATGTCACGAATTGGAAAACAACGTATTGTAATACCAGAAAAGACAGAAGTAACTGTTGGAGATAACATGGTGACGGTAAAAGGGCCTCATGGAGAATTACATCGTTCATTTCGATCTGATGTAGTAATTACGGTAGAGGATGGCGCGGTCAAAGTAGCTCCTACACGAGAGACTATTCTTGCACGATCGCTTTGGGGAACGTACGCTTCTCACGTGGTTAACATGATTCAGGGCGTAAATACACCCTACGAAAAAAGACTGATTATTGAAGGAGTAGGCTACAAGGGAGAAGTGCAAGGAAGTGATGTTGTCCTAAACATTGGATTCTCTCACCAAGTAAGACTTCCTATTCCAGAAGGAATTACTGCAGTATTTGAAAAGAATGTTATTGTTATTACCGGACCAGATAAAGAGAAGGTAGGTCAGTTTGCAGCTGAGATTCGTGCAAAGAGGAAGCCTGAACCATATAAGGGTAAAGGAATTCGATATTCAGACGAGATTGTACGAAGGAAGCAGGGAAAGAAAGCAATATAGGTATGAATAAATCAATTGCAAAAACACAGAGTAGAATCAGAAGGCACGCTCGCGTACGAGCAAAGATTTCTGGAACAAAAGATAAGCCACGTCTTGCGGTGTTTAAGTCTAATAAGTATGTATACGCACAGTTGATTGATGATGAAACATCTCATACAGTAGCTTCCGCTACTTCCCTTGGTTCAGACAAAAAAATGATCGAGCAAGGGGTAGATGTTGGGAGTGAGATTGCAAAGAAAGCAAAAGAATTGAAGATAACTGAGGTAGTATTTGACCGAGGTGGGTTCCTCTTTACTGGAGTGATTAAGGCACTTGCTGATAAGGCAAGAGAAGGAGGACTAATATTTTAATAGTATGGCTGAAGAAACAACAACAAAAAAAGCAGAAGAAAAGAAGGAGTTTCCACGAAAGCGGAATGTTCGGAATACTCGTAGGTCTAAGAGAGGAGGACGAGAACGAATGAAGCCTGAGTTTGATCAGAAGATCATTAGTATTAGAAGAGTTACCCGTGTTGTTTCAGGAGGACGACGATTTAGTTTCAGTGTTGCCTTGATTGCTGGAGATAAGAAGGGGAAGGTTGGCGTAGGAACTGGTAAAGCTACTGATACCGCACTTGCAATTGAGAAAGCAGTTCGAAGTGCTAAGAAGCACATGTTTAAAATTAACATTAACGACGAGATGATGATTCCACATGCGGTGAACGCAAAGTATGCATCAAGCGAAGTTGTAATTGCGCCAGCGCCCGGAAAGGGTATTGTTGCGGGAAGTTCTGTACGAACTATTCTTGAACTTGCAGGAGTAAAAGATGTTTCAGCAAAGATTCTTACCAGAAGTAAGAACCGATTGAATAACGCACGAGTTGCCGTACAAGCACTAAAGAAGCTAAAGAAATACGAACAGAGAACAAAGTAACATGCAATTAAACGAATTAAAAAGAAGGAAACCAAATAAGACCAAGAAACGAGTTGGTAGAGGTGGTACTCGTGGAAAAACTTCTGGACGAGGACACAAAGGACAGAAGCAGCATGGTGGAGCAGGACGACCCGAGATCAGAGATATGATCAAGAAGCTTCCTAAGTTACGAGGACACGGCGTGAACCGATCTCGTACCGTGAACGCAGGACGAATTGCACCTCAAGTCATCAACATTGGAACATTAGATAAACTATTTTCTGATGGAGAACGAATTACCGCAAAACTACTTCTTGCAAAGAAGCTAGTGGCGCGTGCCAAAGGAAGAACCCCAAAAATTAAGGTCCTCGGACATGGAACCATTACAAAGAAGTTAACGATTGTTGGAGCTGAGGTTTCAAACACTGCGAGAGAGGCAATTGAGAAAGCGGGGGGAACGATTGAATAATATGTTCGGAGCATTTTTCCAAAAAGTTAAGTTAATTGTACGAGATGAGACACTTCGAAAGAAACTAGCTTTTCTATTAGGAGCACTCGTTGTTTTCCGTATGCTTGCGGTACTTCCTATTCCGGGAGTGGATCCACTACGACTCGAACAATTTTTTACTAACAATCAATTCCTTGGACTATTAAATGTCTTTTCTGGAGGAGGTCTTGCAAATCTCTCTATTGTGATGCTTGGAGTAGGACCGTACATTACTGCATCAATTATTATGCAGCTGTTGACCATTATGTTTCCAGCCTTGAAAGCGTTGTATCAAGAGGAGGGAGAGGCTGGACGAGCAAAGTTTACTCAGTGGTCCAGGCTTCTTACCGTACCGCTTGCCCTCATGCAGTCACTTGGATTTTTGCTCCTTTTGATCAGTCAGGGAATCGTTGATCCGCTTTCTACATTCGGAATGGTAACTAATGTACTTGTAATTGCAGCTGGTTCAATCCTCCTTATGTGGATTGGTGAGCTCATCTCTGAGTTCGGTATTGGAAATGGAGTATCGCTTATCATTTTTGCAGGTATTGTTGCAAGTCTTCCATCAGTGCTTGGTCAGTTGATTTTCACCTTTGAGGTGTCACAGATTCCTCTCTATCTTGGCTTTGTTATTGCAGCGATCTTGGTTACTGCGGCGGTTGTTGTGGTTACTGAAGCAGAGCGACCAATTCCTATTACCTATGCGAAACGGGTTCGTGGAATGAAAGTGTATGGTGGTATGTCTACGTATCTTCCACTTCGAGTTAACCAAGCTGGAGTTATTCCCATCATTTTTGCGTTGTCACTTATGCTATTCCCCCAGATGATCTTGAGCGTACTATCTAGTGTTGGAGGTCCAACAGTAAATGCTATTGCAGCATTAGTACTTGGCGTATTTTCAAATGGATTCATTTACGCTTCTATTTACTTCTTACTTGTATTTGCCTTTACCTATTTTTATACCGCAGTTACCTTTGACCCCGATACCACTGCAAAGAATCTACAGAAGGGCGGAGCATTCATTCCTGGGGTTCGACCAGGAAACAATACCGCACAGTATATTGGAAAGATTCTTACACGTATTACCTTAGTAGGAGCGTTATTCCTCGGAACGATTGCGGTACTTCCACTTGCAATGCAATCAATTACGGGAGTAGCTACATTGGCAATTGGTGGAACGGCACTTCTTATTGCGGTATCAGTTGTGTTAGACTTAGTTCGTAAAATCGAAGCACAGATATCAGTTAGAGAATATTAATACTATGATAAACACTATTGTTTTTATAAGCAGGTCTGGTACCGGTAAGGGTACACAGGTTAAAATTCTATCGGATAAAACTGGGTTCAAAACGTTTGCATCAGGGAATAGATTTAGAGGTCTTGCAAAAGAAGATACTCCTATTGGAAAAAAGATTAAAGAAGTGATTGATGCAGGAATATTTCTTCCATCGTGGCTTCCGGTGTACCTTTTTCAAAATGAATTACTTAATTTGCCATTAGAAGAGGGTATTATTTTTGATGGTATTGTTCGTAAAACAGCTCAGGCAGAGGCGTTTGAGGAAGTGATGAATTGGCTGAATCGAGACTACATTGTGATTCATCTTGATGTGAGTGAGGAGACTATTTTGAAATGGCTTGAAAAAAGGAGAGTGGCAGAAGGAAGAGCAGATGACTCACTAGAAGGTATTAAAAGCCGATTTAGTGAATTTGAAAAATATACCCTTCCCGCTCTAGAGTTCTTACGAGAGAAAGGAAAGGTTATTGATATTAACGGAGATCAGCCAATGGAAAAGGTCTCGGCTGATATTTGGGATGCGATGCAGAAGGTTAGAGGGTAATCGGTTTAGTCTAACAAGCCCATTTATATACACGAGGGAATGCAGTAGATTTATTTCTCTAAAATCTCGCTTACCACTTTTTCTATTTTCTTTTCAGCTTCCTCTATCTTTCCATATTCGTTAATAATGACGTAATCAGCTTCCTTTTCAAAGGTCATTTCGTCGAGAAATCTTGCGTGACGTCGTTGGAGTTCTGCTTCGCTCATTGGGTGACGCTCCAGTATTCTTTCGGTGAGATCTTCCCAGGTTCCTGCATTAATGAAGATGGTGAAGAAATTTTCTTTAGGGAGGAGGTTTCGTACAATCCGTGCACCCTGTACTTCTACATCGTTTATCAAAATCTTTCCTTCTTCAAGTGGTTGTAGTATTTCTGACTTAAGCATTCCATAGAAATTATCGTCAAATACAGCCCATTCGATGAATTCATCATTATCAACTCTTTTTTGAAATTCTTCTTTGGTAAAGAAATGGTAGGTTTCTCCGTCGACGTCTCCTTCTCGAAGATTTCTGGTAGTTGCAGAGATTGGGAACCTAAATTCAGGGTGAATTCTATGTATGTACTTGATCAGGGTGTTCTTCCCGCTTCCTGATGGACCAACAATGAGTATTAATTTTCCTTCCATAATTTTGTTGACATTATATACTAATCTTACTAGTATGTCCTCATCATGGCATATATTAAAACAGATAAACAAATAGAGATATTACGTGAGGGAGGAAAGCGTCTTTCTTCTATTTTAGATGTGCTTTCTGCAGCGGTTGCTCCTGGAGTGAGCACTAAAGACTTAGATGATTTGGCAAATAAGTTAATTAAAGATAAGGGAGACGTTCCTATCTTATTGGGGTATAAACCTGACTTTTCAGACCGTGCCTATCCTGCAACGATCTGTGCGTCAATTAACGATGAGATTGTTCACGGTATCCCTAAAGCAGATAGAATTCTCAAAGAAGGAGATATTATCGGAATTGACCTCAGCATGATGCACAACAATATGATTGTTGATTCTGCTCGTACGATTCCTGTTGGAACTATTTCAAAGGACGTTCGGAAGTTGATTGAGGTGACTCGTGAAGCTCGAGCTATTGGAATTGCAGCTGCTACGGTGGGGAATCATGTGGGAGATATAGGGCATGTCATTGAGACCTACGCTCATGAGTTTGGCTATGGGGTGGTAGAAGAGCTCTGTGGGCACGGTGTGGGGTGCAAGGTGCACGAAGAGCCAAATGTACCTAACTTTGGAAAACCAGGCACAGGTCCTATTTTAGAGGCTGGAATGGTGATTGCGATTGAGCCTATGTTCAATCTCGGAAACAAAAGAATGGCCCACGACTCCTCCGACGGGTATACATGTAGGACGGCAGATGGTAGTATGAGTGCACATTTTGAGCACACAGTGGCTATCTTAAACGATGGCCCTGAAATTTTAACAAAGTAATATATATACTATGGATACACATCACAAGTATGAGCGTACGCTCGTTATTATTAAGCCTGACGGCATTCAACGGTCACTTATTGGAGAAATAATTGGACGGTATGAAAAGGTTGGTTTAAAACTTGTTGCTATGAAGATGGTAATTCCAACACCAGAGAGAATTGAAAGTCACTACTCAATTGATCCAGGATGGAAAGAAATGGTTGGAAATAAAGCGATTGAAAGTTATCAAAAAAAGGGAATGACTCCTCCATCAACTGATCCAATTGAAGTTGGAAATAAGGTGATTGACGGTTTGAAGAAGTACTTTTCGTCAGGTCCTGCAGTAGCGATGGTGTGGCAGGGTGCGCATTCAGTTGAGGTAATTCGAAAAATGACCGGAGGAACTGAACCCCGAACTTCAGACGTTGGAACAATCAGAGGAGATTATGTTCTTGATTCGTACCAGATGGCCGATACTGATTCTCGGGCTATGCGAAACCTTATCCACGCATCAGGTACGGTAGAAGAGGCTAATGCAGAGATTGATCTTTGGTTTGATAAAAATGAAGTTAAAGATTATATTTTAGTTCAAGAACAGATTTTGTATGATGTAAATCTGGACTGTAACCTTGAGTAGTTGATATACTAAAGGTAGGGTTGTTTGACGTATTGTCCACTATCGTTTTGTTCAGGGAGTCCGAATCGTTTCGTCTCTTGGGATGAATCTGAGGACACCCACTTGGGTTTACCTGGGCAAATGCGGCACAAACAACCCTCGTAAAGATTCCGCCCTTTGGCGGGGTTTTTATATAGTCAAAGGTTACAGGTCTTATGATTTATTTTATTTTACTATTAGTTTCAATCATTTCTGCACTTCATTATTTTGCACTTGATAATGTTTGGTATTTCCTTTATCCGTGGCTTGATATTTTCATGCATTTTCTTGGAGGTTTGTTTATATCTCTGTTTGTTTTATATCTTTCTAAAAGTAAAAGAGTTTTTCTTATTTCAATTGTTTCTGTTTTGTTGGTTAGTGTTGTGTGGGAGTTGTTTGAACACTCCCTTGGCGTTGTAAGAGACGATTATGTTCTTGATACCATTGTTGATTTCTTGATGGGATTACTCGGTGCGCTTATTGGTGCTTTTGTGTATCGTTCGTAAATTTATTATTTAACAAGGTTAAGAAGATCTCCAACAGTAAACTTTGCTACTTCGTGAATTGCTACACTTCTTATCTCCAAGAACCCATGCATCTCTAGTGTCTGTAGTATGCTTTCTGGAGAAATGTCTAAATCATCCTTTATCCTTTTGTCATCTGTTACCTCTCCTGTACCAACTCTTGCGGCCAAAGCAATAAATTGCCGCGCTTGTTCCTTAGGGCTTTCTGCCCAGCCTACTGGCTTTTCAGACATAGTATATTTATCTTTTAAGTTAAAACCGCTGAGAGGCGGTTTTACTTACTTAACGTGATTTACAACTCGTTCAAATGTTTCTGGATTATTTTCTGCAAGATCTGCAAGAATCTTTCGGTCAATGCCAACGTTCTTTTTGTTGAGCATATTGATGAACTTACTGTATGATAGTTCAAACTGTCGAACTGCTGCATTGATTCGTATCGTCCATAGTCTTCTGAAATCATTCTTCTTGTCTCGTCGGTGAGCAAATGCATGTGCTCCTGCATGCATCATTGCCTCTCGAGCTTCTCGTTCTTTATTTTTTCGTCCAAAACGATACCCTTTTGTCTTTTTGAGAAGTTCCTTTCGTGCCCTTAATTTAGTTGTCCCTCTTTTTACTCGTGCCATAGTTATCTTCTTGGTAAGAATCTATTCTTACTTTTATTAGTCATTGAAATAATGTTCGTTCTTTTTTTTCGTAACTTCTGTGCTCCTGATTCTTTAGAGTTAAAGTGGTTATGACCAGGCTTACGTGCAACAAGCTTGCCGTTCTTCGTTACTCGTATTCTTTTTGAAAATGATTTATTTGTCTTCATGTTTCTTTTTTGTATCTTTTTCTATAGTAACCGTTAGTCCTTTTGGACTTTTCTTTATCTCATCTGCTATCTTGAAGTCAGTTGGAATGATCTTGAGGAATCGTTCTAGTCGTTCCTTAAGAAAAGAGAATTCCATGTATTTGTACCTTCCCCAGAGGAATAGGTCTACTTTGACTCTATGTCCCTCTCCAAGCCAGCCTGAAGTCCGTTTTGCCTTCAAATTAAGGTCATTCTCTCCTGTTCCTATTTTAACTTGTACGCTCTTTGTTTCAGTAACATGTGACTTAGCCTTTATTTCCTTTTGCTTTTTCTTCAGATCGTAAAGAAATTTACCATAATCACTGATTTTTGCAACTGGTGGTTTCGCTTTGGGAGAGATTTCGATAAGGTCAAGGGAGGCAATTTCTGCCTCTTTTAGAGCTTCTTCGAGAGAAATAACACCTAAATTAGCGCCGTCGGCGCCAATAACTCTTAATTCTCGGGCTCTAATATCTCTATTTATTCTTACGTTTTCCTCCAAATCACTATTTATATAATCTAGTAACTCGTAAATTTTACCACAAAGCAGGCCGTGTGACAATGATTTTGAGCCGTTTAGTATACTTTTTGTAGCAATTGGGTTATTGTATCTATTTTGCTCATATTCCACTATGTTTATTTCCTATACTAACGTTACCATTGTCATCAACATCAACTTCGATGGAAATGTGTACACTCGCTATCATTTTGTTTTTAAATGACATTCGACTAAGCTCTTTCTTTTTGAATTAAGACAAGTGCGATAAGGAGTATTGAGATATCTCTAAAGAGTATGTCTATTTGTGTAGGGTTAACTACAATAATTGCTAGTAAGGTTATTGCAGCAATGGCGCTTGGGAGAGCAACTCGTTTTCCAAAGAGTATCCAAAGAGCGAGTAGTATTTCAAATGTGCCGAAGTACGCAAGGAGCATCATGCCGTCAACCATATTAGTGAGGAACAGAGGGAAATAGCCAACCCATGAAAATGGATCGAAGTATGCTGCAATAGGAGGGTAGATAAATGAAAGTGCGAGGGCAATTCGGAGTATCATGTCTTCCTTATTCATAGTAGTAGTGTAGCACTGTACTACGATGAATAGCTAGAGAGCGCATTGTTACATGTTTTTTTGAGCGTACCTATATAAAATTTTGTCGAGCCAGGCAATAAAGAAACCAGGTTTTGGTTTAGCAAATTCACTTTCTGGCACCGTGCCTCTGTGAGGGTACAATGTTTTTGCTGATATATAGGTTCCAAAGAACCAGTCTGATACAGGGAGCCCAAAAAAACCAGATATTGACTCGTTGTAGCGTATGTCAGCGTGATGTCGCATGTGGTGTTTATACATATTTTTCCAAATCAAGCCTATATATTTTTGAGCAAACAAACGCTTCCATGTTTCGATAGGCCAATGGAGCATTGCGTGGAAAAGTTCGTAAAATACAAGGGAAAAGAATGCAGCTGAATAGCCAGCCAAAAAAATTGGAATTTCAGGATTGATATACGAAATGAGTATAAAAAGCGGTAAGTAGAAAAGAGAAAACATAAGGAAGGTAAACCACGGCATAAATGAAGCTTCATGCTGGTGTTTTTGCACGATTGCATATTCGTTTGAAACAAGTTCCCCTTGCTTTTTTATATCGGTAAGGGAATGGTGTAGTGTATGCTCAAAATGAAACTTTTTTAAAAATGGGACTACTGGTAGGTGAAGCACATAGCGATGTACAAAATATTCAAAAAATGCATTAAAGAAGTGAACACCTATAAAGGTGATCGCTAGTAATTGCCAACTTGCGGAGAACTGCAAAGCCCAGGTGTTGGGCAATAGGATGCTGATCATTGTGAAAATAAACGTAAGAAGGAGGGCGTTTATGACTAGAAAACGTATTGGGGCAAATCGTCTCGGTGTTTCTGCCGATATCATGGATGTATCATATCATATAACGGTCAGAAACAAACAGCAGTAGTGTAATACGGTAGTCATGATACTATTGTGCGTGTGAATGATAAAAACATAATTCTTGTTGGCTTTGGGTCAGCTGGTAAAACAACGATAGGTAGATATATCGCGGAAAGGCTTAATAAGGATTTTTTTGATGTGGATGAGCAAATAATAAAAAAACTTAATTGTCATCACGATGTTTATATTCAAAAAAATGGATGGGAAGCGTTCAGGAAAATTGAAGAAGAAGTTGTAGATGAGTTACAGAAGAAGGTTGGTGTAATAATTTCTACTGGTGGAGGAACCCTTCTTACAGAGAAAAATAGAATAAGCTTTAGCAAAACGGGCGTTACTTTTTATATGAATGTTAATTTTGAAGAGCTTTACAGGAGGACAAGGCTTCGCCTCGATAGAGTTGTTGCGAATGAATGGACGTATGAACAAATGAAGGAAAAGTTTATTAAGCGGGAGAAGTTTTATACTAAAGCGGATGTAATTGTTGATGCTAACAATTCTCCTTTTGAAGTTTCAGAGAACATAATGACTTCTATATTTTCTAATGGATTTACAAAAATATCTTTTGAATTTTGGTTTCGTTCAACATACAAAGCGCTTATTGAAAGTAAAAAGTTAACTAGTTTTGTTCGTCCTGGTGATCGTTTGTTTCCTCATCCAAAAGGTGTTGAGATTGGTAAGGAGGCAATCGTTCGAATACTTAGTAAATTCGGAACAACCGCCTCACTTCCATTATTTGATACGGTAACTGTTACAGTAAAGGTTGAGTCAGTTCAAGTTAAAGTAATTAGTGAACTCTCAAAGAAAAATCTTGAAGGAAGTAGTCATGATGCATTAACCAGTAATGCTGTTCTGCATCATCTTGGATTAATTTATAATCGTGCTTTTTCACCTAACGAGAGTGTGACCTTATTTTCTATTAGTTACCTTTAATTTTTAATCTGAGGAAAAATATAATTCCAAGAACACCTGCGTACTACAGAGCTATTCTATGTCTAACGTTTGATCTGTGAACTGATGGTACTAACTTCTATCTTTTTCTGAGAGACTTGACAAATTATGGTTTTAAAGTGGACGGTGTAGATTTTTGTGAAATACATGGAAGTTCATATTACGATACTAATACCTGTCCTGATTGTAAAAAGAAAAGGTGGTGGGGAGGTAGAAAATAATTAGTATCACATAGTGGTAATTAACTATATAATAACGGCATGAATATCCTCATAATAGGAAGTGGAGGAAGAGAACATGCACTTGGTTGGAAAATTAAACAATCACCTAAATTAGAGAATCTATATTTTGCTCCAGGTAATGGAGGAACATCAACATTAGGAAGTAATGAGGCTTTAGATGTATCTAACCACCCTTCGATTGTTGATTTTTGTAAAAACAAAAAGATTGACCTTGTTGTAATTGGACCAGACGATTGTTTGGCTGATGGGCTTACCGATATTTTGCAAAAAAATAATATTATGGTATTTGGTCCAACGAAAGCAGCATCAAAATTGGAGTGGTCAAAAAAATATGCAAAACAGTTTATGTTTGAAAACAATATACCAACTGCAACGTATATGAGTTTTGATAATTCAGCTCTCGCAATTGAGTACGTCTCCAAACAAGAGTTCCCAGTTGTGATAAAAGCAGACGGACTAGCCTTAGGGAAGGGCGTTGTAATTGCTAAGGATTTTAATGGAGCAAAGAAAACTATACATGAAATGATAGACGACAGTCTTCACGGAGAAGCAAGTAAGAATATTTTAATTGAAGAGTATTTAGATGGACAAGAGATTTCTGCCCACGTGTTTTGTGATGGAGAACATACAAGTTTATTTCCTTCGTCACAAGACCACAAAAGAATATATGAGAATGATGAAGGTCCAAATACAGGTGGTATGGGAACGATAGCTCCAGTTTCGTGGGTTACCGATAAGATGCTAGAAGAGATTGAGGAAAAGATTGTTACACCAACACTTCATGCTATGAAAGAAAAAGGAACTCCCTTTGTTGGTATATTATTTCCTGGAATCATGATGACCAAGAATGGTCCAAAAGTAATAGAGTTTAATGCACGTTTTGGTGATCCAGAAACGCAATCATATATGCGGTTACTAGATACAGATTTAATAGATGTAATGGTTGCATGTATTAAAGGAAAACTTGATTCTCAAAAAATTAAATGGAAAGAAGGTTCTGCATGCTGTGTTGTTTTGGCTTCTGGAGGTTATCCAGGAAAATATAAGAAAGGTTTTGAGATAAAAGGTCTTGATAAAAAAGATGTAATTTTTCATGCAGGAACTAAAGTTGTTGATGGTAAGTTGGTAACTACTGGTGGCAGGGTTCTAGGAGTTACCGCTTTTTCTACACTCAAAGAATCTTTAGATGAATCGTATGGAATTGTAGATGGAATTAGTTTTGAGGGAATGCAGTACAGGAAAGATATTGGGAAGAAATCCCTAAAGTAAAGCCTAAATATCTATCTTTTTGAGAGTATACCTTTCTAAGGTATACTTAGTTTGTATTTATGTGTGGAATTATTGGAATTACATCTAGCAAATCTGTTGCCAATGAATTGTACGAGGGGCTTTTTCATCTACAACACAGAGGACAAGATTCTGCAGGAATAGTTACATTTGATAATTCTTTCCATACAGCTAGGGGTAGAGGATATGTTAGAGAAGCATTTGAAGAAGAATCACTACAGGCTCTAGAGGGAGATATAGGAATTGCACACACAAGATACACTACGGCAGGATCTTCAAGTAAGAATGGCAACACACAACCCTTCCTAACTAACTCACCATATGGGATTGCGTTGGTTCATAACGGGAACCTTACAAACTATCATGAGTTAAAAAAGGAATTGTCACAAAAGGATAAATTTCATTGCAACTCTGAATCAGATACCGAGGTCTTACTCGGTGTTTTTGCGTCTGAACTTCAGAAAGCTAAAACAGACGGAGAATTTTTTGAAACTCTTGCGATCGCGGTGGATAAAGTTCATGAACGTGTTAAGGGAGCATATTCCGTTATTGGTATAATTGCTGGTAAAGGAATGTTTGCGTTTCGCGATCCTCATGGAATTCGTCCTCTTGTATATGGGATTCGTGATACTAGACTTGGGGCATCGGATGTAGTTTTTTCTTCGGAAAATACTATGTACACACCACTTAATTTCAAACATATGGGAGATGTTGGCCCTGGGGAGTTAGTGTTTGTTGAACAAGGAGGAAAGATGCATAGGAAAAAACTGAGAGATGAAGCATTCACGCCGTGCGTGTTTGAATATGTATATTTTGCACGTCCTGACTCTATTATAAATAATATTAGTGTATACAGAGCACGCCTTCGAATGGGACAAAACTTGGCTAGAAGATGGAAGGAACTTCATCCAAAGATTATTCCTGATGTTGTTGTTCCAGTACCATTTTCGTCAAACCCTATTGCCCTTTCTTTTGCGCATGAGCTTGGTGTTCGTTATTCTGAGGGATTGTATAAAAATTCATTTGTTGGACGTACGTTTATTATGCCTGGCTCAGATGAGAGAAAACGTTCTGTGGTGAGAAAGTTATCTCCTCAAATATTTGAGCTTCAAGGTAAAGATGTTTTATTGGTAGATGATTCAATTGTACGTGGTCTTACAAGTAGGGCAGTGGTTGAACTTGTGCGTAATGCCGGAGCAAATAAAGTGTATTTTGCCTCTGCTTGTCCTCCGATACGCTACCCTGATTTTTATGGCATAGATATTCCAACTCGTGCTGAGCTTATCGCCGCTCAAAAAAGCCAAGAGGAGATCCGTGCCTATATGAAGACGGATATATTGCTCTATCAAACAATAGAGGATCTGGTTGAGGCTGTTACTCGAAAAGGAGATCATGGTGTTGATCAGTTATCAATGCCATATCTTAATGGTAAGTATGTTGCAGGTAATATAGACGAGAAACAGATGGTAGAGCTTGAGAACTTTCGTATACAGGAGAGATTGGCGGATGAATAGGTTATTAATTAATATGGGAGGAAGATTAAAAGATATAAACCCACAAGAAGCAGATAGAAGCGGACTTGTTTTGAATCAAGTAAGGATTCCACCAACACTTGATCCTGAAACTGTTAATGTTAGTCCTGGCGAACATGATGTTTCTTTTGAAGACATAGCAGCATAAGCTACAGAAAAGGAAGACAAAGATCAAGAGAGATAAGTAAAAACAAAAACCCCACAACAATGTGGGGTTTTATATAAAATGGTGGAGGTGGGGGAGACGAATCCCCGTCCATGAAAGATAGTTAAAACACTTCTACAGAACCTAGCTTACTTTTTAATTTGAGCTATATACATATAAAGATAAGCAAACTGTATATAACCGAGCTTCTTAAGTTTCAGAATTTATTTGAAGCAGAACAAATTCCTGAGACCGATGATATTACACCAGACATAACCTATCGGACATTAGTCATGCTGATGCGCTTAGCTTATGCTAAAGCGAATGCAGGTGTCATCTGGAAAGGTGACAGTACTGCTGTTTTTACTTTTGCAAGTATTTTGATGCGTGTTTAAAGAGACGCCACTCTATTCCGCATGTAGTAACTAATACTTCCTGTCGAAACATAGTCACCCCCTGAAAAAACACAATATGTACTTTCAGTGAATGACTATTAGTATTGATTTTTCAATGTACGATCAATGTCTCGTTTGGTATCCTTTTTCTTAATGTCCTGTCGTTTGTCGTACTGTTTCTTTCCTCTCGCAATACCAATTCTTACCTTCAAATTACGGCCTTTATTATACATTGAAATTGCTACTATTGTCAAGCCTTTTTGTTTCTCTAGTCCAGTTAGTTCTGCTATTTCATGTTTATTAAGAAGAAGCTTTCGAACTCGTTCAGGATCGTAACTTTCCGGCGTATTTGCAGGCTGAAATGGTGGTATGGTTACTCCAATTAAGAACGCTTCTCCACCACGAATAATAACATACGATCCTTCTAGTGAACCTTGTTTCTTCCGAATTGATTTCACCTCAAAACCGTGTAGTTGAATACCCACCTCGAACTCTTTGATGATCTCAAAGTTGAAAAATACTTTTTTGTTTTGAATTAAATTAGCCATCCTACCTTTCTATAGTTGAGCATCTCTATTACTTCTTTGTTAATGGATATGTTTTGATATCCCATGTAGAAGGATTCAATCATATCATTTTTATCTACTTCCCAGAAAGAAGTTGGAAGCTTGTAGCTTGGAGTAATTCGAATGATTTCTACTCCTTTATGTTCCGAAATCTTTTCATAGAAATGATTATTCTCTATTTTAAATTTTCGTTTGAATTCTCTTGTTTCTATATAGGTTTGTAAATTACCCCATTCTCTACAACAATTCACCGCGATTACCTTTGTTGCACCTTCTGCAATTGCTTTGTTAATTAGTGTTTCTATGGTGAGTCCGTAGAAGCCGTCTATATATTGTTTTTCTCCTAACAACACCTTCTTTCCGTAGGCGATTGGTACTGCAATGGCGGCGCGTACAACTTCATACATGTTGTACTGATTTGCGTTATTAATGTACTCAAGGGTTCCTGTTTCAGCTTCACGGAGAGGAATAAAGTATTGTATTTCAGTGTTTTGAAGTGCTTCAAGATCTAGTGGTAAGTATGTCTTAGAAACGGTATCAATCAAGTAATCAATGTTTAACATAGGGAGTTGTCTCATTGAAAGAACTTTTTTATTGTCAGTAATTATCTGTGTCCAGAGTTTCTCAATGTTTCGATATTGACCACTCATATAATAGAGCATAGCAGGAACAGACCCAGATGCCGCTACCATAATATCTGGAGTAGTGAACTTAAAATGTCTCTCTAAGGCGAGTAATGCACCAGAATTATATGCACACCTCATAGCGCCTCCCGAAAGTACAATAGCTGTTTTTTCAGTCATAGTTGTGTATAATAGCTCAAGTATGAAGCTACTTAATAAGAATAACAAAAAAAGGAAAAACACCAAAAAGAAAAAAAATGATGTAAAGCAATTTTGGGCAAATGTTGTAAGTACCATCCTTATCTTTTTGATATTAATTACGGTATTTTCGATGATATCTGAAAATCGGAATAAGATTGATGAGATTCCAATTTCAGAGCTAGCACAGAATATTAAGCAGGGAACGGTGTCTTCTGTTGCGGTTAAAGGGAATGACCTAGAGATTATCTATGCTGACGAGACAGAGAAGAGGTCAAAGAAGGAAGAGGGTACAGCGCTTTCAGAGACGCTTACTAATTACGGAGTAAGCTTTGCGCAATTAACAACGGTATCAATCGATATACAACGAGAAGGTGGATTTAGGTACTGGCTGATCACCTTGATGCCGATCATTGCACCGATCCTGTTTATTCTTATTTTAATTTGGTTTTTAACCAGGCAGGTAAAAGGTGCTGGTATGCAAGCATTTACCTTTGGACAGTCTAAGGCACGAATGATTGATCCGGGAGACAAGACAAAGAAAGTTACCTTCAAAGATATTGCGGGAGCACTTGAAGCAAAGGAAGAATTAACGGAGATTGTTGATTTCTTGAAAAACCCAAAGAAGTTTCTCGACATTGGCGCACGGATTCCAAAAGGCATTATTTTAATGGGAGCACCAGGTACGGGAAAAACATTACTTGCCAGAGCGGTAGCAGGAGAAGCGGGCGTGCCGTTCTTTACGATTTCCGGTTCTGAGTTTGTTGAGATGTTCGTTGGAGTTGGGGCAAGTCGTGTACGGGATTTGTTTAAGTTGGCAAAGACTGCAGCACCTGCAATTATCTTTATCGATGAAATTGATGCAGTGGGACGTGTTCGTGGTAGCGGCGTTGGAGGAGGAAATGATGAGAGAGAGCAAACATTGAATCAAATTCTTGTAGAGATGGACGGATTTGAACCTAATGAAAAGGTAATCATCATGGCTGCAACAAATCGGCCTGATGTGTTGGATCCAGCGTTGCTTCGTCCTGGGCGATTTGATAGGAGAGTTACCATTGATCTTCCTGATAGAAAAGACAGAGTAGGAATATTGAAAATTCACGCAAAAGGAAAGCCTCTTACTGAAGATGTTGACCTTACGGTAATCGCAGAACGAACCCCAGGATTTTCGGGAGCAGATATTTATTCACTCGTGAACGAGGCGGCAATTCTTGCAGCTCGAGAGAATAGAAAGCAGGTTTCTCAGTACGACCTCATTCGATCAATTGAGAAGGTAATTCTTGGTCCTGAACGGAGAAGTCACTTGCTTGGTAAAAAAGAAAAAAAGATTACTGCGTATCATGAGGCGGGACACGCCTTGGTATCTTCAGTGCTTCCCTACGCTGATCCAGTTCACAAGGTGTCGGTGATTTCGAGGGGAAGAGCTGCAGGGTATACACTCCACCTTCCGCTTGATGACAAGAAGATGCAATCAAAGAAAGAATTCTTGGATGACATTGCGGTATCTATAGCAGGGTATGTTACCGAGCAGATGGTGTTTGATGATGTGACCACTGGTCCGTCTAATGACCTTCAGGTATTGACGGCATTAGCATATAACATGGTTACTCGGTATGGAATGTCAGAGAAGATTGGCCACATGACAGTTGCTGATGAGGCGGGAACTACGGTTGGAGGACAGGTTCTTCAAAGCAGAGCAGTATCTGAAAAAATGGCAGCTGATATTGATAATGAAGTAAACAGAATTGTAGAAGAGGCATATACGAGAGCAGAAGATATACTTACCGAATATAGAAGTGTGCTTGATGCGATTGCGCTAAAATTAGTTGAAGTTGAGACCTTAGAAAGAAAAGAGTTTGAAGATTTGTTGATTGCAAATGGTATTACTCCAAAGAAAAAAGAAGATATTGAACATAGTGAGTAATGTAGGATGAGTATTGAACGTGTAGAGAACAAAAAAATAAAGCTGGAAAATACTAAGTATATATTGTAAGATCTACCTAATGCGCGTGTAGCTCAGTTGGTAGAGCGCAGAGCTTATACCTCTGTGGTCCCAGGTTCGAGTCCTGGCGCGCGCACCAAGAAGTTATACCAACCATTTTTGTGGCTGGTACTGTATACCTAATAAGATGCAATCAAAGAGTTAGAAAAGAATCCTCAGATAACGAAGGGTGAAGCTGAGTTACTTGAAGTGTTGAAAAGTGTTTAACTATACTTTTGTATTAAATAGTGTTTCCGTATATTATTGTAGGTATGATAAAGAATATAATTCTTTCAAGCATTGCTCTCTTTGTTGGGATACTTCTTTTCGGAGCAGACATAGTCTATGCACAAGAGCGATTAGTACCCTGTACAGGAGTAGACTGTGATTTCTGTCATTTAGTTGAGCTATCAACAAATATTATTAACTTCTTTGTGTATCTAGCTGTTGCAGGAGCAACGCTGATGTTCATGTGGGCAGGTATCTTGTATGTAACCAGTGGTCCTAATCCCGACAACATCGGAAAAGCACACAAGATTTTCTTCAATGTATTGATTGGTCTTATTGTTGTCCTTGGATCATGGATGATTGTGAATACAATTCTCTATGCAGTGGTGTCTGATTCTGCTGAAAAGAAAGGTATTGCTCCATGGGTGCAAGTTTTATGTACGGGGACACCTCGAAGTATCGCGGGTACTGGACCTGATCCAGGCACGGGTCCGGTGGTGGCGACTCCTGGATCAGATTACGTACTATCTCCTGTAGATGGAGTTCGAGAGGCTAACCAAAGATCATACTTTCGTGAACGAGGTGTTGATGTAAATAGACCTCCATGCAGAACGAGTTCCTCAAGAGATTGTACTGATGTGAGGGATTTTAATAGAGAAACAAGGCAGTACGCTATTGATCTTGCAGCAGCGTGCGGTTGCCGTGTGATGATTACTGGAGGAACAGAAGCAGGGCACATGAGTGGTTTACAGTCTCACGAAACTGGATATAAAGTAGATTTTCGTAGTAGAGAGCCTGATGGAAGTAATTCCGCCTTGACTAATTGGCTTAATGCGGGCAACTTGTTTTTCAGTAACGGAATCGTTCGTAGAGAAAACGACCACTATGACATTTGTGTAAACTGTTCGTCATCAGAATCTTCTTCAGAAACACAAGGTGGAAGTGGAGCAACTGTTCCTAACTAAAGAAAAGTTATCCAGATACCTAATACAGCCATATTCTGATACTCTGAAGGTATTAGTAATAAACATTATAGATATGAAAGTGTGTATTATATGTAAGAAAGAATATAAGGAAGACGAAGGGCATTGTCATACCATTACTAGAGAATGTCATTGTAATGACTGTCACGACGTGAGTACCTCTAAGAAAGATGGTGTTTGTGAATTTTGTTAATTATGAGAAATATATTATCAATAGTGCTGGTTCTCGTTCTTCTTGTGGGAGGTGCGGTGTATCTTTTTGCCGATAAAAGTGGAGAAAAGAAAACAGGAGTGTATGATGAATTTGCACAGTGTATATATGATTCTGGTTTTCGAATGTACGGATCTGCTACCTGTTCATTTTGCGAAAAACAGCGGAAGCTATTTTCTGGTTCAGAAGAGTATATACGAGAGATTGAGTGTGATCCAAGAAATGACAACCCTCAAGTAGAGAGGTGTATTGCAAAAGAAATTACCCATACACCGACGTGGATTATAGAAGATGAAGAGGGAAACAACATTAAAAAGTTTGACGCAGGAGTACTGTCACTTCAAGAGTTGAGCAGTGAATCAGGTTGTACTCTTCCAGAAGAAGTATGATAGGGGATACACTTACTCTCAGTGTTATTATTGGAGCAGCCTTAGCTGACTCCATTAATCCGTGTGTGTTTGGTGTTCTTATATTTCTTCTCGCATTCATGACGCGAGTGTTTAAAACTAAAGGTAAAATGTTATTGGGGGGACTTCTATATACGATTGTTGTATATGCTACCTATCTCTTGCTTGGATTTGGAATTCTGCAAATAACTATTTCTACTGGATTTTCTTCTACCTTCTATTGGATTGCAGCAATTATTGCAATCATTGCAGGATTACTTGAATTGAAAGATTTCTTTGCCTATGGAAAAGGATTTACGTTGCAGATGCTTCCAGGTGGAGCACAGAGAATCAAGATGTATGTCTCTAAGATTGAGAAATATAACGTTACGCACCCAAGAGTAAGCATGTTTGCAATTGCCCTTCTCGGTGTGTTTGTTGTTTTAGTAGAGCTTCCATGTACCGGTGCTCCGTACTTTGCGGTACTTGCGCTATTGGCACAGGGGTCCTACGCAGTAGCTGTTCCGTATCTTCTGCTGTACAACTTTGTGTTCGTGCTTCCGCTTATTGTGGTAATTGCGATTGCGTACTTTGGAAAAACAAAGGGCCTTGAGGTGTGGAGACAAAAAAATAAGGGAATTATGCGACTAGGTATTGGGCTGTTCTTGATAACGCTTGGTGTATACATGATCTATACCATCGTTGCGATCTAAATTGAAAGGTTATGTGGGTACATAGAGTGTCTTCAGTGTAGCTATTCAAAGTGTAGTTCAATTTCCTTTTCTCTAGATTTCCTTTCAAGCAAAGGGTAGTTTTGTATCTTTGGTGAGAGCGTTTTCGCTTCGTTTCGTGCAGCCTCTACCATTTTTGGATTCTTAATTGCTTCCATGGCGATGTCTGAAATACCTGATTGATGCCGTCCGTAGAGTTCTCCTGCACCTCGAAGATTCAAGTCATGTTCTGCAAGTTCAAATCCATTCTTTGCTGTTTTTAATGCTTTTAATCGATCTTTTGTCTTCTGTGATTTTGTCTCTGCAAATATATGACAATATGCTTGATGATTACTTCTAATCACACGGCCGCGCAGTTGGTGAAGTTGTGCAAGGCCAAAGCGTTCTGCTCCTTCGATTATTATCGTTGTGGCATTTGGTACGTTTACTCCTACTTCTACCACTGAAGTTGCAACAAGGATTTGAGTGTTACCATCTTCAAACTCTTTCATAACCTCTTCTTTTTCTTTTGGTTTCATCTTGCTGTGGAGTATGTCTATCTCATAGTCCTGGAAGATATTTTTTTTGAGATCTTCTGATTCCTTCATCACTGATTTCACATTAAGCGCCATAGATTTCTTTGGATCTGGTTCGTCAATTCGTGGACAGATGACGTAGAGTTGTCTTCCACTTTCAAGTTCCTTTTTGATATTGCTGTAAGTACTATTTCTATTGTCTGGCATTACGATGTCAGTAATGATTGGTTTTCTTCCGATCGGCATTTCGTCGAGTAGCGTAAGGTCTAAATCTCCGTAGATGGTGAGTGCTAAGGTTCTTGGTATTGGTGTTGCGGTCATTGAAAGAAGATGAGGCATGATGTTGTCTTTTCTGGTGAGCATCTTTCGTTGCATCGTACCGAATCGGTGTTGTTCGTCGATAATGACGTACGCAAGGTTTTCAAATTCTACGCTCTTTTGTATGAGTGAGTGCGTTCCAATTAAAATTGATATCTCTCCGTTTTTTACCCACTTTAGTAGCTGTGCTCTTGATATGTCGGTTGCTTTTGTTTTGTCTACTTTAGAAGGAAACTTTTTACACCCACTTGAAGTAATGAGTCCAATACGTATTGGCATGTGTGAAAAGTATTCGATGAATGATTCGAAGTGTTGCTTGGCGAGTATTTCGGTTGGTACCATGTATCCTGTTTGTAGTGTTCCAAAATCTTGGTTCTTTGGATTGGTTACGGTGACCGCGTAAATAGTTGCGGCCGCAACCGCTGTCTTTCCACTTCCTACATCTCCCTCAAGCAATCTGGACATTGGGTATCCTTTTTTGAAGTCTTCGGTGATGTCGTTAATTGCCTTCTCTTGAGACTTGGTCAGGGAAAAGGGGAATCGATCAATAAAAGATTGTAGTTTTTTAGGGTCGCTGTTGATTATAAAGGCCTCTTTCTCTTTGTATTCTCGCTTTCTCTTCTGCTGTGCTAGTTGGATATAGAAAACTTCTTCGAAGGCGAAGCGTTTCCGTGCAGATCGT
This sequence comes from uncultured Candidatus Saccharibacteria bacterium, assembly GCA_964421995.1. Classification (GTDB taxonomy): domain Bacteria; phylum Patescibacteriota; class Minisyncoccia; order Phycocordibacterales; family CAYQYW01; genus CAYQYW01. The sequence continues at coordinate 120,261 of CAYQYW010000001.1, forward strand.
GCATGCTTTTCTTTTTTAGGAGTATGAATCCAAATGAGTGCAGATTTTAATGCAGGTAGATTATATTTTTTCAGGATATTCTCCGGAATGGGGTCCACTGTTTCTTCGAGTAATCCAGCATTGAATATTCTTTGTAATGCGTGGTAGAACCAGAGTGACGTAATCCCTCTGCTCTCCGGATAAATAGGGAAGGTGGATCCTCTGCCATCAGCAAATAGAGAGTCATCAGTATGCAGTGATCCGCTTTCTTCTATCTTTGGGTTTGCAATGTAGAGGCTGTTATCATTTCCGGTTACCGTTCCGCTGAGCTTCACGGTACTTCCGTTTTGGATCATTTTTGCGATGTACGGTTGGTGGAACCACATTAGTTTTATTTTCCCGGTTGCGTCTTCAATAGTTCCTTCAGTCATGGGCGTTTTTCTTTTCCACGCTTTTTTTGTTTTTAGGTTCTGTACTTTTCCATACACCACAGCAGTGTCTCCCTTGTTAAGGGAGGTGATCGTTCTTGTGTCTTTAATTTCGTCGTACCTTGTTGGGAAATGATATAGGAGTTGCTCTATGGTGATGAGATTTAGTCGTTTCAGTGCCTTTTTTTGTGTTTCAACCAGTCTAAAATGGTCAGTAATTTCGTCATTCAGCTTCATGTTATTTCCTCTTGTTAATACAAAAAGTTGCTTCTGTCTCCAAAGGAGCGCAGAGGTCATATGCCTGCCCTGCTTCTGTATATCCGCCTTGTCCTGCATTCCATGGTTCGTAGGTGTATCGATAGGTAGCGTCATTAAGTGGGTCTATAGGGAGTTCTTCTATGTACTTATTGGTAACTAAATCCCGTAGATCGCTACTTGGACCCCAGTCTGATCCAGTGGGGCAACCACCTGATCCTGTATTTTCTCCAGTAGAGCAGTCTGACCAGAGAGCTTCGGGTTGCGTGTATGATCCGTAGTTTGCATAGTGGAGTTCTAGCGCAAGTTCGAGTTGCTTTAAATCTGTTTTCCGTACGGTGTCTCGAACCTGTTGTCGCGCATTACTAAGATTTACAAAAACTGTTGATGACAGAATTCCGATAACTGCGATGACGATTAGAAGTTCTACGAGCGTGAATCCTTTTTTATACATAGGTTATTGAAATTCTCCAGGGACTTGTCCTTCAATACTGTTGTTTTCGATGCCTTCATTTTTTGTGGTGCTGTCATTTGAAAACAGGAACAATAAGGTGATGATTATAATGCCAAATAACCCCAGTACAATGTACTGCATTTGTGTTTTAGTTTTCATATTATTCTCCGAGGTAGTTAAATCGTGGTACTCCATTCACCTTTCCCTCAAACATTTTCTTTGGTCGTGCCCACATAGATTCCTTATCTTTATAAATTACTAATTCTTCTAATGTTTCGCTGTGTTTTGCTACTCCGATTACGTTGTACACGTGCCCCTTGTAATGTCCGTATTTTCCTAATTTCATAGTATTAGTATACCAAATACTTGCGGATCAATGCAGTTTTTTGACAAGAGTATAGAGCGGTGTTGATTGCTAAAGGCCTATTGTTTTAGAAGGTTCTTTAACACCGGTAGTGTTGTAATGAACAGTAACGTTGAAGAAATAGCAGATATTCCGCAATAGAAACAGTATGTTCCGATGAGAATTCCTTGAATTCCTACGAAGATGATTGAAAGGATGAACCCGATTAGTGAACCTACCGCAGTGAGTTTCAAGAAAAGTCCTTTTTGTGTTACTAGAAAAAGTGAAATTAAAGAAAGGATACCTGTATAGAAAATAACTCCATAGATTGAAAGGTGAATTCCCAAGAATGTTGAGTATTCACTTTTGAGTACGACGTCACATCCTCCTGCTCCAATAGGGCACGCAATTGCTCCACCAGTACTACTTTTGAATGCCAAGTAGACAGAGGTACCAAGTCCAACCAAAGCGAAGAATAGTACTAAGTAGGGGATTTTTTTCATACTTTTAGTATACTCCCAAAGTACAGGGGCATGCTACTATTTGTATATGAATTATTATCTCGAGGTTTTAAAAAAGTACGCAGTGTTTGGTGGAAGAGCAACAAGGGCAGAGTATTGGTACTTTGCTTTGGTCCATTTCATTATTAGTGTTGTTCTTAGTATTACGGATTATGTAGTTTTGGATGGTATGGGAATTCTTGTTGCTCTATATGCTTTTGCAATAGTATTACCTTCTCTTGCGGTTAGCGTGCGTCGGTTACACGATATTGGACGAACAGGATGGTGGATGTTTATTAGCCTCCTTCCAATAATTGGTGGAATTGTTTTGATCCTATTTTTTATAAAAGATAGTGATGAAGGTCAGAATACGTATGGACCAAATCCAAAAGTGTAAGATGATCTTAAACTAAAGTGGATATTAAATCTGAGTAGAGGTTTTGATCCTAGAAAAGTTGAAATGAAACAATTACTTAGAAATACTCAAATTAGAGGTAGTGTTATGTTTATCGTAATCAATAAATTTGTATAGCAAAAGTTACCTCCATAGTACCTCGTGTTCCGTTGCGGTATCTGTCAAAAGTTTTTCTTTGGTGACAAATTCTTCTTACCTCTTTACTATTCGCTTAAAAATAATTTTGGCTTGTAACTTGAGGCGCATCAATAATAATCTTGGCGCTGTAAGCAATCCATCGATAATAGCACGTGAACCCGCTCGTTTAAGAGTTCGAATAAGAGTTCGAAATTTGACGTTCTTAGCTGACGGAAATTCGTATGATTCCTTAAACTGCGCTGTTTTCCCCTCATGGATAGAGCGTAGAACCTTATCTAATCTATCCGGATTATTCCACTCTGCGCGATAAATCACATATCCTTTTTTGTCTATAACATAAACCATATCAGGTAAGAGACCATACGCTTTATGTGCATCACCTTCCAGGTTATCAACTACGATAATTCGATTTTCGTTTTCCTCCCCCTTAATCGTTGCGCACAGGCTATCTTCTTTTCAAGAGAATCATGAGCAGGAATATTCTGACCCGGATGCGCTTCACGCACATACAGCAATAAAAAAACCATTTCCTTGTATCGCGCCATCAAGTCCTGCATAGAGTTTGTATTGACGATGGTAGCCGGGCAAGTTATGCTTCCTGTCTCCAGTATTATTGTCTTGCCTAAATAATTGCTAAGGTGAACGGTTTTATCCTCCAGAGTATGGGCGCTAAAATCTGGCGCCAACTCTCCTATTTTTGGCCCGTCAAACCTATCAAAAGCACGAGAGTAACGACCAGTGCTCATGTGCTGGTAATTGTATTCTTGGTTTTTTTTCATATAACTAATTTAGCAAAATTCCAAAGAGCGGTGAGTTCGCCTTTATGATGAAGTTTCACCAAAAATTTTTATAGACTCTTTAAGAAAAATCACACCAAGTAAAAATATGAACGTACCAGTTATTGCTCCGGGGGAATACGCCTGGATTCCAAACGCAGTGATTAGATGGTGAATTTCTGATAGAAACATGAGGCCAAAAACTAAAGGTACAACACCCCGCCATTTTCCACCGCGAAGTAGAGAGTAGATTGTTGTCATCCATAGAATCAAAAAAATTCCTACCAAAACCATAAAAGCCATATCTGGATTATCAAACAAACTTTGAAAATTTGAAAATTTTTTCTCTATATCGGCAAATACCACCTCAAATCCAAAAAACAACTCTTCAAAAGCATGGAGTAAGAAAACTACGATAACAATGAGAAAAAGGTTTTGTAATTTTTTGGTATTCATAAAGGATTGATGTGCTCTAGTGCATTGTGCCAAGCTATGTTACTCATATAATAGTATTATCTACTTAAATCACATATTTGTATAGCAAAAGTTACCTCCAATAGTACCTCGTGCTGGAACTGTGGAGGGTTTTGCTTTGTAAGGTTTTTAACTATTTTGGTCTAACTCCCATTTGTTCCATAGGAATTGAGGATTTACTACGAAGGGATTTTAGAATCTTTTTCATATTTTTTCCCGCTTTTATAGCTTTATAATCTTCTTTAGATCCTTTAGACTTGAACATTTTTAGTAAAAAATCTTCTGTTCTCATATATTATAATTGTATCAATTTTAAATATATAAATCAATTTATTGATTATTTTGTATAATCTTTATGATTGGCTTTGATAGTTCTTATTGTCGGAATTTTTATCGGACGCTATAGTAATAAACTATTTGGCTTTCTTAATGAATGATTAGTGATGACAATGCTTCAAATCAAAAATTAAAATAACAAAGAAAGTAGTGACAATAGAATAGTTTCATCATCCACAAGCGCCTATTTAAAAAATATACAATTTGATATAATAATACTCATATAGCAAGGTCAAAAATAAAGTCACATTACTAGTAATTCATATATAACAATCATTATGAAAAAGACATTTTTAATACCACTTCTTGCACTATTTCTAGTAGCAGGAACAGTAAGTGCACAAACAGAAGATTTACCTAATGCAGGCATGCTTCCAGGTAATCCATTCTATTTCTTAGAGACATTATCTGAAGGTATAGGAACTTTCTTTACATTTGGTGATATAAAGAAAGCAGAGCGACATCTTGCACTAGCTTCAGAGAGACTTGCAGAAGCAGATGCTCTCGCAGATAAGGGAGATTCAAATCGAGCAGAAAAAGCTACTGAGAGGTATCAAGAACGACTTGATAAAGCCCTCATTAAGGCAGAAGAAGCAAAGACAAGAGGAAAAGATACCGATGCGGTTCTTGAAAAAATAGCAGAGGCAACAGTACGACATCAAGCAGTACTGGCTGAAGTGTATGAAAAAGTATCGGAGCAAGCGAAAGAAGCTATTCAAAGAGCCATGGAAAACAGTGCCAGAGGCCATGATACGGCTCTCAACGCAGTTTCAAGAGAAAAGCAAGATGAAGTAAGGGGCAGAGTAGAACAGGAAACAGAAGATGTGGAAGAACGTCTTGAAGGTTTGAGAGAACAAGGACTACCTATTCCTGAAATAAATAAAGGAAGTGGTGACCGAGGCGGGTCAGTATTACCTGTTCCCGAAAGAGGAGGAGTGAGTAATGGCGTGGAAGACAGTAATGAGGTTGAGGAAGTAGAAACTGAAAAGCCAGAGGATGTTGGCAGGCCTGAAGGAGCAGGAAGACCGTAAGCACAAGTAAACTACT
>CAYQYW010000002.1:0-39392 GCA_964421995.1 uncultured Candidatus Saccharibacteria bacterium
CCACCAATACATAGGTCAGTTTTTGAAGGAACAGTTAAGTGGATAAATTACTGTTTAAGTAAAATTAGAATGTTACGATATATGGAGAAGGGTCGAACCTATTATTTCTCCTTTAATTTTTATACTACTATGATGGATAAGATGAATGACAACATGCATAAGTGTGGAAAGCTATTATGGATTCTTGCTTTTGTAGCATTTATTCTTGCATGGTTCTCTGGAACGCAAGGTGTAGTTTTTGGATTTAATGCTCAATTTTGGTTTTGGAACGCTCTTGTACTAGGAGTACTTGCGATCCCTGTGAAAATGGGTGGGCATATGTCAAAAACGGGAATGTAATACTATCCTTAGCAGGATACATAAACCACCATGGAATGGTGGTTTTTTGTGGTACAATTGGAGCCTTAACCAAAAAAAATATGCCAACGATAACAATAATCACAGATTGTAGAGATGAAAATGCAAAGAGTAGACAAACGTCACGGGTATCTTCATTATTTGGTAGAACACCAAGTTTTATTGGAGTAACGAGTGACATTGAAGCAGCAGGAAATCTAATTGACATACTAGACGCAGCTGGTGATAGTGATGCGGTAGTAATGGTTAACGTTGCTCCGAGAAACGGAAGAGCAAAGAAGTGGAAGAACGGTACACCATTTGGTTATTTTATGTATAGGAATACACTTGTCGTATCAACGATTGATGGACTAACACTCTCTTTAATTAAAAAACTTGGACTCGTTGAAACAATTGAGGTGCTGGACATTCCTACTGTACTCGATAAACTGATTACAGATCCAGATGAGAAGAAGAAAATTACTGAAACACAATTTAGAAGTTATGAGTTTATGCCACTCATTGCGCATTATTTATATGTACATGGAGAAATTACTGATACAAAAACGCACAGTATAGCTGACATTGAGGACATTGGAAGTGTTGTGTGGTGGGTGGATAGTTTTGGTAATTGTAAAACAACGCTTTTGAGGGATGAAGTGAAGGAGACTCAAATGAACTTCTATGATCATTTACGGGATGTACCTGACGCTGAAACTGCATTGGTTTTAGGAAGTTCTGGAATCAATAGCACTCGGTTTATAGAAATCATGAAACAAGGGGGTAGTGCAGCAACGGTATTGAATCTGCAAAGCGGTAGTAGTGTATACTAGTAGGAATGGATAGAAAAGAAGATTTTGATTTGGGCGACTACTATAGAGATCTACACTTAAATAAAAATATACTATTCCTGTATACCAATCGTATATTAACGCAAATTGGTGCAGGATTACTCGCTATATTCACCGCAGTATTTTTCTATCAAAAATTTGATGACTCGTTTACTGCAATGGCACTTGTTTTTGCAGTACTCTATGGAATTTATACGGTATTCGTACCACTTAGTGCCATATTGATTGGGAAAATTGGTATTAAGCGAATGATGATTACTTCCATAATTTTTCTACCAATTGGTGTTATGTCACTGGTATTTTGGGATAACAATCCATTGTTATCACTGATTATTTATTTAGCAATGATCAGTCTCTATAGGCTACTGTTCTGGATACCGTATCATATTGATTTTGCAAAGTTTACCAGTAAAAAGGATCGAGGTAAGCAGATGTCACTCTTATTAAATATTTCGTCCATTATTCTTGCACTTACTCCGCTTATTGCTGGAGTAATGATTGAGCGGTACGGATTTAATATGCTTTTCATAATTTCATCAGTATTTTTTGCTTTTTCTGTAGTTCCGTTATTCTATATTGAAAAAACAACAGAGAAATTTAGTTTTGGATACATTGAGACCTTCAAGGAATTATTTTCGAAAAAAAATAGATCACTCCTTATTGCTAATGTTGGCGACGGAATACAGGGTGCAGTTCAGGTTATCATCTGGCCAATATTTGTGTTTATTCTTTTTAGTGGAGAGTATACTGCAGTAGGTCTTGTTACATCCTTAACGATCGGCCTATTGATTATTATTCGTTTTATTGTTGGAACCATGGAAGATCGATTTGATCGAAAAAAAATGTTGCAGTTTGGGGCGTTTCTTTCTACTACCGGTTGGTTCTTAAAGATTTTTATTGAAACCGGATTTCAGGTATTTATCGCTGATACCTACCATCGACTCGGACGTGCCGTTAATCGAATGACTTTTGATGTCACCACCTATGATCAGATGGCAAATAGTGGACACTATATCGATGAATTTACTGTTCTAAAAGAAATTGCAGGAAATGGTGGTCGCGCATTTATGTTGCTCATATCTATTTGGCTTGTTGCTCAATTTGGTTTATACGCTACCTTCTTAATTGCTGCCATAGCGACACTATTGATGACGCTGTTGAATCGTAAAGTATCGTTAGAGTAGTGGGAGTAGCATTAGTGCTTTATATCCCCAATAGGCAACCGCTCCAGCAAACAGTGTCCATAACACCCTAGCAACAAATTTACCACCTTCTCTTTTTTGAACTTTTTCTAGTTTAGGATAATTATCAGTATCCTGACTTCCAGAGAACATAGTTATAGTAGGAATTTTTATTTTTGTAGGTGAAGAGGGACCAGCAAACGTTTTTATTTTTGTCTCAGGATTATAAGAAGCTTCTGTACTAGCAATCCTCTCTCTTTTATTTTCTGCCTCGGGTCCCTTCATGATTTTTTATAGTTATGTTAATACCGGAAGTGTACACCAGTATATACTAGTGTCAATAGTGTATACTAGGGGAAACAACATGATTATATTAGCTGATAAGCCGAAAGGAATTACGTCATTTGATGTCATACGACGTCTTCGACGAGAGCTTGGTATTAAAAAAATGGGGCATGCGGGCACTCTTGACCCACTAGCCAGTGGGTTGATGATTATTGCAACTGAAAAAGATACTAAAAAGCTATATGAGTATTTAAAATTACCGAAAACATATGAAGTAGAGATTCTGATTGGTGAGAGCAGAACGACGGGGGATATGGAGGGTGAGATTATAGAAAAAAGACAGGTTGGAGTTTTAGAAAATGTAGAGGAGGTGTTGGAGTCACTAATTGGTGAAATCAAGCTTGCTGTTCCTAAGTACTCTGCTATTAAAGTTGGAGGGCAGGCACTCTACAAGAAAGCACGGAAAGGGGAGATTTTTGAAGCTCCCGTTAAGATGATGGTAGTGAATTCTATTCAGTTAGATAACGTTGATGGTACTGTTTTGCATGTAACCATTAGTGTAGAAAGTGGCGCATATATTCGTTCGATTGCGGAAGAGATCGGTAGAAGACTCGGGTATCCCGCTGTGGTGAAGGAATTGCGGAGGACGGTTATTGGTGAGTTTTCTGTTTTAGATGCGAGGGAAGATTTTTCTTTTTAAATATCTACTACTGTGTAGTAGACTATACCTATGAGCTATGTATGTTCAATTTGTTCGATGGCGTATAACACTGAGGAAATGATGCAAAAGTGTCATGATTGGTGTTATGAGCACAAGAGTTGTAATTTAGATATCATTCAGAATGCAATAAACTAATTCTTGTGATACTATAGCCTCGACATGGAAGAAGGAATCGTAATACATTTAGCCGCTGAAAAGATAACTGAACTTTTTGGTATTCCAATTACCAACACGCTTATCACTTCATGGGTGACGATAGCGCTCTTGGCGTTTGTTGCTATTATTGTAGGGACCAATCTAAAGGTTATTCCTGGAAAGCTTCAATTGATTTTTGAGGAGATGTTCTCTTGGATTCTCAAATTCATGGAGGAAACACTTGAAAATAGGAAATTAGCAGAAAAGTTCTTTCCGCTCATTATGTCACTGTTTCTATTCATTCTATTTGGAAACTTATTAGGGCTTTTTCCAGGAATCGGAAGTATTACTATAGCAAAAGAAGTTCATGGACATATAGAGAATATAGCCCTTTTCCATCCAATTAACACCGATTTAAATGTTACACTAGCATTAACAATTATTGCCTTCCTGACGATCGAAATATCAGGAGTTGTGCTACTGGGAGTCTTGAAATATGGCTCAAAATTTGTTAACTTTAAGTCGGTCATCGGCTTTTTGGTCGGGATCATCGAGCTTTTCAGCGAGATTGCACGACTTATCTCATTCTCATTTCGTCTGTTCGGAAATATGTTTGCAGGTAAGACGCTTATTCTTGTTGTTATGTTCTTTGTACCGTATATTTTGCCGGTACCGCTTATGTTGTTTGAAGTCTTTGTTGGCTTTATTCAAGCAGCAATCTTTTCATTATTGACGTTGTTCTTTATTAAGATTGCGATCGCAGAACCACATTAATAGTTATTAATTAATTTTACATAATATGGAAGAATTAGAAGCAATGAAGGCATTAGCCATGGCACTTACAGTTGGTCTTGGAGTTATTGGCCCAGGTATTGGTATTGGTCTTATCGTAGCAAACGCGCTTACTGCTATTGGACGAAACCCAGATGCCAGTGGACAAATTGTTACCAACATGTTCATCGGTATTGCATTTACTGAAGCACTTGCGATTTTTGCACTTGTTGTTGGGTTCATTATTAAATTCACCTAAGCCTGATGTCGGAGATTATTGATGTTTTTGGAATTGATTGGCGTTTGCTCATAGTGCAGATGGTTAATTTTGGTGTATTACTACTTATTCTGTGGTGGTTCCTCTATCGTCCGGTAATCAAAATGCTAAAGCGTCGTCAGGAAATTGTTCAAAAAGGAGTAGAAGACGCAGAAAAGGCTGAATTAGAGCTATCTAACGCTGGCAGGAAACGAGATGAGATTGTGTCTGAGGCAACACATGAGGCAGATGACATTGTTTCTTCTGCACGAGATCATGGTAGAGAAAAAGCTGACAGTATTGTAAAAGATGCTCAAAGTAAAAGTGAAGGAATTCTAGCGGATGCTACACAACGTGGAGAAGCAGCACGCCTTGCGTTGATCAAAGAGAGTGAAAAAGAAGTTGCACAAGCTGCAATACTTGCTGCAGAGAAAATACTAAGAGCAAAGTAATATGACTGCTACTGTATACGCACATGCACTGTACAATGCGAAAGATACTGAAGAGTGTGTTTCTAATCTTGTTGAAATTTTAAAAAAGCGAGGGCACACTATGTTGCTTCCAGAAATTGTATCTGCGTTTAGGAAAATAGAGGCAACACATGTATCCAAAAAACCAACACTGGTTGTTGCCAAGGACGGTGACGGTAGCATATACAAGGAAGCTACAGAACACTATCGAGAAGAGTTTGGTATTAAAGGAGAGATTGAGATTAAGGTAGATGATACATTGGTGGGAGGATATGTCTTACGTACTGTTGACAAAACTATCGACAATAGTTACAAGAGATCATTGCTTGATTTGTATCGTTTAATTACCGCTTAAAAAAATTATTATGGATAACGTTATTATTGAAAAACTAAAGAAGGAGATCGAAAATTTGAAACCTATAGGTGACGTAGAACGTATTGGGTACGTTACAAGAGTAAGTGATGGTATTGCTGAAATATCAGGATTAACTGACGCGGTGATGTCAGAAATGATCCTCTTTGATGAAAGCGAAGGAAAAACTCTTGAAGGCTCACTTGAAAGTCCTAGTGCGGTATATGGTCTTGTTCTTAACCTCGAAGAAGAGGTGGTTAAAGTTGTTATCCTAGGAGATACCTCAAAAGTAAAAGAAGGAATGATTGCAAAGAGTACAGGAGACCTTTTGTCGATTCCTGTTGGGGATGCCTTTGTGGGGAGAGTAGTCAACTCACTTGGAGAGCCACAGGACGGAATGGGTGCGATTAAAAGTGACAAACGGTATCCTATTGAACGAGAAGCCTACGGGGTGATGGATCGAGAGTCTGTTTCAACACCGATTCATACGGGTATCAAATCAATTGATACCATGATTCCTATTGGGCGAGGACAACGCGAGTTAATTATTGGAGACAGACTTACAGGAAAGACTACCATTGCAGTTGATACCATCATTAACCAGAAAAATGAAAAGGAAGAGAATCGACCTATTTGTGTTTACGTTGCGATTGGTCAAAAAGAATCAAAGACAGCTCAGATTGTTGCGAAACTAAAAGAAGAAGGAGCAATGGATTACACAATTATCGTTACGGCGAGCTCTGCAAATCCAGCTGCCCTTCAATTCCTTGCACCATTTGCAGGAGTAACACTTGCTGAATATTTTATGAAAAAGGGAAGAGATGCACTTATCATCTATGATGATCTTTCAAAACATGCCGTAGCATACCGACAGATGTCACTACTTCTTCGACGTCCTCCAGGGCGAGAGGCATACCCAGGAGATATTTTCTATCTTCACTCACGATTACTTGAACGAGCAGCAAAGCTTTCTAAAGAAAAAGGAGGAGGGTCAATCACTGCGCTTCCAATCATTGAAACACAGGAAGGAGATGTATCAGCGTATATTTCAACAAACGTTATTTCTATCACCGATGGTCAGATTTTTCTCGACACTGATCTATTCAATAAAGGTCAGTTACCAGCGGTGGACGCCGGTATTTCAGTATCACGTGTTGGATCAGCAGCGCAAACTAAAGCGATGAAGAAAGTTGCTGGAAAGATTAAGCTAGAACTTGCACAATTCCGTGAGCTTGAAGCCTTTATGCAATTCAGCCAGGACCTTGATGAGGATACAAAAAAGAGAATTGAAGCAGGGCAGCGACTTACCGAAGTCCTTAAACAAAATAAACATGTTCCGATGGAGTTTGAACGACAGACGGTAGTGATTTATGCGGCAATTAACGGTTTGCTTAGAGAAGTTGAATTAAATAAGGTTTCTGAAGTTGAAAAGAAACTTCTTGAATATATTGATCGCGAAAGTTCTACAATCTTTACGTCAATCTTTGAGGAGAAAGCTCTTTCTGAGAAGACAGAAGAGGCTCTCAAGAAAACAATTGCATCATTTAAAGACACACACAAGGAATTATTTACCTATGGCGCTTAAGCAAATCAAAAACAAAATACGTTCTATTAAAAAAACCAGTAAGGTTACTAAGGCTATGGAAGCAGTGTCTGCGGTAAAGATGCGGAAGAGTCAGGAAAAAGCGTTGCTCGGTCGCCCTTACGCAGTCGCCGCGCTTTCTATTTTGAAGCGAGTAAGTGGAAGTCTCGAAGGATTGAACCATCCTCTTTCAACAATACGCGCAACAAAGACCTATTGTCTTGTGGTGGTGACGAGCGACAAAGGACTTGCCGGTTCTCTTAACTCATCAATTTTGAAAGAAGCACATAAAGCTATTGTAAGGAGTAATCTTGCTAAGGAGAATATTAAAATAGTAAGTATTGGTAAGAAAGGATTTGATCACTTTAGTAAACGGGGGTATAGCATGCTTGGAAATTATTCTGGAGTAAGCGACAATCTTGAAACCAGTGATGTACGAGAAATTACCAGTGTTCTCATTGATGAATTTTTAAATGAAAATATTGATGAATGTACCATCATTTACCCGAATTTTAAATCTACCTTTGAGCAGGTTCCTGTTGGAAGAACATTACTCCCGCTGTCATTTGCCAATATTGAAAAAATTGTTAATGATATTGTTCCAGAGAAGGGAAAATATGCAGATGTGGGGAGTAGCGACAAGGCTGCAGTAACATATACCGTAGAGCCAAACGCTGAAACGGTACTGAATACCTTAATTCCACAGTTATTAAATATTGAAGTGTATCATGCGGTTCTCGAGTTGAAAGCTTCCGAACATTCAGCTAGAATGGTTGCGATGAAGAATGCGACGGATAAGGCGAGGGACTTAGGAAAGGAATTGAATCTCAAGTTTAATAAAGAGCGACAGGCCATTATTACTCGAGAAGTTAGTGAAATTATTGGAGGAATTGAGACAATGAAAGTTTAATAAAAATTATTATGGAATTAGGAACAATCAAACAAATAATTGGCCCCGTGGTAGACGTCTACTTCGAAGGTGACTTGCCAGGAATTCAGAATGCGCTTGAAGTGAAGGAGACAGGCGATAAACGAGTAGTACTTGAAGTTGCTCAGCACATTGGACTGAAGCGGGCTCGCTGTATTTCTATGGCCGACACCGGAGGACTGAAGCGTGGTATGAAGGTAGAAAATACCGGAGCACCAATTAGTATTCCTGTTGGAGAAAAAGCACTTGGAAGACTGATGAATGTACTCGGTGAGACGATTGATGGTAAAGAAGAATTTGGAGACGATGTTCCTAGACTTTCAATTCATCAAGATCCTCCAAAGTTCACTGAACAGCAGACAAAGGCAGAAGTTTTTGAAACAGGTATTAAAGCCATTGACCTTATGGTTCCGTTTATTAAAGGAGGTAAGGTTGGACTATTCGGAGGTGCTGGAGTTGGTAAAACCGTGTTGATTCAAGAATTGATTCGAAACATTGCAACAGAACACGGAGGATACTCAGTGTTTGCTGGAGTTGGAGAGCGAGTACGAGAAGGAAACGACCTCTACTACGAGATGAAAGAGTCTGGAGTTCTTGAGAAGACGGCGTTGGTATTTGGACAGATGAACGAAGTTCCTGGAGCGCGTGCACGAATTGGTCTTACAGGGCTCACCGTTGCAGAGTACTTTAGAGATGAAATGGGTAAAGATGTTCTCTTCTTCATGGATAACGTATTCCGGTTTACACAAGCGGGACAGGAGGTATCATCCCTTCTTGGGAGAGTGCCCTCAGCTGTTGGATATCAGCCAACACTTGCAGAAGAAATGGGACGAATGCAGGAAAGAATTACGTCAACAAACAAAGGTTCGATTACCTCGGTGCAGGCGGTGTATGTGCCCGCTGACGACCTTACTGATCCAGCTCCCGCAACAACATTCTCTCACCTAGACTCTACTGTGGTTCTATCAAGAGAATTACAAGGTCTTGGGTTGTATCCTGCAATAGATCCACTAGACTCAAGTTCAACCGCGCTTGATTCAGCAGTGGTTGGAGAAGAGCACTATCGAGTTGCGCAAGAAACAAAGCAGGTTCTTCAGAAGTACAAAGAACTGCAAGATATTATTGCTATTCTTGGTATTGAGGAGCTTTCTGATGAGGATAAACGTATCGTTGGTAGAGCCCGAAAAATGCAGAAGTTTTTGACACAGGCATTCTTTGTGGCAGAAGCATTTACGGGAATTGGAGGACAATATGTATCGCTAAAAGACACCATACAAGGATTCAGTGAAATTCTTTCTGGAAAGTATGATGATGTTCCAGAACAAAATTTCTACATGAAGGGAACCATTGACGAAGTAGAAAAATAACACTCACAGGGCATAACTATGTTTTTATTAACCATCGCTACAGTCGACAAACAACTCTTTCGAGGGGAGGTTATGTCTGCAAACATTCCTGGAAGTGAGGGACAGATGACCATACTTCCTAATCACTCTGCATTAATGACCCTCCTCAAAGATGGTGATGTTGTGGTTCGCACGAAGGATGGTGAAGAGAAGTTCCCCGTTGACGGGGGATTGTTTGAAGTGAGTAATAATGAAGCGGTGGTATTATTGTAATATGAAATGGACACCAAAAATTGATGAGGCACTACAGAAGGCTTCTTTCTTGCATCGTTCTCAGGTACGAAAAGGAACGGAGTGTCCCTACATTATGCACCCAATGGCAGTGATGCTTATGGTGTCAGAGTATACCAATGACGAAGACACATTAGTTGCTGCAATTTTACATGACGTCATTGAGGATACTGACTATACAATTGAGGAACTAGAAGATGATTTTGGTACGAAGGTAAAAGATATTGTGTTTGGTTTAACCATACCAGAGGGAACTGGTTGGAAGGATGGACGTTATGCATATATTGAAGGACTACTTACTGCACCTCATGAGACACTCCTCATTTCTGCAGCTGATAAGATTCATAACAGTTACTCTATGTATTCGTACTATAGTGATAAAAAAGAGGAGTTTAATAAGAACTTTGGAGGAAGCGCGGAAGAGCGAATTGATGTGTATAAAAAAATTGTTGATATTATGGAAGCGCGACTTGATAGTCCGATTACGCTTAAGTTAAAGGAAGAGTTTATTAAATACAAAACTTTCTTGGAAAGTTGATTAGAGATCTAAACGATACTTTCTCTCTAGTCCAGATTAGTTTTAATACGTACAATTTAACGAGTGTGTTAATTATGGTATAATCTGGTTTAACTAAAATAAAATATATGTCATTAAAAGGAATGATGATGAAGCACATGATGAAGTCACAGATGAAAAATGTGCCTAAAGATCAACAAGATGCAATTATTGCCGCAGTAGAGAAGGATCCAGAATTATTTCAGAAGATTGGAGAGGAAATTCAAGCTGAAATAAAAAAAGGAACCGAGCAAATGGCAGCTTCTATGAAGGTAATGCAGAAATATAAGTCAGAACTTCAAGGTTTGATGGAAAAATAATATTATGTCACTTTCCGTTGGTATCGTAGGACTTCCTAATGTTGGTAAATCAACATTATTTAATGCACTCACAAAAAAAACAGTTCCCGCAGAGAACTTTCCGTTTTGTACCATAGACCCGTCGGTTGGAATAGTTCCCGTGCCTGATTTTAGAGTAGATACGCTTGCAAAGCTTTCTAATTCAGCAAAGAAGATTCCCGCAGTTGTGGAGTTTGTTGATATTGCGGGATTAGTAAAAGGAGCAGCTGAGGGTGAGGGACTCGGTAATAAGTTTCTTACTCATATTCGAGAAGTAGATGCGATTGCTGAGGTAGTACGTATTTTTGAAGATGCTGACATTACGCATGTGCATAA
Organism: uncultured Candidatus Saccharibacteria bacterium; assembly: GCA_964421995.1. GTDB lineage: Bacteria > Patescibacteriota > Minisyncoccia > Phycocordibacterales > CAYQYW01 > CAYQYW01. The sequence goes on from CAYQYW010000002.1 coordinate 10,736, forward strand.
TGTTATTGATCCACTTGATGATATTGAGGTTATTAACCTTGAGTTGATCATGACTGATTTTCAAACAGTCACCAAGCGACTTACAACTATTGAAAAGGATGTAAAGAAGGGTGACAAAGTAGCAATAAAAGAAAAGGAAGTTTTGCTAAAGCTTGAAGATACACTGGACGCTGGTAAATTAGCTCACTATACTGAGTTTTCAGATGATGAGCGAGTAATTATTTATGGATTACATCTGCTTACCATGAAGCCTATTTTGTACGTGTTGAATAAAAAAAGTGGGGCACTGAATCTCGACGAACAGAACGATGAACGGTATCATAAATTACTAGAATTTTTTGAAGAAACAAAATCATCATACGTCGTAGTGGACGCAGGAGTTGAAGATGAACTAAAAGATGTGTCTAATGAGGATGAGGATATGTTTCGACGGGAGTTTGGTGTTGTAGAAAGCGGTATTAACGCATTGATAAAAAAATCATATGAAATGCTTACGCTGATAAGTTTCTTTACTACCGGGCAGGATGAGACAAGAGCATGGACGATTCTAAAAGATTCTACCGCACCTATTGCGGGGTGTGCAATACACACTGATTTTAAAGATAAGTTTATTCGCGCTGAAGTAATTTCATATGAGAAATTAGTTGAGGCAGGTACTTTTGCTACTGCGAGAGAAAAGGGATGGACAAGAACTGAAGGTAAAGAATATCTTGTTCAAGATGGTGATGTAATTGAATTTAGGATATAGTATATCTATGAAAATGACACCTAAAGACTTCTTTTTGTACCTTGGTGTTACGGTAACACTGTACTGGTCTGTAGGAAGTTTTCTTTCATTGCTATTTGAATATATTAATATTCTCTTTCCGTCAGATTTGGAGTATTTTAGTGACCCCTTTTCTCCTGCAATTCGTTTTTCAGTGGCATCACTTATTGTAATTTTTCCAATATACCTTCTACTTTCTAAATTAATTAATAAGGACATTCAATTGATTCCTGAAAGAAAAGATCTCTCAGTGCGGAAGTGGTTACTCTTTCTTACCTTGTTCATTTCAGGGATTGTACTCATTGTTGATCTGGTTACCTTGGTGAACACGTTCCTTGGAGGAGATTTAACAACTCGTTTTATGCTTAAGGTACTTGTAGTATTTGCGGTGATTGGCGGGGTATTCATGTACTACCTTAATGATCTTAAAGGAAGACTGAAGAATAAAAAACTAATTGGATTTTGGGTATCTCTTCTTGTTATTGTTTCTCTCATTAGCGGGTTTATAATTATCGGTTCACCGCAGAAGATTAGAGATCTTCGGTTTGACGTTCTGAAGGTTAATGACTTGTCACAATTACAAAGTGAAATAATACGGTATTGGCAAGATAAAGAGGCACTTCCCGCAACATTAGAAGACTTGAATACTTCATTTTTTACTATTCCAACTGATGTGGAGACAAAGGATAGTTACGGATATACGGTAGTAGATGAAACTACGTTTACGCTCTGCGCAGTGTTTAATCAAGAAGGAGATCTGCAGAATCGATACAACAAAGATTCATGGAAACATGACGCCGGAGAAGTATGTTTTGAACGGACAATTGATCCAGATAGACTTAAGCCAAGCCTGCAACGATGAAAAAGTACGACCATAGAGAAATAGAGAAAAAATGGCAAGATCGGTGGGAGAAAGATGAATTATACAAGACAAATGACGATTCGTCTCTTCCGAAGCAGTATATCTTAGATATGTTCCCGTATCCTTCTGGATCAGGTCTTCACGTGGGTCATCTTGTAGCTTTGACCGCAACAGATATTTACGCACGGTATATGAGAATGTCGGGACATAGTGTTTTGCACCCCATGGGGTGGGACGCATTCGGGTTACCTGCAGAAAACTATGCGATAAAAACAGGAGTACATCCAAAGGAGACAACAGACAAGGCAATAAAAAACTTTAGAAGACAGATTAAGTCAGTTGGTCTTTCGTTTGACTGGAGTAGAGAGATTGGTACGCAGACACCAGAGTATTACAGGTGGACACAGTGGCTTTTTATTGAATTATTTAAAGATGGATTGGCGTATAAAAAGAATGTTCCGGTGAATTGGGATCCAATTGATCAGACTGTTCTTGCTAATGAGCAGGTTCTTGCAGATGGTACCGCAGAACGTTCAGGTGCTAAAGTAGAAAAGAAAGACCTAGAACAGTGGATGTTTAAAATCACTGATTACGCAGATGCTTTAATCGACGATTTAGATACCGTTGATTGGCCACAGTCTACCGTGATTAATCAAAAAAATTGGATTGGAAGAAGTGAAGGAGCAGAAATAGATTTTGATATTTTAGGACAGACGGTAACCGTGTTCACTACGCGGCCGGATACTCTTTTTGGCGCAACGTATCTTGTGCTCGCTCCAGAACATGAACTACTTACTACACTTCCTGTTACTAATCGTGAAGAGGTAGAAAAGTATATCGCAGAGGCTAAAAATAAAAATGACATTGATCGTTCTGCTCAAAAATCTGGAGTGAAGTTAGAAGGAGTGACTGCAATAAATCCTGGTACGAAAGAAGAAATTCCTGTCTATATTGCAGATTATGTACTAGCACACTATGGAACAGGAGCAATTATGGCGGTGCCCGCGCACGATGAGCGTGATTATGAATTTGCAAAGAAATATAATCTTCCAATTAAGTATGTTATTGCAAAGAAAAAGATTACAGAATGTATACATGGAAAGATGAAAACAACGTACCGATTACGTGATTGGTTGCTCTCGCGACAGCGATATTGGGGAGTGCCGATCCCTATTGTGTATGATCCCGAAGGAGTTGCACACGCGGTACCTGATGAGCACTTACCATGGTTGCTTCCAACCGATGTTGAATTTAAGCCAACTGGTATCTCACCACTTGGTGATTCAAAAGAATTACAGGAGCGTGTGGAAAAGATCTTTGGTAGTGGCTGGCGCCCAGAAATAGATACGATGGATACTTTTGTATGTTCAAGTTGGTATTTCTTTCGGTTTACTGATCCACATACGGTAGAGGCATTCGCATCAAAAGAGAATATTGAAAAATGGCTTCCGGTAGATCTATACGTCGGAGGAGCAGAACATGCCGTACTTCATTTACTGTATGCTCGCTTTATTACTAAGTTTCTTAAGAAAAAAAAGTACATCACCTTTGCTGAGCCATTCAAAAAGCTACGACACCAAGGAATGATTAGGGCTGAGGATGGTAAAAAGATGTCCAAGTCTCTCGGGAATGTTGTTAATCCAGATGACACTGTAGAGCAATTTGGTGCTGATACACTCAGACTTTATGAAATGTTCATGGGTCCGATTGAAGACTCAAAACCATGGAATGCAAACAATATAATTGGTCCACGAAGGTTTCTTGAAAAAGTTTGGAGGTTGCAAGAAAAAATAGATAAAACTATTTCAGGAAATGAGGGAATCATGAACAAGAGTATCAAAAAGGTTGAGGATGATATCAATTCATTTTCTTTTAATACCGTCGTTAGTCAGCTCATGATTTTTACCAATGAGCTAGAAAAAGAAGATAAAATTTCTGAAGAAGTATACAAGAATTTGCTAATTATCCTTGCTCCGTTTGCTCCACACATGACCGAAGAAATTTGGGAAAATCTAGGTAATAAGAAGTCAATTCATCTAGAAAAATGGCCATCGTACGATGAAACTAGCCTAGTAGAGGATATGTTTACCATACCAGTACAGGTGAATGGAAAACTTCGATCTATCATTACAATTGAGGCAGATTTGGCTGAAAAGGAAGTTTTGGAGGTTGCCCTTAAACAGAAGAATGTGAAGAAGTGGATAGGAGCGTTAGAAATAAAAAAGACAATTTATGTTACAAATCGGGTTATCAACCTTATTGTTGACTCTATTTGATAAATGTGATACAAATAGGAAGTACAAATTATTCTATGTCAGTTTCAATTACATTTAAACCAAAGCAAATAACAAAAAATTTGTTATCAGTACTCTCACCTCGTTCACGGGAGGTTATTGAACGACGATACGGACTCGGAAAAGAAACCAAGAAAGAAACATTGGAATCTATTGGTAAGTCTTATGGAATTACACGAGAGCGTGTTCGTCAGATAGAAAATCATGCAATTGCTATGATTCATAAGGCAGATGTCTATGAAAAGGAACGACCTGTGTTTGTTGAGTTGGCTACGCTTTTAAATGAACTCGGAGGGTTAATTGCCGAGGTTGATTTACTTGATCATGTTTCAAAGAGTAAGAGTATACAAAACCACACACACTTCTTGTTTGTGGTGAGTGATCTATTCTACAAGAAAAAGGAAGATAAAGAATTCAAGCACCGATGGTGTACCGATGAAGAATTTGCTGACACTATTCAGCGTTTACTACAAAAAATATATGAATCAATTTCAGATGATCAGCTTATCTCAGAAGGAGAGTTGATTGATTCTTTCCTTGCTCACATTAAAGATTTAAATAATAAATACAAAAATGAGGAAATCATTCATCGATGGCTTGGTGTTTCAAAATCTATTGGAAAGAACCCACTAGGTGAATGGGGTCACGCTGATTCACAGAATGTACACGCAAAAGGAATGCGAGACTATGCATATCTTGCAATCAAACAAAATGGTTCACCAATGCACTTTAGAGAAGTTGCGAAAGCAATTCAAGAGTTATTTCAGAAAAAGGCACACGAAGCTACATGTCACAATGAATTAATTAAAGACAACCGATTTGTATTAGTAGGAAGAGGAATCTATGCACTTTCTGAATGGGGTTATTCTGGTGGGGTAGTAAAAGATGTCATTAACGATATTTTGACCAAGAATGGACCACTAACGAGAAATGAAATTATTGAACGTGTACGAAAAGAGCGATACGTAAAAGACAACACTATTATTGTAAATCTTCAAGAGACAACACTATTTCATCAGAATGATGATGGAACCTACTCAATTGTAAAGTAAACGTGATACAATAATCACGTGTTATTTATATTCTACGTAGCTGCATTTGTAGTTATTTTTATTATTTTTTTTGGTGTGCAAAGTGCTCTCTATGTTTTTGTGCCCATTTTTTTACTTTGGTATTTTGTCAAAGTTTGGTTTGACTACAAGCGATTAGATTTTCTTTCACGAGGGTACGTACTACTAGAAATGGTGCCTTCTTCAGATCTCACTAGACGAGATATTGAGCTATTCCTTAGTACTCTCCATAGAATGAAGAAGAACATTACTCATTTTGAACAATATGTTCAGGGTGCAGTAAATGAACCTTTTTCTATTGAAGTTGTTTCGGGTATTGCAGGCACACGTTGCTATATACGAACTACTGATCCAGAATACGTGAAAGAGCGACTTGCTTCATATAGTCCACAATCAGTACTCCGTGAAGTAGAAGATTACTCACACGAGGTACCACGAGGTGTGGTAGCTGCTGAGTTCCTAGAATCTTTTCCAGCTGGCCGCTTATCAGATTTGTTAACAAAAGGAGGTACGACATGGTCTCAATTTACGTTGCATCCCAGCAAAGATATGTGTTTCAATTGCAGCGTGCGGATGGTGCATGTCCCAGAGAAGATTGGTAACTCATACAATAAAAAAGTAGCGGAATCATATAGGGATTTGCGATGTGATCATGGTAGTTTTACTATATCTCCAAAAGAGTTATCTCAACTATTTACCCTATGAAGGAATATCTTGAAAAGATACCCGTGTTGGTAAAAATAATTCTTGGGATTACGATAGCGTTTATTCTATTTTTATACATTGTGTTCTTTCAGGCGCCTGCACATTTTCCCATTGATGCAGTTATTAAAATAGAATCAGGTGAGACACTTAACGAAATAACAAATACTCTTTACGAAGCTGAAATCATCCGGTCACCCTTTTTCTTTAAGGCATTTGTAATTCTTTTTGGAGGTTCTCGTGGAGTGCAACAGGGAGATTACTACTTTACTACTACTAGCAATTTGACTGGAATTGCTTATAGGCTTACCAGTGGTATTTTTGGATTTGAACCAGTGGTAGTCTTAATACCAGAGGGCTTTACGAGCTACGACATAGCAGATCGATTAGAAATTTTACTAACCGACTTTGACGCAAAAAAGTTCCGTGTATTGTCTAAAGAAAAGGAAGGATATCTTTTCCCTGATACCTATTTGTTTCCTCCCAATATAAAACCAGAGTTAGTTCTAGATGAGATGGAAGCAAACTTTAGAGAGAAGACTGCTGAGTTAAACGTTACCTCAGATATCATTATCATGGCCTCAATTATTGAACGAGAAGCACGCCGACTCGAGACAAAAAAAATGATCTCAGGAATCCTTTGGAGCAGAATTGAAATTGGGATGGCACTTCAAGTTGATGCAGTATTTGGATATATTAAGGGTATTGCTACCTTTAACCCGACGTTTGATGACTTAGAAATTGATTCACCCTACAACACCTACAAACATCCTGGTCTTCCACCAGGACCAATTTCAAATCCAGGACTCAACTCCATTATTGCGGCACTCGAACCGATCTCGTCGCCACACCTTTTTTATTTAACGGGCAAAGACGGTAGGATGCACTATAGTAGAACATTTGAAGAACACCTAAAGAATAAGCGATTATATCTACGATGAAGCAAAAAGTATTTGTAGCAGTTTCAGGCGGAGTGGACTCCTCGGTATCAGCAGCTCTTTTGAAAGAAGAAGGTTATGATGTTACAGGTGTATTTATTAAAGTATGGCAACCAGACTTTCTTAGCTGTACATGGAAGGAAGAACAGTTGGACGCAATGAAGGTATGTGCCACATTAGATATTCCTTTTCATACCTTCGATTTTGAAGAGGAGTACAAGAAGGGAGTTGTTGACTACATGATTTCTTCATACAAAGAAGGTAGTATTCCAAACCCAGACGTGATGTGTAATAAATATGTTAAGTTTGGAGCATTCTTGAAGAAAGCAAAAGAAATGGGAGCAGACTATATTGCTACCGGTCACTATGCACAAAATATTGGCAACAAACTAGTAAAAGGAAATGATGACAACAAGGATCAAACTTATTTCCTCTGGACGCTTACAAAAGAACAGATTGAAAAAACTATTTTTCCAGTAGGAAAGTATGAGAAACCTGAGGTACGAAAGATTGCAGAGCGATTTAATTTATCAACTGCGACAAAGAAGGATAGCCAAGGCCTTTGCTTTATTGGAAAGTTAGACATGCGAGACTTCTTGAAGCACTTTATTGATGAAAAGAAGGGGGATGTACTCGATGAGCATAGTAACGTAATTGGTGTACATGATGGAGCTTTCTTCTATACCTTAGGACAGCGACATGGTTTTTTAGTGCACAACAGTTCTCCAGATGGTGGACCACACTATATTGTCTCAAAAAATATGGAAGAAAATACAATCACCGTGTCAACGAAGCTTAATGAGATGGGGTTAGTTAATGAAATTAAGATACAGGATATAAATTGGATTGCTAACAAACCAAAAATTGGAGAAGTGATTGAAGCACGAGTTCGTTATCGACAGCCATTGTTTCAATGTTTATTACGTGATGAATATGTTGTTGCGCTTAACGAAAAACAGAATTTTATAACACGCGGTCAGTCGATGGTATTTTATCGAGGAGACGAGTGTCTTGGTGGCAGTATCATAGTATAATAGAGGTATGGATACAAATATGTTAATTGTAAAAGCAGATGGTACAAAAGAACCATTTGACCGTGGAAAGTTAGAGAACTCATTACGAAAATCTGGAGCAAAAGATGAAGCGATACAGGCCGTAACTGATTATATCGCGATGGAATTAACTGATGGCATGACCACATCAGAAATCTACAAGATGGCATTTTCAATTTTGAAGAAAAAAGAAATGGCAATGGCATCACGATACTCACTCCGTAGGGGGATACTCTCACTAGGTCCAACTGGTTTTCCATTTGAAAACTTTATTGCTGAACTTTTTAAAGAAGATGGATACATGACGAATACGGGCGTAATCGTCAAAGGGAAATGTGCCGAACACGAAGTAGACCTTATTGCATCAAAGAATGGGAAGTGTATTGGTGCTGAGGTAAAATTTCATAATAAGGCTGGAGTAAAAACTGACCTTAAAGTAGCTCTCTACGTGCATTCACGATTCCTTGACCTTATGGAGCGAAAGGATGTTTGTGACATTACCAAAGGGTTTCTCATTACGAATACTAAATTTACCATTAATGCAGTTGAATATGGTATATGCGCCGGGCTTACCTTGATTGGGTGGAATTATCCTCCTATGGGTAACTTGCAAGATTTAATTGAACAAACGGGTATACATCCAATTACCTGCCTCACAACACTTTCCAGTGCACAAAAAAAGCAACTTCTTGGAAAAAACATTGTGTTATGTAAGTATCTTATTTCCAATAGAGAAATTCTTAAATCTATTGGTCTCAACGAAGTAAAAATAAACAAGGTAATTGAAGAGGCGTCAACCTTGTGCAGAAGATAACGAACTAGTGTAGAATATAACTATGAGAAACCAAATTATTATATTCATTATAGGGTTTGTTCTGGGAGGAGGTTCTGTGTGGCTATACATACAAGACACTACCCCGAAAGATATTATTAATTTAGAAGAGGAAGAAGTTAACGAAGAGCAAACAGAGCTTCCACTAGGAGAGAATAGGGTGTCGCTTCAGAGTGGAGATGTTATATCAAATAGAATTGTTGTACCAAATCAAGAAGCAGGAGGATCTGTGGTAATTCAGTCTGTTTCATTTAATCAACCTGGGTGGGTTGTTGTACACGAAATACTTCCAGATGGATCTCTCGGAAATGCACTTGGTGCGCAGCGCTTTGACGCAGGAGACTATGCAGGAGTAGTAAGTCTCCTTCGTGTAACTGAATCAGGAAATATTTATTCTGCAGTGCTCTACGGAGACAATGGAGATCGCCGTTTCGATTTGGAATTTGATCTACCAGAATTAAATGAATCACAAGAGCTCATTAAGGCTACCTTTAGTATTCTATAATAATGTCACAGTACTATAATCCAAAACGAGGTTCTTCCTGGAACTTTGGGGGGAAGAATTGGAAATTGAGTCGATCTAAAATTGATTTGTTTTTAGATTGTAAACGATGTTTCTATCTTGATAATAAGTTAGGAACAAAAAGGCCACCTGGTTTTCCGTTTAATCTAAACAGCGCTGTAGATCATCTTTTTAAAAAAGAATTTGATGTGCACCGAGCAAACAAAACCAAACATCCCTTGATGGAGGAATTTGGTGTGGATGCAGTTCCATTTTCACACAAGGATATGGATGTGTGGCGAGATAACTTCAAGGGAGTACGCCACCTGCACGAGCAAACAGGATTGATGATTACTGGAGCAGTGGATGATGTATGGATTGATCCTTCTGGAGTGCTTATTGTTGCAGATTATAAAGCAACGAGTAAAGATGGTGAGGTTACGCTTGATGCTGAATGGCAGATTGGCTACAAACGGCAAATGGAAGTGTATCAATGGCTTCTACGACAGAACGGCTTTACGGTTTCGGACACGGGGTACTTTGTGTATGCCAACGCACGAACTGATCTACCAGGATTTGATGGAAAGCTAGAATTTGAGGTGAAATTAATTCCTTACACAGGGCATGATTCTTGGATAGAAAAGGTGTTAGGAAAAATTCTTGTTTGTTTAGAAAGTAATGCAATTCCGGAAATGTTTGAAGATTGTGACTATTGTAGGTATCGAGATACCGCGGGTAAAATATTTAGAGATCATGCCACTAAAAAATAGTTTCAAAGATCGCGTTTTTAGTGTGGTAAAAAAGATTCCAATGGGAAGTACTCTTTCCTACAAAAAAGTTGCAGTGCTCGCAAAGAGTCCTAATGCGTTTCGGGCAGTTGGGAATATATTGAATAAAAACTATGACAACACTATACCCTGTCATCGGGTGATTAAGTCTGATGGCTCACTTGGTGGATATAATCAAGGATCTAAGCTAAAAAAAGAGATACTGGAATATGAGCAAAACTGATTTAATGAAAGAGATCAAAGACGAGGTGATGAATTTAAAAGAATCGTCTCTCTATGCTGAGCGAGTGGCGAATAACGTATTTCCTGTGATTGGAGAGGGAAGTCATTATGCGAATATTATGTTTATCGGTGAGGCACCTGGAAAGAATGAGGCTGCAACGGGTAAACCATTCTGTGGTGCGTCTGGTAGAATACTCGATCAGTTGCTCAATTCTATTTCTATAAAAAGAGAAGATGTGTATGTAACGAACATTGTAAAAGATAGACCAACAGAAAACAGAGACCCAAGTCCAGAAGAAATAGCGATCTATGGTCCCTTTTTAGATAGACAGATTGAGATCATTAAGCCAAAAGTTCTTGCCACGCTTGGTAGGTTTTCTATGGAATATATTTTTAATAAATATGGATTAGAGATAGATACTATAGGAAATATGCATGGGAAGAAATTTGAAGCTGCTGGTTTAACGATTATTCCTCTCTATCATCCGGCCGCTTCTATCTACAATCAACATTTGCGAGAAACATTAGTAAAGGACTTTGCTTTGTTGAAAGTTTGACAGATATGTTAAAATATGACATTCTTGCAATAAATAACATATTTTTATGGAAAACAACAATGAAAGCTCAAAAAAAGAGGAACTTGGACCATTTGAGCGGTCTACTACCGAGAGTTTATTAACTAAACCTAATCATCTAAAACTTTCACCTCCAAAACCTAAAAACCGCCTAAAAATACACACTTTTTCGTAACGTAATAATTATTGAGAGTTTTAAGAGTTACTTAGAGGTGAAAAAATTGCACTAAAAAGTAGTGTAGATAGTGCTATACTAATACAAATGATGTTCAAAAAGAAAACTGAAAATGTTCTCATCTTCGATATTGGAAGTGCGAGTGTTGGTGGTACTGTGGTTGTTTTAAATCAGTATGAAAAGCCAAACATTGTTTTCTCTACACGATCTCAAATAGTTTTTCAGGAGGAATTAAATTTTGATCACTTCGTACATTCCATGCTCTCAATTCTTTTTAATGTTTCAATGCAGCTCCGAAGTGGTGGCATTCCAAACATACACGGGAAAATTAATCGAGTGTTGTGTGTTCTTTCTTCTCCGTGGTATGTTTCGCAGACAAAGGTATTTACAGTAAAAAAAGAAAAGTCATTTCGAGTGACTGAGAAGTTGATTGAGAATCTCCTCACAGACGCAGAGGATATGCATAGAAAGGATGCGGTACAGGTTGAGGGAGATCCGCTGTTTATTGAGAAATCAGTAATTCAGTTTAAAGTGAATGGGTATTCGGTTACTGATGCAGTTGGTTCAGACACAACTAATCTAGAGGTCACTATCCTTTCTACAATTATATCTACTGATGTGTACGAGAAAGTTAAAATGATGATCAATAAAGTCTTTAATGTTGATGATTTTGTGTTTAGATCATTTACCAAAGCGTCCTACGCAGTAATACGCGACCTCTTTTGGAAAGAGAAGAATTTTTTACTCGCAGATATTAGTGGAGAAACAACTAGTGTTTCTGTCGTACACGATGCAGTGTTACGAAACTCCAGTTCGTTTCCTCTTGGACACAATTACTTCAAACGTTCAGTACAGTCTAGTAATGCTACGGAAAAGCATGACACGATACCTATCATTTCTTACGAAACAAACAAAGAGTGGTCAGCTTCATTCAAACAAGCGCTTATTGAAATATCAAAAGGAACGCCCTTGCCATCAATGTTATTTCTTACCGGAGGAAGTGAATACGTGGCTATAGTTAAGGAGCTTATTGATAGTACGGATTTTAGTGAAATTTTATTTGTACAGTCACCATTTAATGTATCAATTTTAAATAGCAGACAACTGCGTCCATGTTGCACCTTTGATTCTGAGGTTAAAAGCGATGCCTTTCTGACCCTCGCCACTATCTACATGAATAGGTATCTCTTTGCATCAAAGAGTAGCTAAGGTATACTAGTAGCAATATGGATAAACAACCACTACACGATATTATTTCCCCATCCAACTCTCCAAAACGAAACCCTGCATCTACTGGCGTACGAAGACCTCAGTCACCACAAACAAGAAGAAACGCTGTACCAAGAAAAAGAAAATCTTCGTTTGGTATTTTATTGATTCTCATTATTCTTCTGAGTATGGTTGCGTTTGCCTTTTCATTTCTCTTCTCTGGGGCAACAGTAGTCGTTACTCCACGACAAGAAAGCGTGTTTATTGACGGCACCTTTATTGCAGGGGAAGGCACACTACCCTTTACTATTATGAAAATTGAAGAGGCGCTTTCAGACACAGTAAAAGCAACTGAAAAAGAGTACGTAGAGAAGCGGGCTTCAGGAAGGGTGGTTGTCTACAACAATTACAATACAACCAGTCATTCGTGGATTAAAAATACTCGGTTTGAAACACCTGATGGTCTCGTATACCGAGTACGAAAGTCAGTTGTAATACCAGGTATGAAGACGGTAAACGGAAAAAAGATACCAGGAAGTATTGAGATTGCCGTAACTGCAGATGAGCCGGGAGAGAAGTATAATATTGGATTGACTGATTTCACTATTCCAGGACTTAAGGGTGGTGCAAAATATGAATCATTCTATGCCCGATCAATGACAGCAATGACCGGAGGATTTGTTGGCACGAAATTAATTGTGTCAGATCAAGTACTTACCGAAACACGAAGTACTTTACAGACAACGTTAAAAGAAAAATTACGATCACTTGCAGAAGCACAGAAGCCAGAACAGTTCCTTATGTTTGGCACGGGTGTGGCAGAAGAATTTGAATCATCTCCAACAGTTGATCAGAAAAATTTTGTTACGATTGAGGAACGGGGAACTCTCTATGCAGTGCTCTTTGATGAAGAAGCATTTGCTGGGTATTTAGCAAACAGTACTATGGCTGAATATGATGAGAACGCAGTGCGTATCAATAATCTCGGTGAGCTAGACGTTCTCTTTAATCAGGAACATGGAGACCTATGGAAAACTGATGAGATTACCTTTTCAGTCAATGGTACAGCCAATTTTGAATGGCTGTATGATTCTAATGACCTTAAAATTGATTTGCTTGGACAGTCAAAAGACGCTATATATTCAATCCTGAGTAGTTATCCAGGAATTCAGGAAGCGGAGGCCACAATACGCCCTTTTTGGCACATCACCTTCCCAAGTAAAAGTGAAAAAATTAAGATCGAAAAGAAATAGGTTTACTCACAATATACTGTTGACTTATAGGGGTATTTTCTGTTAGTATACTGCCTGTCCCTCAAAGACGCTTTTTTAATGACAAACGAACAAAATAATGAAAAAGAAGTGGTGGTGGGTACCGTTGAGGAGGCATTGCCTAATACGCTCTTTAAAGTACGACTTGAGAACGAAGAAGAGATTCTTACCTACCTTTCAGGTAGGATGAGAAGATTTCGTATCAAGGTTCTTGTTGGAGATACGGTTCATCTAGAAATAGATCCGTATGGAGGCAAGGCTAGGATAATAAAGAGGTTGTAGCCCGCTATTTTTGTATAGATGCGCAAAGCATCTATTTTGTGTAATTATGAAAGTAAGAAGTTCAGTTAAAAAACAAAATAAAGATGATATTCTTGTAAAAAGAAAGGGGCGTCTTTATCGTATCAATAAAAAAGATCCACGACGTAAAATGAGACAACGATAACATGAGAATTGCTGGAATAACCATACCAGATAAAAAGAGACTCGAGATTGGATTAACTACCGTATATGGAGTTGGGCGTTCTCGAGCGCTTAGTATTCTAGCAGAAGTAAAGGTTGACCTTGGAAAAAAGCCTGGAGATATTACGCAGGATGAAGAGACACAAATCAGAAAAATGATCGAGGGAGCAGAGTTTTTAATTGAAGGAGAATTACGACGACAGGTAAGTGGAAATATTAAGCGACTAAAGGATATTGAATCATACCGAGGAGATCGACACGCACGAGGACTTCCAACACGCGGTCAGCGAACAAAAACAAACTCAAGAACACGAAAGGGGCCAAAGAAGACAATGGGGTCAGGACGAATCAAGGTAACCAAGAAATAGTATGGGAAAGAAACGAGTTATTAAAAAATCAGGAGGAGGAGTTGATAAAGGACGTCGATCACGTTCTCTTGCAAAGGCTCCTAAGAAGAAGTTGGCTAGCGGTCTACTGCATATAAAGGCAACATACAACAACACCATGGTTCTTCTTACCGACTTTAAGGGAAATGCAGTCATGAGTTCATCAAGTGGCGAGCTGGGGTTCAAAGGAGCAAAGAAAGGAACTCCCTACGCAGCAGCAAAAGTAGGGGAGCTTATCGGTGAAAAAGCACAGATTATTGGATTGAAAGAAGTTGACGTTATCGTAAAGGGAGTGGGATCAGGACGAGAGTCAGCAATACGAGCGTTCTCAACAAAAGGTATTGGGATTTTATCAATCAAAGACAAGACACCAGTTCCACACAACGGTTGTCGACCACGTAAGCCACGTAGAGTATAGATATTATGAAAGTTACATCAAAGTATAAAGTTTGTAAGCGTCTAGGAAACAGTGTTTTCGAAAAATGTCAGACACAGAAGTATGTGTTGAGTGAAGCACGAGCGCAAAAGAAACGTTTCAGTGCACGACGGAGACAAATGTCAGATTACGGGAAGCAGCTTATCGAAAAGCAGCGAATTCGATATACCTATGGAATTTCAGAGAAGCAGTTTTCTGGATACATTAAGGAAGCAATGGCTACTCCTAATCCTCGAGAATATCTGATAACACGACTAGAATCGCGACTTGATAATGTAATCTACCGGGCAGGTGTTGCCAACACTCGACGTCTTGCACGACAGCTAGTATCACACGGACATATTCTGGTAAACGCACGAAAATTAACCATACCGTCATACGCTGTAAAGACAGGAGACAAACTTACCGTACGAGAGGGAAGTAAAACACGAACCTATTTTCAAAATTTGATTAATAGTAAAGACGCAGTTGAGTCAACATCAGTATGGCTCACATTTAATATTAAATCGTTGGATGGAGAGGTCACTGGTCAACCTACTCTTGAAAACACCGAGTTCAACTCTGACATTACAGAGGTGCTCGCATTTTATAGCCGATAATAATTATGGATTACAATATTTCATTACCATCAAAGCCACGAATCGTATCTGAGAAAGAATTCTCAGGCGTGTATGAAATTGATGGACTATACCCGGGATATGGTCATACACTTGGTAACTCCCTTCGAAGAATAATTCTTTCTTCACTTTCAGGTGCTGCTATTACATCAGTTAAGATTGATGGTGTATCACATGAGTTTTCTACCATTGAGGGAGTAAAGGAGGATGTAATTATGATTCTTCTTAATCTAAAGAAAATTCGATTTGAGATGATTACTGAGGATCCACAGGTAATTACCCTAAAGGTGAATGGTCAGAAGAAAATTACTGCTGCTGATATAGATACTCCTGGACAGGTTACTGTGTTAAACGGTGACCAGGAAATTGCGGAAGTGACCGGCAAGGGGGCACTTGAAATTGAGATGACACTTGAAAAAGGGCTTGGATACGTACCACGAGAGAGCCTACAGCAAGAAAAAGTAGATATTGGAGTTATGGCACTGGACGCAGCATTTACTCCAATTCGGCGAGTAAACTATGAAGTTGAAAACATGCGAGTAGGAGACCGAACTGACTACAACAGACTTCGGATCGTTATTGAAACTGATGGATCCCTAACACCAAAAGAAGCACTTGAGAAGTCAATTGAGATCATGATTCATCAGCTAAAGGCGATTATCGGATTCAAGGAGGAAGAAATGGAAATGATGACTGAAAAAACAATTGAGGAAGTTGTTGTTGAAAAGAAAGAGGATGATACTGAATTCTTGAAGACAAGAGTTGAAGAATTGTCACTTTCACCTCGAACCATTAATGCACTTGATGAGGCAAACATTCGAACCGTTGGAGGATTGGCGAGAAAGAAGGAAGAAGATGTTCTTGCAATCCAAGGGTTAGGAGCAAAAGGGCTACAGGAAATTAAGCGAGCATTAAGTAACTACGGAATTACCCTAAAGTAATATGAACCATAGTACTAACAGAAAATTTGGGCGAGTACGAAGACAGAGAGTCGCTCTTATGCGTGGCTTAGCTCGCTCATTGATTCTTCATGAGAAGATTAAAACGACAGAAGCGAAAGCAAAATCTCTACGACCTATGGTTGAGAAGTTAGTTACTCGTGCTAAAGAAGACAGTGTTCATAACCGGCGAGTCTTGTCTTCCAAGCTTGGAAATGACCCGCTAATTGTAAAGAAACTGATTGAGGAGATCGCTCCAAAGCATAAAGATCGAAATGGAGGATACACTCGTATTACAAAAGTAGCTGACCGGCTTGCTGATGCGAGAAAAAATGCAATAATTGAATTTGTATAATATGACTAATGTATATAAAATAGACGCCGCAAAAAGAAAATTAGGTAGAGTAGCTACTGAAGTGTCTATGGCGTTAATGGGAAAGAATAGAGCAGACTTCGTAAATAATCAGGTTACTGACGTTGAGGTGGTGATTGAAAATGCTTCTCTCCTTGATTTTTCAGATAAGAAGCTTGAAACTAAGGTATACCTGCGACATACTGGATTTCCTGGAGGACAGCGTTCAGAAAATCTTGCAAAGGTTATCGATAAGAAAGGATATGAAGAAGTGCTCAGGAGAGCAGTGCGTGGTATGCTTCCAAAGAATAAATTACGAGCACCAATACTAAAGAATTTGAAAGTAATTGACTAAGTATGGCTACAACAAAACAATTTTATAGAGGTATAGGAAGAAGGAAGACCGCACGAGCAAGTGTTCGAATTACTAAATCTGCGCGCCCAAGTTTTGTCGTTAATGATAAAACGGTTGAAGAGTTTTTTTCAACTCCTGAGTTACAGAAAATTGCGGTTGAAGCGTTACAAGTAGAACTTCCAACAAAGTTTAGTGTCTCAGTTATTGTAAAAGGAGGAGGTGTTTCAGCTCAAGCAGAAGCAGTTCGACACGGTATTGCTCGAGCGTTACTAACCTTTGATGAAACTCTTCGAGGTGTTGTTAAGGCAACTGGATTCCTAAAAAGAGACCCACGAATGGTAGAGCGAAAGAAGCCAGGATTGAAGAAAGCACGAAAAAGTCCTCAGTGGAAGAAACGATAATTTAGTAGATTAAGAGAGAATTTTAAAACCATCCGGATTGGGTGGTTTTTTTATTATACTATTTCACATTTTTTACAAAAATCAACTACTCTGTGGATAAGTAGTTTTTGTTTGACAAACCCCTAAAAACTATATAAAATATAGGCATATATGGATATTGATGATCAAAACGAAGAAGAAATAGTCATTGAAGATGTAGATGAAGAAGCTGGTGGAGATCAACAAGTAGGAAAATTACGAAAGCGACTACAAACCTGTGTTCTGGAGAAACAAGACTATCTGGACGGCTGGCAGCGAGCTAAAGCCGACCTTGTTAACTTCAAGAAACGAGCTATTGAAATGGGAGTTACTGCAAATGAACTAACACAAGCTAAAATTTTCACTGATATTATTACCGTCCTCGATAGTTTTGACGCGGCACTTGCGCACGATGTGTCAAACGAAGGATTTAAAAATATATACAAACAATTTATTGGAATTTTGGAACAATATGATGTTTCCGGATTTGACCCTACAGGAGAGGAGTTCGATCCACATCAACATGAACCCGTTGAAATGGTAGAGAGTAAAGAAGCAGATGGAATTATTGTGGACGTTTTACAAAAAGGATACCGAATGGGAGACAAAGTGATACGTCCAGCAAAAGTGAGAGTTTCACAATTAGAAAATAAATAATATATTATGGCAAAAATTTTAGGAATCGATTTAGGAACAACTAATTCAGCAATGGCTATTATTGAGGGAGGTGAACCTCAAATTATAGAAAACGCAGAAGGGAATAGAACAACTCCTTCTGTTGTTGCGGTGAGCAAGACTGGAGAGCGTCTTGCGGGGCTTGTAGCACGTCGTCAGGCGGTTACTAACCCAAAGAATACAGTATATGGTATCAAGAGATTCATCGGTCATAAATTTGCTGATAAGGAAGTACAGACAGACAGCGCTACCGTTCCCTTTGAAGTGAAGAAATCAGCTGATGATGGAGTTTTAATTACAATGGGAGAAAAAGACTATCGTCCAGAAGAAATTTCAGCAATGATTCTTCAAAAGATGAAGGCTGATGCTGAAGCAAAGACTGGAGAGACGATTACAGACGCAGTGATTACCGTACCTGCATATTTTAATGATGCACAACGAAAAGCTACAAAAGACGCCGGAAAGATTGCTGGACTTGAAGTTAAAAGAATCATTAATGAGCCTACCGCAGCAGCACTAGCATATGGATTTAATAAGAAAAAAGACGAGCAGATTGTTGTCTTTGATTTCGGAGGAGGAACCTTTGATGTTTCCGTGCTTGAAGTAGCAGACGATGTGATTGAGGTTAAATCAACCGATGGAGACTCCCACATGGGAGGCAAGGACTTTGATCGACTGATCATTAACTGGATTACTAATGAATTCAAGAAAGAAAGTGGTATTGATGTATCAAAAGACCCACTAGCCCTTCAACGACTAGATGAGGCGGCCGAGAAGGTAAAGCAGGAGCTTTCAACTACTATGGAAGCGGAGATAAACATTCCGTTTATTACCTCAGACGCAAATGGGCCAAAACACCTATTACTCAAGCTTACAAGAGCAAAACTTGAAGAATTGGTTAGTGAATATATTGATAAAGCTATTCTAATTACCAAACGAGCAATGGAAGCGTCTCCGTTTGAAATTTCTGACATTGATGAAGTTATTCTTGTGGGAGGTCAAACTCGAATGCCTGCAATTGTTGCACGAGTGAAAGAACTATTTGGAAAAGAGCCAAACAAGTCTATTAACCCTGATGAGGTGGTTGCGGCTGGCGCGGCACTACAAGCTGGTATTCTACAGGGAGATGTGAAAGACGTGCTCCTTCTTGATGTCATTCCTCTATCATTTGGTATTGAAACCATGGGAGGAGTTGGAACAAAACTTATCGAAAAGAACACCACCATTCCTGCTTCGAAGTCACAGATATTCTCAACTGCTGCTGATAATCAGACAACGGTAGAAATTCATGTCGTTCAAGGAGAACGATCAATGGCTACGGACAACAAATCACTTGGTAAATTTATACTCGATGGAGTGGCTCCTGCACCACGTGGCGTACCACAGATTGAGGTGTCGTTTGATATTGATGCAAATGGAATTCTTAACGTTACCGCAAAGGATAAGGCAACAGGAAAGGAACAATCAATTAAGATTGAAGCAAGTTCTGGACTAACCGATGAAGATATTGAAAAGATGAAGCAAGATGCTGAGTCTCATGCTGACGAAGATGCGAAGAAAAAGGAAATGGTTGAAGTACGAAACCTTGCAGATCAAATGATCTATACTGCAGAGAAAGCATTGAAAGATGCAGGAGATAAAGTAGGGGATGATATTAAAACAGGAGTAAACGAAAAGATTGCTGCACTGAAGGAAGTGAAGGATAAAGAAGATAGTGAAGCGATTAAACAAGCGTCAGAAGCACTTTCAAATGAAATGCAGAAGATTGGTGAAGTAATGGCTAAAGCACAAGCTGAGACCAAAGAAGAGGCTCCTGCAGGAGAGGAGAATGTGCGAGAGGCTGAGGTTGAAGAGGAAACAGAAGAGCCAAAGACAGAGGATAAGAAAGAATAATATGCCAGGCAGAAGGACATAGCACATACTTAGTAAATAACTATGACAAAAGATTATTATCAAACACTTGGTGTAGATAGGGGTGCGACAAAAGACGAAATAAAGAAGGCATTTCGTAAAAAAGCACACCAATACCATCCTGATAAAGATGGAGGGAATGAAGCAAAGTTCAAAGAAGCGAACGAGGCATATAGTGTGCTCTCTGACGACCAAAAACGGTCTCAGTACGATACCTATGGTCAAGCTGTTCCTCAGGGATCGGGATTTGGTGGCTTTAGACAAGGAGGAGTTGAGTTTGATATGGGAGATATCTTTGGAGACTTCTTTAATGCAGGAAGATCTCGAGTAGTGAAGGGAAGAGACATCTCCGTTGATATAGAAATATCATTCAAAGAATCAGTCTTTGGAACTGACAGGAAGGTTACCTTAACAAAAACAGGTCCCTGTGATGACTGTGAAGGAAAAGGTGGTACAAAAGGAACAGAATGGGTTTCATGTAGTAAATGTGAGGGAAAAGGAAAAGTGCATGAAGTACGACAATCAGTGCTTGGTGCCTTTAATATGGTGCAAGAGTGTAATGTCTGTTCTGGCAAAGGAAAGCTTCCAAAAAATAAATGTAAGATGTGTGGAGGTGTTGGAGTTACTCGGAAAAATGATGAGGTGACTATTAAAATTCCAGGTGGAATCAATAATGACGAAATGATTCGTCTTACGGGAGGAGGTGAGTACGTTAAAGATGGGATGCCAGGGGATTTATATATACGAATACATGTACAGTCAGATTCTGTCTTTAGAAAAGAAGGTGCCCATGTATTAATGGATTTAAAGGTTAAATTAACTGACGCACTACTTGGAAGTACATATTCTATAGAAACCCTTGATGGAAAGCTTAACGTGAAGATTCCAGCTGGTATTGAGCATGGTGAGGTTCTCAAAGTACGTGGTAAGGGAGTCTCGCTACAAGGAAGAAGGGGGGACTTATTGATGAAAATAGCTATTACGCTACCTAAAAAGTTATCCAGACGAGTTCAGGATTTGATTAAGAAATTGAGAGAGGAAGGAGTATAATATTAGTATATGGAAATCGCGTTAGAGTTTATAAAAGCCGCGATGGAGTTTATTAACAACTTCTCTCAAGATTTTCTAATTATTATGGGCACCTTTCTAGTGCTTGTTTTTTTCGCTTTTCAATTCGGTAAAGATCGAATTATTTCACTGATTATATCTCTGTATATAACGCTTTTAGTATATTTGAATTTTCCATATAGAGAGCTGGTAACCATAGAAGGAAGTGAACTAGTTATACAGTTCGGTATATTCCTTACATTCCTATTTTTAATCAATATGATCCTCGTGAGACTAGTACTTGCAGATTTTCCGGATGATTTGATGCACAAGTGGTTTGAGGTGATTGTTCTGGGAGGAGTTGCTACCACCTTGCTGTTAGCCTTTATTTATCATGTACTACCAATATTTGCGATACATGATTTTGGAGCAGACGTTGATAAGTATTTTGCCACCTCTGAATTATTCTTTTGGTGGTTGGTCGCACCATTTATTGCGATGTTTTTTGTGGTGAGGAGATAGTTTCCGATATAATGAGTTTCCGATATAATCAAGTAACACCGTTTTTTTTTCAGTTTCTTTCATTCCTTCCAACTCGCTTTTATTTTTTACTCTTTGGTACTTTTGAAGTTTTCGGAAAAGAGAACCTCAAGACAATAAACTCACCTAATGCAATTTTTGCTTCTAATCACTCAAGTGAGTGGGACCCTGTTTTACTTGGAACAACCTTAACCACTACAAAATTTTCTCCTCTTTTTTTTGTTTCTGGTACAAAAAAAAGCTATGAAATGGTTAGAAATTGGAGAAATAATTTTTACGGCGGCTGGTTCTTTAAAGTTATGGGTGCGTACCCAATAATAAAAGTTGAAAGAAACTATAAGGAGGCGCTTATTCATCATGTTGAATTGCTGTCCTTAAAGAGAAATATCTGTATTTATCCAGAGGGTTATTTAAACAGGAATGGTGTACTTGAAAAAGCAAAAGGAGGAGTTGGGTTTCTAGCTGCAAGCACAAATACTCCCGTTATCCCAGTTGCTATTACTGGTGTGGGTAATCTTACTATAAAAACTTTTTTTTCAAGAAAGAATAAACTTGTAATTGAGTTTGGAAAGCCATTATATTATGACGATTTGTTTGGCGAAAAAAATAATTTAACTATTGAGGATTATAAGGACGGAGCACAAATTATTATGGATAAAATTAAAAAACTCACCGTCCATGAGAATGTAATAAATGCTAGGGTAAAATTAAAATATGAATAAAACTTTTATTATTACTGGCGCAGCTGGTTTTTTAGGATCACTGCTTATTATTGATCTTATGGCACGCGGCGACGCCTTAATTTGCGTCGGCCGAGCAAAAAATGGTGTGACATTTCAAAATAGATTATTAGAGAAACTAAAATTTTTTGGATATGCACCTGATAAAAATCAGTTAACTACTATTGAATTAGACATAGATGATCCAATTGATAAGGTCATGTTTAGTGGAAAAAATATTGATGGAATATGGCACCTTGCTGCTAATCTTAGTTTTAAAAAGAAAGATCGTAATGCGGTTTATAAAACAAATGTTGGTGGTACAAAGAATATGGCAGAGCTATCAGAAAAGTTAGATGTACCACTTTTTTACATTGGAACAGCATATGTACATGGCAAAAGAAACGGCTTTATAAAAGAAGATGACTTGATACGTCCTACCGCTTTTAATAATTACTATGAAGAAAGTAAATTTGAAGCAGAGAAAATTTTACGAGACTGGAAAAATAAGGATAATAAGTTGATTGTATTTAGACCTAGTATTCTAATAGAAACACGAGATAATCCAGTGCCGTATTTTGGGTATTACGTTATCATTAGTGTTTTAGCAAAACTAACGTTTTCGTTTGAAGCATTTTTATATAATCATCCCATACTATCAAAGTTAACTGGCGTTCGTAAAACAAAAGATAGAAGATTATTCATACCGTTTCCTTTTCCAAATTCTAAAAAATGTCTCATAGATTTTGTTCCTGTTAGTTGGGTTATTGAATGGATGCTACTGCTTTCTGAAAGGACTGAGGCTTTTGGTAAGACTTTCCACCTTGTAAATCCAAACCCATTCCCATTTAAACAAGTAATTGATGAAACTTTTATGGGAATTGGAATAAAAATGCCAATAATAACACTACCCCCTTCTTTTGTATATTTCTACTTTTGGGTACTATCAGTAATTGGTATATTTTCTCCAGCGATCGCATTTGTGTCTAGAAAAATGTATTATTATAAAACATATATGATAGATTATTATATTCATGATATGCATAACGTTAAATCTCTAATTAAAGATTTTTCTAAATACTCAATACCACGTGGAACTTTAACAGATATTACAAAAAGGAGTGTTACTAATTTTAAAACTAGAACATGAAAATAAAATCACCGAAATCACTGACCATTAATGACGAAAGTTTGAGGAAACATTTCCCCTCATTTTTACTCAAAGAGTCGGAAATAGAAATCAGTGCCTTTTTGTATATCTATTATAGATTTTTACTTTCTTTAATATCTATAATCATTCGATTTCGTTTAAATATAGGCTCTTGGTTTAGTTCACATCAAAAATTAAATGGTGATTTATCAAACGATGCTGTTGAAAGAATTTATGAACGCGAAGCTAGAACATATGAGAGAAAACACCATGTGACCACTAATTATCGTGATACATGGTGGAGACGTCAAAGTGCCACAGACGTCATTTCCTATCTTAATAGAAAGAAGCCAAGCCAGCCATTAAAATTACTGGATGTTGCCACTGGAGTTGGCTTATCAATTGAAGAAATGTTTAAGGTTTTCAAAGCTTTCGGTGTTTCTGTTGAAGCACAAGCAATTGATTACAATAAAGGGATGTTGGAACAAGCAAACAAAATTACCTACCAACGAATGAAGAAGGATAAATTTATCAATAAAGATTTGTCGGTGGTTTTTGCTAGAGGAGACGCACGTAATCTAACTAATAATACCGTCAAAAGTGGATTTGTTTCATATAAAAAAAATACATTTGATTGCGTTACCATTATGTTTGGTATAGGAGGAATTGATGACCCTGTTATGTTTTTTAAAGAAACACTTCATGTACTAAAGAAAGGTGGAATTTTGTCTTTAAATGATATGCATAAAATTATACACTCCCTTGATGAAAAGTGGCCATTCTACATTTTTAAAAAAACTGCAAATGTGTTTGCTATGATGGCCTGGAATATAATTATATTACCAATTGTATTAAATACGCTCTGGGGCTGGAGGGACACAACACCTTTGTTTTATATACTCCCATTCATCGTCGTATATGATGAAAAAGAGGAAGTTTGGTATGGTTTTAAAACAGTAACCTTTTTCTTGGATAACGAAGCGTGGTGGTATAAGCTTCCAACAGTTCCAACCGCGAGAATTGTGGTAGAAAAAGAGATTATTGAAAAATCTGAAGCTCTAAGAAGAGAAGAAATATTTAAGAATATTTCATGGACATAACATTTTCATCAATAGATCTTATAGGGGTATTACTTGGTATTGTAGCTTCAATTGATTTGGTTTTACTTGTAGTAGTTGCTCTTAATCGTGATAGAACTTCAGGATCAAGATTTTTTGTTATATCTGCTATTTTTGCCACAATATGGGTTTTATCTATGTTCTTTTTCAGATTATTGTCTGATACTGAAACACTTATCTTAGTCACAAAACTTCTTTATATCACAGGTATTTTAGTGACTCATTTTCTTTTACTTTTTTCTTACGAATTTCTTTCAAAAGAAAAAAATAAAATACCAGTAAAAATACATGTGTTTGTATTTGTGTTAACTATACCGATACTTTTACTTATAACACTGACTGATACAATTATTTCATCTGTATACTACGAATCTGGATTAAAAATTGTTACTTTTGGTATTCTATATATTCCATATTCAATGGTTATTGCTGTCTATTTGATAATTGCATATATAAACTTTTTTTCACGTGCACATAAATTTAAAATTGAGGGAAAGATAATTAAGAATAGACAAATAATATATATTATATTCGGAACAGGTATCGCTATTGCATTTGGGTTTATTTTTGATATTATTCTACCTTACTTTGGAAATTTTGCTGGGTATTGGTTAGGTCCTCTAATGAATATTTTGTTTGTAACAGCAACAACATATTCCATCCTAAAACATCATTTATTTGATTTGAAAGTTATTGCGACTGAATTATTCATTTTCTCTTTGTGGGTAATTATTTTAACTCGTGTTCTTACATCACTAACACTAATTGACCAATTTATTAATATTGGTGTTCTGTTGGCCACAATAATTATAGGGGCTCTATTAATTAAAAGTGTTAAAGACGAAGTACAACAAAGAATAAAAATAGAAAGATTAGCAGATGACCTTAAAAAGGTAAACATACGTTTGAAAGAACTTGATAAACTAAAATCAGAATTTGTTTCAATTGCTTCTCATCAGCTTAGAAGTCCACTAACCGCAATAAAGGGGTATGCATCTCTTCTTCTTGAGGATTCTTATGGAAAAATACCACTTTCAGCAAAAGAAGCTATCGAAAAAATATTTGAATCTACTGATCTAATGGTTAATTCAGTTGAAGACTTCTTAAATGTCTCACGTATTGAACAAGGAAAAATGAAGTATGACTATTCAAATTTTAATATTGTTGAACTAGTAAAAGATGTATTTGACGAGCAAAAAAATATTGCCGATGAAAAAAGTATTGTTCTCTCGTTTAATAGTGGGAATGAAAAAATTATTGTGAAGGCTGATCTTGGAAAAATGAAGCAAGTATTCACCAATCTAGTTGATAATGCAATAAAATATACTCCAAAAGGATCTGTTGTATTATCAATTCATGCTACAAACGATATAGTACGGTTTGTAGTAAAAGACACCGGAGTTGGTCTATCAAAAGAAGATGTAAATAAATTGTTTACAAAATTCTCACGAGCCAGCGATGCAAATAGAATAAACGTTAAGGGTACAGGGCTTGGACTTTATGTTGCAAAGCAAATGATACTGGCTCATAAGGGTAAAATATGGGTGGAATCAGAAGGTAAGGGACTTGGTTCAAGTTTTATTGTTGAGTTGCCTATAAACTAACTTATGTTTTTTCAAAGAAAAAGTATTTCTGACTATAAAAAGGTAGCAATTAGACAAGAAACAATTTTGACCTCACCCAATTTTAATATAGAATACTAACATATGAAATACACATCACTTTTCCATAGAGTTCAACAAAAGAGCGCTCCCGACACACTTTCAGTTATTGTTGAGATTAGCGAGGGAGACTATACCAAATATGAATACAACCATGAACTTGGCGTTCTGGAGGTAGACCGAGTTCTCTACGGACCAATGTTTTACCCCGTAAACTACTGTGATGTTCCCGGTACTTGGAATGAGTCTGATAATGACCCACTGGACGCAGTTCTCTTTAGTAGCCAGCCAATTGTACCTGGTGCAATGGCTAAGGGACGTGTTATCGGTGCACTTGAGATGATTGATAACGGAGAGATCGACCACAAAATTATCTGTGTGAACGCAACTGACCCTCGATTCGATCACGTACACAAGGTCGAGGACCTAACACCATACCAAAGAAAAGACATGGTGACCTTCTTTGAGTTATATAAAATTCCTCAAACAGGGAAAGATACGACAAAAGTAGGTAAGTTTATGAGTAAAGAAGAAGCAGGGAAGTTCATTACTAAATGTATAGAGGGATACGAAAAGAAGTTTGGCAACAAAGAAGATTAAAAATTCTTTCCAATTTTATTGAAAAAAGTTCATATAAACATCTTCCAATTAACCATATAGTCTGGTACTATTTTACGATATGGAGAAAAAACGATTATTGACTGGATTACAACCTTCTGGACCACTTCACATTGGAAACTATTTTGGAGCACTCAAGCCCTTTATGGAACTGTATGAGGATTTTGAGAGTTTTTTAATGGTAGTTGACTATCATGCACTCACGTCCCTCAAGGATCCCATCAAACTAAAAGCTAATATACTGGACATTGTAAAGGCCTATCTCGCTGTTGGGGTTAATCCAGAGAAGGTTGTTCTCTTTAAACAATCAGATATGTCTGAGCATACTGAACTCGCTTGGATTTTTAATTGTTTAGTGACCGTTCCTTTTCTCATGCAGGGACATGCATATAAGGATAAGGTAGCGAAGGGTTTGGAAGCAAACGCGGGATTATTTACCTATCCAATGCTTATGGCTTCAGATATCCTTATCTACAATACCGATGTTGTACCTGTTGGAGAAGATCAACGGCAACATATTGAGTATACACGAGAGGCTGCAAATAAATTTAATAATACATTTGGAGAAACCTTTACTGCTCCAAAAGAAATAATTCTAGAAGGAATTGGCATCGTTCCAGGAACCGATGGACAAAAAATGAGCAAAAGCTATGAAAATACCATTCCACTATTTGCATCAAAAGATGAAATTACTAAGGCAGTAATGAGTATCGTCACTGATTCTGGAGGTGACTTTCCAGAACACGTCTATGCTATTCATCGTTTATATAAATCAGAGAAAGAACTAAAACCTTTCTACGAAGGGAACAAGGGTTCATACAAAACTCTAAAGGATGCTTTGATTGAAGATATTGAAGCCCATGTGGCTCCATTACGTGACAGATATGAACATATTACTGACGATGAAGTTAAAAAAGTTCTAGAAAACGGAAAAAACAAGGCGAAAGTAATCGCAAGTGAAAAAATGGAAGAAGTTAGAAAAAAAATAGGAGTAACAATATGACAAGAATATATATAAAGGACCTATTGGACCACATAGATCAGGAAGTAACGATTGCTGGATGGGTAGATGTTCGTCGTGACCATGGTAAACTTATCTTCATCGACCTACGAGATGTATCAGGTAAAGTACAAATGGTTGCACTTCCAAATCATGAGGAAGCGCATGGTCTAGCTGACACCGTACGCCCTGAGTGGGTGATAGAAGTAACCGGTAAAGTAAACAAGCGTCCTGAACGAATGGTAAAAGAAGGGTTAAATGGTGACATTGAGATTGAAGTTCTTGGGATCAACATACTTTCAGAAGCAAAAGAACTACCGTTTGAAAAAGATGCAGAATTAAATTTAGACACATACCTGGATTATCTGCCACTCACCCTACGAACAGAGAAAGCAAAGGCAATATTTACCGTTGAATCAAAGATCATACAAGCCTTTAGAGAATTCTTAGTTAGTGATGGATTCACTGAATTTCAGTCACCCAAGATTGTAGGGGGTGATGCTGAAGGTGGGGCAGGAGTATTTCCGGTTAAATACATCAATGACCAAGATGCATACCTTGCAACAAGCCCACAACTCTACAAACAAATTATGACCGGGGTGTTTGAAAGAGTATTTTCTACCGGAAACGTATTTAGAGCGGAGAAACATAGCACCTCACGACACATACTAGAGTACACTAGTCTCGACTTTGAACTTGGATTCATTAAGAATCACCATGACGTAATGGCAGTGTTAACGAAACTACTGCACTACACTAATGAATTTTTGAAGGAACAGTGTGTTTCCGAGTTCAAACTACTAAACGCAGAGTTTGCAGCTATTCCAGATGAAATTCCGTTTATGAAACTACGAGCGGCACAGAAATTAATTAAAAAAGAGACAGGAGAAGACTATACAACTGAGAAGGACTTAACTCCAGAACACGAACGATGGTTTTCTGAATATGCAAAAAAAGAATACAATTCTGATTTTATCTTTATTACTCATTTCCCA
>CAYQYW010000002.1:39492-75387 GCA_964421995.1 uncultured Candidatus Saccharibacteria bacterium
AAGTTCCTTGGTCTTTCAAATATAAAGGAAGCAACATTATTCCCAAGAGAGATTAATAGAATAGATACGTTACTCAATGAATAATATGAACTACACATACGACACACAGGCAGATAGCACAAAGGTAACTTTCACTGAAGAAGATAGAACGTATTTGGTTGAAAAAGATGGGGTAACTACACTAACTATTGGAGCTAAAGAAATTAACAGAAGAAAGTTCATCAAGCTTTGCAGAAAGGTAATTCAAGTAGCAAAACAACACAAAATAAAAAAACTAGAATTCAACATGAGTGATCTGATGTTTGATTTCAAAGACGCTTCTGACATGATTACTTTGGCAGTGCAGAACTTTGAAATGGCAAACTTTGAATTCGACAAGTTCAAAACAACAAAGAAAGTACCGGTGGAAGAAATTATTCTTGTTGGAGACGTGTCAAAGGAAGCAGTAGAGAAGGGGGCAACTATTGGTGAGGTTATAAACGACGTACGAAGCATCAATAACACTCCTGGAGGAGATATGACGCCGACACTCCTTGCAAACGAAGCAACACAACTTGCAAAAGATACTGATGTAGAAGTAAGCATTCTTGGGCAGAAAGAAATTGAAGATCTCAAAATGGGAGCAATCCTTGGCGTTGCACGAGGTTCAATTGAAGAACCTAAACTTATCGTAATGGAATACAAGGGAGCAGGAGATGAAAAACCTATTGTATTGGTTGGGAAGGGAATTACCTACGACACGGGCGGACTAAATATAAAAGTAGGAGTAGGAATGCTTGGTATGCACTTAGATATGTCAGGAGGTGGAGCAGTGATTGGAACGATAGTTCTTGCCTCGAAGCTTAATCTAAAGAAAAATGTCATCGTTATTGTTCCAGCAGTTGAAAATGCTACTGGAGGAGATAGCTATCGACCAGGAGATATCCTTACCTCAATGAATGGGAAGACTATTGAAGTACTTAATACTGATGCAGAAGGAAGGTTAGTTCTTGCAGATGCACTGACCTACGCTGAGAAATTAGATCCAGAATGTGTCCTTGACATTGCAACACTAACGGGAGCATCTCTTGTAGCACTTGGAGTTCGGGCTTCTGCAGTAATGTCCTGCGACGATGAACTACTGAAGCAACTTCAAGATGCTGGAGAAGAATCAGGAGATTACGTATGGCCACTTCCTCTCTGGGATGAGTATGAAGAAGGTGTGAAGGGAACCTTTGCAGATCTTGCAAACATGGGTACTGCGGGAAGTCAAAAAGATGGAGGTACTATCATGGGTGGAATGTTCCTCAAGCAGTTCACTAGAAAATATAGGTGGGCACATATTGATATGGCGCCACGTATGGAATCTATTCCACATGACAACCTCGCAAAAGGATCAGTTGCTGCAGGAGTACAACTATTCATTACCTTTATTGAAAACTACTAATGGGATACAAAATCCAAACAGAACACTTCGAGGGTCCTTTGGATTTACTACTATCCTTAATTGAAAAAAGGAAGTTGCTGGTAAATGACATATCACTCTCTACGGTAAGTAATGATTTTATTGAATACACACAAACATTTAATGACTTTCCACTAAATGAGATTGCTGATTTTTTAATTATTGCATCAACCCTTGTATTGATTAAATCAAAGTCGCTTCTTCCTACGCTTGCGCTTACCGAAGAGGAAGAAATCAGTGTTGAAGACCTTGAGCGAAGACTGCGAGTGTATAAGCGATTCAAGGAATTGGCATATGGTATAGAAAAAGAGTTTGGTTCACACATGCTCTTTCCAAGGAATGTCGTACCACTTGAAGAAGTTCTCTTCTCTCCCCACAAAAAAATTACGATAGAAAATATCAAAGATGCCGTACAGCGAGTCATAGATCATCTACCGCGAAAAGAGCAAATTCCAGAAACAACGGTAAAGAAGATAACAAGTATTGAGGAAACTGTAGACAATCTTTCAAAGAGAATTGCGGCTAATTTACGTATGAGTTTCAAAGACTTTTCGAATACTGGTAAGAAGGTTGATGTGATTGTAGGATTTTTGGCACTTCTTGAGCTCGTTAAACAGGGGTCAATCCGAGTGCATCAGCATGATCAGTTTTCTGATATTATGATGGAATCAAAAGAAATGGACACACCAAACTACCTATGAATACTACAGACGCAAAAATAGAGGCAATTCTTTTCTACAAGGGAGAGCCTGAAAAAATAAAACACCTAGCAAAACTTCTAAACGTCACCGAAGAAGATGTTAACAATGCACTTATTGTTCTCAAAGAAAGACTGGTTGGATTGCAATTAGTAATAAACGAAGATTCAGCAATGCTTACCACATCAAGTGAGTTCTCTCCGTTAATTGAATCCATTAGAAAAGATGAGCTTACAAAAGACCTTGGAAGGGCTGGGTCTGAAACACTTTCAATCATTCTTTACAAGGGTAGCGTAACCAGGGCCGAGATCGATTACATTAGAGGAGTGAACTCCACCTTCATACTACGAAACCTGTTGATTAAAGGTCTCATTAAAAAAACAACAAATCCAGAAGATCAGAGAAGTTTTCTGTACAAACCCACACTAGAATTGTTATCATTCTTAGGAGTATCGAGTGTTGAAGATTTACCCAATTATAAAAACGTACAGAAGGAATTTAAATTATTTGAACAGTAGAATAATGGAGAATAATACCTATAGTAAAATAGCATTGGCGTTTGTATTACTGATATTCGTGCTTGGAGTAGCGGCACTTTTTGTGCCAGAAAAAGAAGAAGTTGTCATAGTTCCCGCAGAGGTAGAAAAACCTTTTTTAATAAATCCCTTTGATCTAATCACCGTAGAGGCTGAAGCAGTATTTGTATATGACATCGTTACGGGAGAAATTCTATACTCACGAAATGAAGAGAAACAATTGGCGCTTGCGTCAATTACTAAGTTAATGACCGCAGTCATTGCACGAGAATACCTACAGGACAATCTGATTGTCTCAATTACCCGAAAAGCAATAATGGAAGAGGGGGATAGTGGTCTAATGATTGGAGAGACGTGGCGCCTTCAGGACCTTATTGATTTTACCCTACTTACCTCAAGTAATGACGGAGCGTATGCAATCGCAACTGCATCAGAGTCGCTTTCGTTCATTGATAAGATGAATGAGAAAGCGCATACAATTGAACTAACGCAGACCTATTTCTCAAATGAATCTGGATTAGATGCAAGTCATAATAATGGAGGAGCATATGGTTCCGCACGAGATGTGGCACTTTTAGTTGAATATATTATACGAAATCACGTAGATTTGATTGAAAGCACGAGAAATCCTGTAGTAACAATTAATAGTCATCACGCAACAAATA
This sequence comes from uncultured Candidatus Saccharibacteria bacterium, assembly GCA_964421995.1. Taxonomy (GTDB): domain Bacteria; phylum Patescibacteriota; class Minisyncoccia; order Phycocordibacterales; family CAYQYW01; genus CAYQYW01. Next base: position 42,836 of record CAYQYW010000002.1, read on the forward strand.
CCAATAAGTATACCGGTGATATACCAGGCCTTATTGGTTCAAAAACGGGGTATACAGACCTTGCGGGCGGAAACCTAGTAATTGCGTTTGATGCCGGAATTAACCGCCCTATAGTGATTTCTGTGCTTGGTTCTAGCTACAGTGAGAGGTTTCGTGATGTGGATAAATTAGCTGCTGCGAGTTTGAAATATATACAAAAAAAGTAAATATGGTATAAAAATACTACCAAATCTATGTAAACCCTAACGCAGAAAGAAGTTTTTCTTCTGATACCTCAAGTGGTGTATAATACGATCATGATAATCGACGTCGTCAAAGTGATAGTACCGGCAACCTTAGCATTTTTCGTTGGTATTTCGATCACCCCTATCCTTACTCACTATCTATACAAGTACAAAGCATGGAAGAAGACAAGTGGTAAAGTGGCACTTGATGGCAGCAAAACACCAATTTTTGACAGCTTACACGCGGAGGAAAAAATAAAGACGCCTCGTCTTGGAGGAATTGTCGTTTGGGCAAGTGCCTCTATTACTATTTTTGGAATTTGGATGATTTCTCAAATCTTTCCAGGAGATATTACCGAGAAATTAGACTTCCTCAGTCGTGATCAAACATGGATTCCACTATTTACCTTACTTGCTGGTGCATTTATTGGTCTTATTGATGATCTTCTTGAAATAACTGCAACAGAAAAACAAACATCTGCTGGTCTATCACTTTCAAAAAGACTTCTTGCCGTTACCGTTGTGGCAACGTTCGTGGCATCTTGGTTTTTCTTCAAACTCGACGTTACATCAATTGGTATACCATTTCTACAAAGTATTGAACTTGGATATCTCTTCATCCCATTCTTTATAGTAGTATCTCTTATAATTTACGCTGGAGGGGTGATTGATGGAATTGACGGACTCTCCGGTGGAGTATTTGGCACCATGTTTATGGCCTACGCCGGAATTGCATTCTACCAACAGCAGATCAACTTAGCAGCATTCTGTGCCATGCTCGCAGGTGCACTCTTTGCCTTTCTTTGGTTTAATATTCCTCCTGCTAGATTCTACATGTCAGAGACCGGTACTATGGGTCTTACTCTCACCCTCACGGTTGTCGCTTTTATGACCGACTCACTTGGTGGTGGGCACGGTGTATTTGTACTTCCAATCATCGCCTTTTTATTATTCATTACCGTAGCATCTAATGTCATTCAGGTTCTCTCAAAGAAATTTAGGGGAAAGAAAGTATTTTTAGTTGCCCCCATTCATCATCACTTTGAAGCAATTGGGTGGCCGAGCTACAAAGTCACCATGCGATATTGGATTGTTGCAATGATTACCGCACTTATTGGAGTCATCATCGCCCTCATTGGATAATGAAAAAATTTGACCGACCTTTCTTTATAATCGTCGTGATCCTTGTTGTCTTTGGATTTTTAATATTTACCTCTGCCTCACTTGGACTTCTTGCTCGCGAAGGTGCAAAGTTTTCTCAGGTTGCTTTCAGTCAGATTATTTTTGGAATTATTGGAGGAAGTTTTGCTTTGGTAATAACCTCAAAAATTAATTATCATTTTTGGAAAAAGAACGCGTTCTATGTTTTTGTTATTGCAATTGGAGCAACACTGCTTGTGTATGTTCCAGAGCTTGGTCTTGAATTTGGAGGAGCACGTAGGTGGATTGATCTTGGCATTACTACATTTCAACCTGCTGAACTCTTAAAGATTGGATTTGTGATGTACTTAGCAGCATACTTTTCTTCGCTCAGGACAAAAATAAAAACATCACAGTACGGACTTCTTCCATTTGTTGGAATGCTTGGAGTTGTTTCTTTACTTCTCCTTTCTCAGCCAGACACCGGTACACTCATTGTTATGTTTATAGCAGCTATGACCATGTTTTTTGTTGCTGGAGCAAGGTGGTCACACATTCTTTCAATTGGGGGAGCAGGGGCATTGGGTATTGGTATTCTTGCGTATTTAAGACCGTACGTATGGGACCGAATATTTTCATTCTTGAATCCTGCATCTGATCCCCTAGGTTCAAGCTATCAGATTCAACAGTCACTCATTTCAATTGGTTCTGGTGAATGGTTTGGTAGAGGATTCGGTCAAAGCATACAGAAGTTTCATTTTCTACCAGAGCCAATAGGAGACTCAATCTTTTCGGTGGCTGCTGAAGAGTTTGGATTTGTCGGAAGTATTATTATTATTTCAATCTTCCTTGCACTCGCATTTCGAGGATTCAAAATTGCTACCAAAGCTCCAGATTACTTTAGTGGATTATTAGTTGTTGGAATTGTTACCTTACTGGTTTCTCAGTCGTTTATTAATATTGGTGCAATGCTTGGAATACTGCCACTTACCGGACTCCCGCTTCCATTTATTAGTCATGGTGGTACCGCTCTGTTCTTTGCTCTTTTTGGGGTTGGAATTGTGTTGAATGTTTCTAAGTATTTGAAGAAAAGATGAGTAATTTTAGAATTTATCTAGTATATATATCAACACATCTTTTCACTGCAAATTCCAAAAGACAAAACTCGACAAATGGCTAGCAAAACTAGCTATTTGTTGTAATACCCGTGCCCCGTAGGGTATACTACCTATATGAAAATAGTATTTACAGGAGGTGGTACTGGAGGTCATTTCTACCCAATCATAGCCGTAGCCGAGGAAATCAATAAACTAGCCGATGAACGAAATCTCTTGCAGCCAAAGATGTACTTTATTAGTTCTACTCCATATGATCATAAGATGCTTTTTGAAAATGAAATTACGTTTAAAAAAGCGTATGCGGGTAAACTCCGAAGATATCTATCTATAAAAAACTTCTTTGATATGTTCAAAACAGGGTGGGGAATTGTCCAAGCAACACTGCAACTTTTCTTCCTCTATCCAGATGTTGTTTTCAGTAAGGGAGGATATGCAAGTTTTCCAACAACCGTAGCAGCAAAAATATTACGGATTCCTGTTTTCATACACGAATCAGACGCAGTTCCCGGAAAAGCAAATCTCTGGGCAAGTAAATTTGCAAAACGAATAGCAATTTCATACCCAAGTGCCTCACAGTATTTCAAAGATGCCGTATTCACTGGAACACCAGTTCGAAAGGAAATCCAACATCCAGCACGCGAAGGTGGTCATGAGTTCCTGAATCTAAGTCATAAAATTCCAACGCTCCTTATTTTAGGAGGCTCACAAGGTGCCCAGGCAATTAATGACGTTCTTCTGTCAGCACTTCCTAATCTATTGCAAAAATATCAAATCGTACACCAAGCAGGAGAGAAAAATATTGAGGAAGTTATACAAACAACAGATTTAATTCTTGAAAACCATCCCTACAAGAATCGATACAAACCTTTTGGGTATTTAAACAATCTTGCACTTCGAATGTCAGCAGGAATTGCAGACTTGGTGATTTCACGTGCTGGATCAACGTCTATCTTTGAAATAGCAAGTTGGGAAAAGCCAGCAATTGTTGTACCACTCCCAACATCCGCTGAAGACCACCAGCGGAAGAACGCTTTTGCCTATTCAAGAGAGAAGGCAGCGGTGGTACTTGAGCAAGCAAACCTGACACCACACTTACTTGAATCAGAAATTGATCGAATACTAGAAAGTGACGACCTGAAGAAACAAATGGTAGAAGGAGCTAAGAAGTTCAAAAAACCAAACGCAGCGCGGGAGATCGCCGAAGAATTAATTAGCGTAGCATTAAGCCATGAATAAAAAAGTGGTAACACGAGTGGCTCCTAGCCCCACTGGGGAAATGCACATTGGTACGGTACGAACCGCACTTTTTAATTACCTCTACGCAAAGAATCAGGGAGGAGAATTTATCGTTCGCATTGAAGACACCGACAAAGAGCGTAGTGAGAAAAAATACGAGGATAAGATTTTTGAATCATTTGAATGGCTTGGAATAAAATATGACAAAACATACCGACAGTCTGAACGTACTGAAGTATATAAAAAGTATATTCAAAAACTACTTGATGATGAATCAGCCTATATCTCAAAGGAAGAAAGCACAAAAGAACCTGGAAAAGTTGTAGAAATTATACGACTAAAAAACAAAGGGGAAGTGGTTACCTTCACCGACGTCGTACGTGGAGAAGTTTCGTTTGATACCACCGATCTAGGAGATTTTGTGATCGCAAAAAGTATGACTGAACCACTGTTCCATTTAGCTGTTGTAGTAGACGATCATGAAATGAAAATTTCTCACATAATACGAGGAGAGGATCATATATCAAATACACCACGACAAATACTTATACAACGAGCGCTTGCTATAGAAACCCCTATATATGCCCATATTCCGCTCATTTTAGCCCCTAATAGATCAAAACTATCAAAACGTACTGGAACAGCTAAATCAGCAATACAGTACAAGGAAGAGGGTTATTTGCCTGAAGCGTTAGTAAACTTCCTTGCCTTAATTGGTTGGAATCCAGGAGGAGAGCAAGAAATCTTTTCAATGGAAGAGCTTATTGAAAAATTTTTACTTGAACAGATTCATAAGTCTGGGGCACTATTTGATATAGAAAAACTAAACTGGATGAATGGTGAATACCTAAAGAAAATGAATTTTGTTGACGTACGGAAAATGATTTCTGAATTATCTATTTCTGTAGAACTAAAGGAACTATTTAACAATGACGCAGCACTCACCGATATACTAGAACGAGTACACACAGTAAAAGATATTGAACAAGAAGATCTATCGTATTACACCGAAGAACCAACATATGATTTAGAAAAACTAGTGTGGAAGGATAGTACCAAAAAAGAAACGGTGACTAACTTAGAGAACGTTATTTCACTCCTCGAAGAAGTAGACGACTTCACCACTGATACGGTAAAAAATTCAATCTGGGACTACGCAACTGAAAAGGGAAGAGGATCAGTTCTGTGGCCAATGAGATTCACCCTCTCTGGCAAAGATAAATCCCCAGCACCGTTTTTACTAGCTGAAATACTTGGAAAAGATGAAACACTGTCTCGACTTAAAAATGTAGTACAATTGCTAAATGCGTAAGTACATCATAATCATTCTTTTACTTCTTCCATTCTCTTTGTTTGCATCAGAGATTGATGACCTACGGGAAAAGATCTCCGACCGTGGTAGTAAAATTCAACAACTTGAAGATCAGATAGAAAAATACCAGGGACAAATTGATGAAACCCGAAAAGAAGCACAAACACTAAACTCTGCCATTAAAACACTTGATATAACAAGACGAAAACTTTCGACGAATATAAATCTAACGCAAAATAGAATAGATGCAACTACGCTAAACATACGCCAACTAGAACTTGATATTTCTGATAAAGAAGAGAATATAAAACTCAATGAAGATGCAGTTGCTGCAGCACTACGGAGAATAGACCAGGTTGAATCAAACACGCTTATTGAAATTCTATTGAATAATAACAAGTTATCAGATTTTTGGGTGGATCTAGACTCTCTACAACAATTTCAAAAGCTTGTACGAGCTGATGTAAATATATTGCGTGGAGTAAAACGAAATCTAGCAGCATCAGTAGTCACTAAAGAAAGTAAAAAGAGAAAGTTATCTGACTACCAGGTAGAACTTGGAGACCAAAAGAGAATTGTCAATATTAATAAATCAGAAAAGAATTCATTACTCAAGATAACAAAAAACAGAGAATCAAATTACAAGAGTCTCCTTACTGAAAAGCTACGTCAGAAGGAAGCGTTTGAACGGGAACTACAGGAGTTTGAAAACCAACTGAAGATTGCTATTGATCCAAATTCAATTCCTCAGAAAGGAACAGTGGTATTTAGGTGGCCACTAAGCAAAATTAGAATTACACAAATGTTTGGTAACACCTTCTTTGCAAAGCAAAACCCGTCAGTATATGGAAATCGGGCCTATCATCCTGGACTAGATCTTGCAGGACCAACCGGAACTACAATTTACGCACCACTTTCTGGAATCGTTCGAATGACCGGAAATACTGACTCCGTTAGAGGTTGTTATTCTTGGGGTAAATGGACCCTTATTGAACATCCTAATGGCCTTACCACACTCTACGCTCATCAGTCACTACAGAAAGTCACACAAGGTCAAAACGTACGCACTGGGGACGTTATTGGCTACATTGGAAATACTGGATACTCCACCGGTCCACACCTTCACTTCAGCGTCTTTGCAACAAAGGGAGTGAGTATTGTGCCATTTGAAAGGATTCGAGCTACAACAAACTGCAAAGGACTAGTAACTCCCGTTGCTGCATCAAACGCCTACCTTGATCCAATAGATTATTTACCTAAGCTTTAGAATATGAGAGGAAGAAACACTGAATCACATATTATTTGGTTGAAAAAAAGGTACGGAGGTCAAGAACTGATTAAAAAATGGTGTCAAAACTGTAAGAAACACAAAAAAGTTCCAAAAAGGGAAGACTGGTGTATAGACTGCAGTACACCTTTTTATATAAAATCTTACACTCATAAGTAAGTTATACTAACTAATACTGGTATGAACATTTCAATTTTTGAAACAGGGTATGTAGGATTGCTACCCTTGAACGTGTAGTAGGGAAGAAGGCAATAATCTATCATTGATTTTTGTTTATAACAAAATAGACAAATAGCTCAGGAAGTGTTTTTATAGAGGCATATTTTTAATTTTTTAATAAATACTATATGAACTTTCACTTTAAAGAGCATGGTTTTGGTGGGTGGAGCTGGGGACGATTTTGGGAAAGAGTCGTAGGCAGCATTCTTGCTGGTCTCATTGTAATAACGCTGGCTAAGTTGGTACTGTAGTAATTTTTAGAATCCTTTAATAGAGTCGCACAAGAGATATCCACAATACATACCTATAGGGTAGGGATATACTTAAAATATGAGAAAGAGTAAACAAGGAAGTCAAAAACCGTGGTCAGAAGATGATCTACGTAAAGGATTTCAAAAATATTTTAAATTGTATAATCACTACCCAACATCACATGAAATTGATACTTTTGAATTTCTACCATCATCAAAATCAATACAAAGAAAATTTGGTGGATTAATTCAACTAAGAAAAAAACTTGGATTAGAGGCAGATTATAGGAAAGGTAAACATAGTACTAATCGAGCTCTCTTAATTAATAAAAGAGCCTCTAAACTTAAAAAAGAGGTACTAGAGTACCTCTTAAGTATATTTAGTAGCGAATCATTAAATCAGAACTACCCATTTACTGATGACAGGAGGACAAGAACAGACTTTTATATTTACTCAAAAAAAGCAAATTTTTCTATTGATATATTCTACCCAAAGGATCGGAAAAACTTTATCGGGTGCTTAAATAGCAAAATGAAAACATATAAGAATACTACTATTAATCATCTAATAATTTTTTTACAAATGAATGATATTATCTCTAAGGAAGAAATAGCATTACTATTATTAAATAAGAAGAATAAACTGCATAAAAATCAGATAGTTCTTACCTATGGTGAACTAAAGGACTTTTGCAAGACCAGGGCATAGTAGAACTACATGTCGCACAAGGTTTATGATAAAAACATATATTGTGCGACCTATTACTACTTTTTATATATAGGGTCTTAAGGTCCCTTCCCCCAGTTAAACCCATCAGTGTTTTCTTAGCATCTGATTCTTATTGCATTACAACGTTATTTTCTATTAAATATTCTTAATTTTAATGTTCAACAAAATGATCTAACAAAAATACTGTTATTACTCCTAATTAAGAAAATTACTCTTTTTAACTCCTCCCCTCTTACAAACGGCAACCAGTTACTTATTATTGATTTTAAGAATCATTTTCCACAGAGGGTATGAGATATGTCCCTCTTCCATTCTGATCTTGTTTATCCATGTTTCTATTATTGCTTTTTTAGCGAGAGTTATTCCATCCCTTTTCTCTTCTTCACTTAACCTGAGTGGATGTTTATCATCCATCAACTCATGTATTACTGTCTGCATATCCCTAAGAGTAAACGGGTACGGTACTTTGATATCTGTTGGACTGAGACGACCATCATGATGATGTTTAAATTTCCATCTTAGATCTGCCACAATTAGTAGGACTTCCATAATATGATGTAGTTGTTTTCTTGTTTTCTCACTAATATTTATTTGCCCTTTTTCTTTATTAAACTCTGCATTCCAAATACCCAAAAACTGTTCAAGTGTATATTCTGGAAACAGTCTTAAGTTTTTCTTAGCCATAAGTACTTCGTCTGCATACATATGTGTAATTTTGCCTTTTTTGTTCCAATTAGCTATACGTGGGTAAGTAATATGTAGTGGAGACATTCTGTCTGCTTCAGTCATATCAAGCGCTTTTACACCGTTGCGGATTCTAGCTGGATTCTGTGCTCCGATAAAAAATATTCGTTCAGCTACTTTTATTGTTTTTCCATCAACAGTTAACTCTCTCCTATTATCAAATAGTGAGTGCAAAGAACCTCGTATCACTGATGGCAATGTATTGTACTCGTCAAAGAATATTACGATATTTGAAATTTTAATAGCCTCAGCTAGTTTTGAAAGATCAGCCAAGGTGATCCCTCCATGACACTGGAAGGTGAATAATTTCTTATTGTTTAATTTTACGTATTCCTTAACAATAGTAGTTTTGCCCGTACCTGGTGGTCCATGTAGTAAAAGCATACCTTGCCCACTACTTACTTGCTTCCGTTCTTTTTCTAAAATTATTTTATATAACTCTCTTCTCTGAGGAATAATAAAGTTTTTCTCACTTTCCGCTCTTTCCGATTTATGTTGTCTTAATCTTGAAACCATACCTCCTAGAGAAATATTTTTGACTTGTTTACTCCTTAATTCCACCATATTTGCTTTCTCTGACATATACATTAGCGTTATTTAATAAACACTTCTACCATTTCACTAAATCAAAGATAGCTTCTGCAATAATTTAGTAAACAATTTTTTTGGGCAATAAAAAACAGGCCATTTTTTGGCCCGCATGTGTCCTTAGTATTATGTGTAATGGCTTCCCGTTTTCTATCCAAGCTCACATTCCCTGGAAAAAATATTCTTCTTTTGTACTTTTGCCTCATACTTAAAGATATAATTTACACTAATTATATAATTTTGTCAAATTTTATATATCTAGTTAGATGTTATAACTAAACAAATCAAGAATGGTTACACAACAAAAAAACACCTCGTTTTGAGGTGTTTTGCTGTTATAGGTTAATAAAGGGTATGGCACTCCCTGGCACAAACTGTGTTGGAAGAACTCCATTCCACTTTTCAATAGCTTTAAGATTTACATAATCTTCTCCACCACGACTATTAATAGCCTGTGCTTGAATTCTAATCGCTTCTGCTTCTGCTTTGGCAGTTTCAATCTTCTGCTTTGCCTCAAACTCAACTTGTTTTAGTTTATTCTCAGCCTCAAGTGCTTTCTGTTCTGCAGTCACCTTTGCTTCAATAGCAGCATTAAATGATGATGAAAACTCAAAACTCACAATATCTACATTTGAGACAAAAATACCCTCTTCAAATAGACGTTCCTTAAGAATAGTCTCAACTTGATTACTTACTTGTTCTCGTTTTGTAATTAACTCCTCTGCAGTAAATTGAGCAGTTGTTTCTTTTATTGCGTCCTGGATGGCAGGATCAACAACCTTTGATCGATAATTCTTTCCTAGATTTCTATACAATGTACTAACCTGATCTGGAATTACGTTAAACTGAATTGCAATCTGTGACGTCACCACCTGAAGGTCATTTGATGCCGCTGACGCTGGTACTTCTATCTTTATAGTTCGCACCGTAATTTTCTCTACTGACTCAATGAGAGGAATTTTAATATGTAATCCTTCATTGAGAGTTCTGTTCAAACTCCCCGCTCGAAGAACAATTCCAACCTCCCCAACACTGACAATAGTAAACGAACCCAGCAGTATAATTAGTACTAAGAATGTAACAATCATTTGTTTTATTACTTTTGCTGTATTTGGCACGATCACTTCCCCATTTGTGTAATTAAAAAATTTATTCATATAGGGAGTATACCACATTAAAAAACCGATGATTTTACTCATCGGTTTTACACATTACACTCTCTTGCTCCAACAAGGTTTAGACGCATTCCAGTCTGAGGTACCATTCTTTTCATAGAGGTATCGAGCGTACGCCATGTTACCGGCTACTGTATGTAGATCGATATTTTTTTTGTCAGCAGTCTTTCCATGATAGTACTTATTGATTTGCATAACCCCAACATCATCTCTATTCTCTTCCCCACGAAGGATTTCTCCGCTAGAGTTAAACTGTCTCATTCGAGACTCACAAAACGCAATATCCTTCATGATAGGTATATCAAAGAAGTATAGATTTACCTGTTGCTCTGTAGTTAAAGAATATTCTTTAATATTCTCCACCTGAGCAGATAGTACCGTTGGCATTGCAAACGTACTTCCAAATAAAATTGCGACAATAATTGAAATAATCACAATATAATTTTTATGGCTAATATAAAAACCCGGATCGCTCCGGGTCTTTAATAGGCTATATTATAGCAATATAAATTATTTTGTCAATAGTTTAAATATAGCTTAGTTAAGCTCTCATTTTGCTTACCAAGGTATTAATAAGTTCATGCGCTTCTTCTACCGTCTCCACCAAATAATATATTTTCATGTCTTCTTTGTTAATAGCATTATTTTCTTTGTATAACGATTGCTCAATCCAGTCCAATAGTGGTTGCCAGTACCCCTTATCAATCAAAACAACAGGAATTTGTTGTATTTTCTTTGTTTGTATAAGGGTAATGATCTCAAAGAACTCATCCATGGTTCCAAATCCACCCGGGAAGAATATATATGCCTCTGACGCAAACGAAAGCATTACCTTTCGTATAAAGAAATGGTCAAACGACTGAGAATCAGTAAGATACTTGTTCAATTGCTGTTCCGCCGGAAGCTCTATATTTAGTCCAACCGAACTCCCTCCTGCTACATACGCCCCCTTATTTGCAGCTTCCATTACTCCGTTTCCTCCTCCAGTAATTACAGTAAACCCATCCTTCGATAATTTTCCTGCTAATTCACATGCTCGCTTGTATACATCGTCATCAAATGAACTTCTTGATGATCCAAAAAATGTTACCGCTAAATCATACTTTCGAAGGATAGTAAATCCCTTACGGAACTCCATGATAATCTTAAAAAACCGAGAAAAACTTATACTATTTGGTATATACTTATATGCTTTATGTATCTCAGCCTCTGTTCTACTTACATCTTCTCTCATATTTTTATTTGTTAAGTGGAATTTCAAAATCCATAAACTCTGTTAATAACTTCTTACCGCACAACACTCTCGATATAACCTCAGCATGCGACAGCGCACCGGTTAGTGCATTATGTGGTGCTGGCTCATCGGGGATACCTACATAATTAAGTGCATAGTCTAAATTAATTGCCGAATGGTTCTTCCGCATTGGTATTTCTATACCTCGAATACTCATGTGCATGTAGGTAAGTGTATGTACGTCTATCGTTCGATATGCCACATCCCAATTAATATGCCCTCGTTCTGCTCCTGCTTTAATGAAATCTCTATCAAAGGATACATTCTGCCCAGCAAAAGTTCTGTCTTCAATCTGGTGAGCCCAATCTACAAACAACTGTACTACCTCAGTTTCTGACTTTTTACTAGGATCCGTAATTTCCTCCATGGTAAATCCATTCACTTTGAGCGCTTCATCCATCACATGTGCACCCTCCCAGATACGACATTCTTCATAGAAGCGGTTTTTTGGGTTATCAAAATCCAACGCTCCAATGCTTACAATTGAATGTTTGTGATATTCAGTTCCTGATGCTTCAACGTCTACTACGATCATGATTATATGTATTTAATAAATTACTACTAGATTCTGTCTTTCCCCCACCAATGCAAAAGGCGAGTTCAATCCCAAGTCTATCACATGTTTCCTTTTCAGGAATATTTTCTTCGATCCTATCTCCCCCGTTAGCAAAAATATCTGGCCTATATTTCTCTAGCGACTTACAAACCGTAGTATCTTCATCGATCACTGGAAGCACTTCATCTACATACTTTATTGATTCAAGTACTTCCTTTCTGCCTTCATAGTTCATAAAGGGCTTCCTTTTCTTTTTGATCAAAAATTGGTCTGAATTCAATAGTACCACTACTCTTCCTAACTTCTTTGCTTCCTTAAACATAGAGATATGCCCCTTGTGAACTGGATCAAATCCACCAGAAACAGCTACTGTTTTGATTCTATCGTAATCATCACTATATCGAATAATATCATTTTCATCTGGCTTCCCGGTCGCAAGTTCAAAGAACCAACCATGTTGCATTCTATGCTTTTCTCCTTTATTCACTTTATACAACCCAAAATGATATTCAACCCTCTCGTTATGAGATTGCAGACTAGTGCGTCCTTTAACCCTAAGAAATTTAAACCAAAACTTCTTGGTATGGATAAATTTTACCATCCAACCCCATTCTCGTTTATTAATCATATTCCTTTACAATTACTAGCTGGCCTATATCCAGCCTCTTCTGCAGCTACTTTTGAGTCAAAATATACTTTATTCTTCTCTGCTATCCTCTGTGCTCCTGAACACCACGGTAAATGGTAAATAGAACCATTTACCGATCCAACGTAGCCACCACTCTCTGATTGTATCACGGAAGCAGATTGATCAATGTATACAGATTCTCTATTTTCTTCTATCACCGAGAGCCTACCGAGGCCATAGGACGACAACCCCACTAAAATAATAATAAGTACTATTAACAGGTCATCCGTGACATATTTCTTGCCTTTTTCCAGCAAATCCCGTATAATCATACGGTTAATTATACAGCACTATGTCACACAAAAAAGCAGGAGGATCAGCAAAAAACCTAAGAGATTCAAACCCAAAATATTTGGGTACTAAGTTGTATGCTGGTTCATATGCAAAAATTGGATCAATTATTGTACGACAAAAAGGTACGAAAATAGAGGCAGGTAGCAACGTAGGAGTGGGTAGAGACCATACCCTGTTTGCACTAAAAGAAGGAGTAGTTTCATTCAGAGACAAACGAAAGACACGATTTGATGGAAGAACGGTAGTAAAGAAAATGGTAGACGTTAAATAGTAAAACCCCTCGAAAGATGGGTTTTTAATTAGTTTAGAGAAAATAAAACCCCTTACGGGGTTTTAGATTAACAATATTTGTCTATACAAGCATTTCGCTGTGCAGTATTTGTTATAGAACGACACGTGGTACACCGTGCATTTACTTCACATGTAGCCATTCCTTCTCCATTTTCTCCTGGCATATTTGTTTTCAAGAAATTAATTAATAATTTTACCATTGTACTACCAATAGAAACAATGTCAAGAGTTATCCACTACTCCTACTCCGCAACAACATTCAATACAAAGGAATAATCACCTAGAGTAAGTGGAATGGTGTGCTCCCCTACTTCTTTAATGGGATTTTTTAATATAAATTGATCCGCAGTCAGTTTTCCGCCAAGCGCTGTTACAATTACATCCTTATGAATTCCCTCAAAAAGGTGCCCTTTTTCGTTAGCTTTTACTTTCACTTCTATCATCATCCCGTTTAGGGCCTCAGCTTCTTTTTGAAGAAGATCGCCTTGTACTTTTACCTCTTCATCAGATTGTTTTTTCTTTAGTTCAAGATCAGCTATTTTTCTATCAGTCGCTTGCTCTACTAGCCCTCTTGGAATTAAGTAATTAAGCGCATATCCATCTGATACGTTCTTTACTTCAAATTTCTTTCCTATTTTTTGTACATCTTTAAGTAAAATAACTTTCATATAGTCTTTCGTTAATTGCTAAGCTACGTAATACTATCACTTTGCAAGAAGAACTTCTACTGCCTTCTCTAGTTGAGGATCCTTCTTATTTTCAATATCTTCCTTGTTAATTTCTACTTCAATATCAGCATCAAGTCCTCCATCAGAAATTGACCTGCCCTTCGGCGTCAGCCACCGTGCAATTGTTACCTTAAGTGACGTCTCAGGAGTAATTTTTACTAATTCCTGTACTGAACCCTTACCAAAGGTTCTTGTGCCAACAAGCTCAGCTATGCCGTGCTCTTGTAGTGCTCCTGCTAGAATTTCTGAAGCTGATGCAGATCCTTGGTTCACCAGAATCACCATTTTTAGATTGTCATTAAATACATCATATCCTCTACTTCTATGAATTGTTGACTCCTCGCCCTCACCAAAACTCTCCTGCACAACAATCTTTCCCATAGGCAGGAACCAGCTTGCCATATCGATTGCTGCTCCAAGGAACCCTCCTGGATTACTTCGAAGATCAAGTAGTAACTTATCAGTATCACTTTGCATGAACTCACGGAGTGCATTTCTAAAAAGATTTGAAGAAACCGCGCTAAAGCTATATAGCTCAATCACAAAAATACCATCCGATCGTAATTCTGTGTTAATTGTTGGGATATCAATAATAGCTCTCGTGACGGTAACCTTAATTAATTCTAAATCTCCATTTCTGAAAATAGACAATGCGACATCAGTTCCAACCTCTCCCCGTATCTTTTTCACTGCCTTGTCTACCGTAATATTTCTCGTTAGCTTTCCATCAATTTCCATAATTTTATCTCCCGCAAGAATGCCTGCAAGTTCAGCTGGGGTTCCTTTTAAAGGAGAAACTACCGTTAACACACCATCGCGTATTCCGATCTCCATTCCAACACCTCCAAAACTACCCTGAATATCCTCCTCAAATAGTGTTGCATCTTCTGGTGGCAGGAAGACCGTATACGGATCTCCATAGGAGCTAGCGAGTCCCTGTATCATGCCCCATAGTTTTTCTTCATCTGCCAATGGATCGGTGATTGTTGCAGGTACAAACTTTTCATCAAGCACATTCCATACCTTCCATAGTGGATCAATATCTAAGCCAGTTGGCTGAGACGCATTCGTAGCACTAAATACAGGTTCAGACTTATTTCCAAGATAGAATCCTGCCAAAAAAACAATAATTACCAAGAGCGGTACCGTGAATTGGAATTTCCGTTGCATAGCCTCCATTATCGCAGAAGATCTACTATCGTTCAACATTTGTGAGCGGTATATCTTCTGATATACTAGACATTAATGATTTCACGTTACAAACATGGAGACCTAATATGGATCGATTTAGAGTCTCCAACACAAGAAGAAATACGAGATATAATGAAGGAGTTTTCAATCGACCCCTTAGTGGCAGAGGAACTTATTTCTCCGACCCTCCGACCGAAAGTTGATTTCCAAGATGACTATATCTATATGATTTTCCATTTCCCGGTAATGGTCCAGTTAGATACCAATGATTCCCGGCACGAAATAGACTTCATAATCGGAAAGAACTTCATTATCACCACGAGGTATAATACCGTTGATTCACTGAATGAGTTCTCAAAAATGTTTGAGGTTGAATCAATGTTAGATAGAGAAAATATAGGTGATCACGCTGGATTTATTTTCTACTACATGATGAAGAAATTATATCAATCAGTAGAAAATGAACTTGCCTATCTTAATGATATTCTGCGAGATATTAATGATCGAATTTTCAATGATGAAGAAAAAGAAATGGTGGTTCGTATCTCACAAGTAAGTCGAGATCTCCTCAACTTCAGAAGAACGCTAGGCACACACAAGGAAGTGCTGGCATCCTTTCAAGAAGTTTCAGATAAGTTATTCAAGGGATTCTCCTATCACGTAAATTCAATTATAGGAGAGTATTACCACGTACAGAATAATATTGATATAAACATGGATACGATTATTGAACTTCGTGAGACAAACAATTCTCTTGTGTCCACCAAACAAAATGAAATTATGAAGGTGTTAACCATTATGGCGTTTGTCACCTTTCCACTTGCATTGATCGCGTCTATTTTCGGAATGAATACTACCATTCTTCCAATCGTTGGACAAGAAAATGATTTCTGGATTATCATTGGCGGCATGATTCTATTCACGATAATCTTCTTCGGATACTTTAAGTACAAGAAATGGCTATAAGATTTTTCAAAAAGGAAGTTGAAGAGCGACTTCCGCTCTCTATCTATAACACCCTATCTAAAGAAGACGAAGTATTTGTTTCCTTAAAAAAGGATAACGTCTCAATGTATAACTGTGGTCCAACGGTGTATAGTTACGCTCATATTGGGAACATACGATCATACGTAGTGGCTGACATCATTAAACGAGTACTACACTACAATAAGTATGAGGTAAAGCAGGTAATTAATATTACTGATGTTGGAGAAATGACTGCCGACGGAAAGGTAGACAAACTTGAACTTGGTGCAGAGCGTGAAGGAAAAACCGTGAAGGAAATCGTAAAGATATACACGAATGAATTTTTGAAGGATCTTGAACGACTTAATATAAAGACAAAAGAAATACGATTCACCAAGGCAACTGATTACATTCACGAACAAATTGCTCTTGCAAAAACGCTTCAAGAAAAAGGATATACTTACAAGACAAACGACGGATTATACTTTGATACATCTAAGTTCAGCAGCTACGGAAAGCTTGGAAATATTAATCTAGAGGGACTTAAAGAAGGTGCACGAATTGCAGTAGGTGGAAAACAAAATCCTACTGACTTTGTACTATGGCGGAAATCTAAAGAAAAACGGCAGCAGGAATGGGAATCTCCTTGGGGAGTTGGCGCTCCTGGCTGGCATTTAGAGTGTACGGCGATGATTTTCTCAAATCTTGGAAAACAAATTGATATTCACACGGGTGGTGAAGACCATATACCCATTCACCACAATAATGAAATTGCACAGGCCGAGGCGGTTACTGGAAAAAAGTACGTACAGTATTGGCTGCATAATGCGTTTATAAACATTGATGATCAGAAAATATCTAAATCGCTTGGAAATACAATTCGACTTCAGCAGATAATTGACCGTGGTTTCTCCCCTCTTGCGTACCGCTACTGGTTACTCACAGGACACTATCGATCTCCCATAAACTTTACGTGGGAGGCACTTACGGGATCTCAGCATGCGCTCACGAGACTACAGAGAATATTTGTTGAAGATCTCGGAAAAGAAAATGGAGAAATTGATGAGAACTATAGAAAAACATTTCATAGAGCGATCAATGATGACTTTGATACTCCAAAAGCTGTTGCGCTGCTGTGGGATCTTGTGAAAGACGACTGCCTTCTAAAGGAAAGTAAACGCGCAACGATGTTAGAATTTGATAAGGTTCTTGGTATTGGATTTTCTGAAGGAGTTAGAAAATTAAAGGAAATGCTTTCACTTAATGTTGTTTCTTTGAAAGATTTACCCAGCCATATTAAAAAACTTGTCGCAGATCGAGGAATCGCCCGAAAAGCAAAAAACTGGGAGGAAGCAGATAGATTACGTACTCTAATTAAAAAAGAGGGGTATACCGTTAAAGATACCAGTAAGGGTCCAAAAGTTAGTAAAGAGTAACAATCATTTCAAGGGTTTTGTACGTACTACGTACGATCTAGCAATTTGAGCCTGTGGTTTTTCATTACCAAAGACAGGGCCGTGTCCTTCAATATTTATATAACGAATTTTTTTTGAACCACCTGAATACCCTGTGCTAATAACTTTTCCTTGCCATGTATTTGATCGACTCTTCCACATACCCCTTATAAAAGTAACTTTAACGTTGTCACCAACAAAAAGATCATTAAATTTGATTTGAATGTACTCAACTTCTACTCTGCCTTTTTCTCCATTTTCTATTTTCATAGTAAAATAATATAAAAACTAGTAATTAACAAATTATACTCTCGATACTCAATTTGTCAATGTCAAAAGATGTCCACATACTATAAACAACATCTCCCCAAATCTTTCTTTGCATGTGTTTTTTTGAATATGTTACAATGATTTTACTATGGTAGATAATCTTCGAATACCACCACAGAATATTGACTCCGAAAAAGCACTCTTGGGATCAATTATGTTGAATCCTGAAATGATGCATGATGTAACTGATATTGTTATACCCGAAACATTCTATGCCGAAAAACATAAAATTATTTTTGAGGCGATGTTTCACCTTTTTACAAAAAGTGAACCCATTGATCTCCTTTCCGTATCAACAAGATTAAAGACACAGAACAAACTCGATCAAATTGGTGGCAACAGCTACCTTACCGAGCTCACCAACACCGTGCCCACTGCATCAAATGCACGTTACTACGGTGATCTTATTCAAAAAGCATTTACGCTCCGTTCTCTCATTAATGCTTCTGAATACATTAACGCGCTTGGATATGAAGAAGGAGAGGAAATTGACGAAACACTTGATAAGGCTGAGAAAAAAATATATGACGTTACGAATGCCACCAGTGTTCACAAGTTTGTACCCTTAAGCCAGTCACTTGGTGAGGCATGGGAGCGGCTTGATCGACTACATAAATCAGATAGTGAAATTAGAGGAGTGCAAACTGGATTTAAGGGATTTGATGACTTACTTGCAGGTTTCCAACGATCAGACCTTATTATTCTTGCTGCGCGTCCCTCCATGGGTAAGACTGCTCTTGCGTTGGATATTGCACGGCAAGCTGCAGTGCTGCACGGCACCCCCGTTGGAATCTTCTCGTTGGAAATGAGCTCACAGCAATTAGTTGATCGAATGCTCGCTTCTGAAGCTCGAGTGGATGCGTGGAAGTTGCGTACCGGAAAACTGACTCAGGATAGTGAGTTTGATAAATTGCGGGATGCTATGGACAGACTATCAAGCGCTCCTATATTCATTGATGACGAGCCAGGAAGCAACATTCTTAGAATGCGATCTGTAGCTCGACGCCTCAAGCGGGAACATGGACTTGGGCTTATCGTTGTAGATTACCTACAGCTTATGATGCCAACGACAACAAAGGCAGCCGATTCAATGACGCAACAAATTACAGAAATATCACGATCACTGAAGATCCTTGCAAAGGAACTTGATGTACCGGTACTTGCCCTCTCACAGCTATCACGTGCTGTTGAACAACGAGGTGGTAAACCACGACTATCTGACCTTCGAGATTCAGGTTCTATTGAGCAAGATGCAGATGTAGTAATGTTCATTCACCGTGATGATCGGTTAAATGAAAACTCTGATCGACCGAACATTGCTGAGATTCTCATTGAAAAACATAGAAATGGTGCGACCGGAAAGGTTGAGCTGTATTTTGATGAAAAAAAGGTTAGCTTCCTTAGCCTTGAAAAAAATGACTTTGCAGATTTTGAAAATGCCGAAACGGTGGTAGAAGATTTCTAATGAATACAATTAACAAATTAGCTGAACTTATTGCTAAGTTTCCTGGAATAGGACCGCGCCAGGCAAAACGAATTGTCTATTTTTTACTTCGCCAAAATAGTATTTTTTTAGAGGAACTTGCTAAAACGATGTTGGAGTTAAAAAAAGATACCCACCTATGTACTTCATGTTATCGGTACTTCACCCCAAACAGTAGTGAAAAAATATGTTCTACCTGCGGAAGTAATCGACAGACGGACACACTCATGATTGTAGAAAAGGATGTGGATTTTGAAAACATTGAGCGAAGCGGTGTCTACAAAGGACTCTACTTTATACTTGGAGGTACAGTGTCATTACTGAGTAAACACCCTGAACGCTCAATTCGTATTACTGAACTGAAAAAATATATTGCTAAGAATAATTTTAAAGAAATTATTATGGGACTCTCCACCACTCCCACAGGTGAAGAGACCGGGAATTATATAATAAGTAATTTGAAACTTAAAAATGTAGTATGGTTTGGCAAAGGTCTCTCTACGGGGTCAGAGTTAGAATATTCAGACGCTGAAACGATAAAGAATGCGTTTCAGAATAGAAGTTAGTTTTTCATACGTGCAAATATTTTTCCAAATATAGTAATTCTATTTAATATATGTTGAAAAGGTGACAGAGTAAATGGTTTATATTTTTCATTCATACTTTTATTTATCTCCAGCGTTAAAAATTCTACCTATACATACTTCTTTTGTAACTAACCAAAGACGACTCCGATATCAGAGCCGTCTTTGGTTAAAAGCAGTTTTATTTACTTATTCCACTTTTTACTATTTCTCTCACCTTCTTACCAAACGCTATAGCTGCTAGCTTTGTTTCGTATCCTCTCCTAACCGCTGCACTTCGATATCTTCCACTTCTTTCATGATAACCCATAGTACTATTGTAGTAAACTAGTAATGTATACCCACTTTTTGAACAATAAAAAAACACCTTGCACCGGTATTATTCCTCTTGGTCTGCGTTAGGATTATTATATGTATCCTGTTGGGGTATATTGTTCGTAGTCATGTTCTTGGTCAAATTGACCCATTTTTTGTTGGTTTCGACCACCCAACCTACATCGCTCGTAAGCGATGGAACAACTATATACCCATTCTCTTACATTAGCAAACGAATACTACTGATATCCGTTTTAAAGATTACTGGTGAATTACCCATTGATGATTTAAGTAACGTCCGACTGTTATTTTTCGTTATTACCACTCCTGAAAATTTTTTTCAGGTCCAATACGCCCAAAATTATATCGCTCTCGGTAACAAACTGAAATAGTGTCACCTCTTTGAAACGTCTTCCAAAGACGATTTACTCTTTGATTTTCTGTTTCGACTTTTTCGTTCATAATACTTAAAAACAAATTCCCAAAAAATGGGGATTTTGTTATACAATCGAAGTTATCTTTACCCTCATAAATGGTTGTCGATGACCAACATTTCTGAAGTAACGGCTTTTTGATCTAAATTTAATCACGGATACTTTCTTTGCTCTCCCAGCTTCTTGAAGCTCTCCCTCTACTTTTACTCCTGAGATAAGTGGTTCTCCAATCGTAGTTTTTGATCCATCATCGGTCAAAAGAACTTGATCAAAGATGATCTTGTCCCCTTCTTTGTATTCTCCAGAAAGCTTCTCAATAGTAACAACGTCTCCTTCTGAGACTTTGTATTGCTTTCCTCCTGTTTGTATTACTGCAAATGACATAGACACGATTCTACCTTATTGTTAGCTATAAATCAAGCTTCTTCTGGTTTTTCTAGCACCATTCCTTCGCTTGCAATTCCCTCACCCGTAATTCGCATAATATCCTTATCAACCTTCCCAAACTCCTTTTTGGCCGTATTAAAGTGATTTACCGTGGTTCCAAGAGAGTTACCTAGTTTAAGCATATGATCGTCATATTTTGCTAAATGACGCCCCATACTCTCTATATGCTTCCGTATCTCCTTTGCTGACTCTTCTATCTGTAATGCTCGTAAACCCTGCAAAACAGTCTGCAGGTAAGCCATAAAGGACGTGGGAGAGACAATAATCACCTTCTTCTGCTGGAAGGCGTATTCAATGAGATCACGTGACCCTATGTTATTAACTAAAAGATCATAGTAAACACCTTCAGATGGTATGAACATGAAAGAGAAGTCCATTGTTCCCTCTTTTGAACGTATGTACTTAGCCGTCTCGTCAATTCTATTTTTAATATCCTGTTTGAAAAGCTTTCCCAATCGTTCCTTTTCATCTTTATCATTTGTCTCAAGAATCTTATTATAATTCTCAAGAGAGAATTTTGAGTCAATGGGAAGAATTTTGTCATCATCCAAAAAGATAACCGCATCTACGATATCTCCATTTTCAAACCGATACTGCATCTGGAACTGGCCTGGAGGAAGAACATTCTTTAGCACCGTCTCAAGGTAGTACTCTCCGAGCACTCCCCGTTGCTTTGGATTTTTGAGTATGTCCTGTAGAGACTGCAGTTGGTCTGCAAACGAAACCACCTGTTTGTTGGTTTCGTCTAGTTTAGTAAGACCCTCAGTTACTTCTTTAATTATTCGTGCTGATTCACCAAGCTGCGTCTTCATCGAATCATGCATCTGTTTTGATGATTCTCCTATCTTCCCATCCAGTGTCCTGGCTAGCTCCTGTATTTGTTGCTGAATCAGCATGCTACTATCTTTTTTTCGGAGAATGAAAAATAGATTACTGCCAATAAGTAGAATGCCAATAATGATCAGTATGAATATTTCCATAGTTTTATTTTAGCATTTTTTGTACAAAAATCAGATATTTAATTAACTCAATAATTACTAAATTAAGTAGTCCGAATCCAAATAGGAAGAGTACCTCAAGTGCGGTGAGTGACACCAACGAGAGAAGTGTTTTTAATGGGCTCAACGTAAGAGTCCCAACCAAGAGCAGGAGATTTGCAAAGAATGCCACCAAAAGATATTTATTATTCAAAAAATCAATCTTCCATATTGGCGTATTAAGACTCTTAATTGAGAAGGCAAAAAAGATTGAGTCCAGCGTGAGAGCAACAAACATGATCGTACGTATCTCTTCAATGGGGAGTTCAAGTGCGGTGAGTCCAAGGTACAGTGTAAAGAGAAGTGTCCCCGTAATTATACTAACGATCAGTATGAGTCGTTTTATTTCCTTAGTAAGCACGGTGTTGTCGGTTGGCTTTCGTTTCATTACATTCCCATCAGCGCCTTCAAAAGCGTACGCAAAGCTCATTAATCCTTCTTCAACAATATTAGCCCATAGAATTTGAGACGGCAGAACCGGTATCGGTAATCCGACAATCAACGCTCCTCCAATAATGCTTATCTCGCTAAAGCCAGTAGCGAGTAAGTAAGAGGTGATTTTCTTCAGATTATCAATAACCCGTCTTCCAACCTTGATAGCGGCAACAATTACTGAAAAGCTGTCGTTGATGAGAATAATATCTGAAGATTCTTTTGCTACCTCAGTACCACTTCCGACTGCAACACCGATATCTGCGGCTCGGAGTGCTGGTGCGTCATTTACCCCGTCTCCTGTCATTGCAACAATCTCTCCCTTATTTTTGAGTACTCGTGCGATCCGTAGTTTCTGATCTGGGAGCACGCGAGCAAATACGGTTGTATTATGTATTACCTCAAATAACTCATCGTCGTCTAATTTTTCTACTTCGGTACCCGTAAGCACAGCACCCTCTGGAGTACAAATTCCAGCTTCTATCGCGATCGCTCGCGCGGTGTCTTGATTATCTCCCGTCACCATCACCACCCGGACTCCGGCACCCTTCACCATCTGTATTGATTCCGATACCCCCTCTCGCACCGGATCGACAAAGCTCAGTAATCCAAGAAATACTACTTTTGTGGTGAGTAGTTTTTCTTCTTCTATTTCGTCAGAGAGCACTTCTTGATATGCCACTGCAAGTACCCGCATTCCTTTTGCACTCTCTTTACTTTGAATACGGATCAGTTCTTCCCGTTCCTTCTTGGTAAGCTTCTTTTCCTTTCCATCTTTGATAATATACGTCGCTTTCTCAAAAAGTGCTTCTGGTGCCCCACTTGCATATATCCTATTCTTCTTTTTGTTGGGCACCGTGTAAAGAGCACCACCATATCTTCTTGTAGATTCAAAGTTAATAAAATCAAGACGACGATCCAATTCAAAAGAAAGCCCACGCTCTAATCCTTCCATCACAATAGCCTTTTCTAAAGACCTGCCGTGAACAATCATCTTGTCCCCTTTCTCTTCTATAAAGGCATCGGAGGCAAACACGGCAGCTTGTAGTAGAGTGATCCCATCTTCCTTGTTGCCTGAAAGGGTATGAAGATTAGCAATTTTCATCTTTGCTTCAGTCAATGTACCCGTTTTGTCGGTAAGAATGATGGTGGTTGAGCCAAGTGTCTCAGCAGCCAAAAGATTTCGCACCAATCCTCCTTTATCCAAAATTGTTTCCATACCGTGCGCTAATACCACCGTAACTGCAGCCGGTAATCCTTCTGGCATTGATGCTACCGCAAGCGCAATCGCCACCAGAAGCATATCAATGAATGATTCACCACGGAGCAGTCCGAGGGCAAGCACCATTAGTGACGACGCAACCACAACATAGACAAGAAAGGTTGCAATGTTCTTGAAATTATTCTGCAACGGAGTCATTCGATCTTTCTGCGCATCAAGTGAGAGTGCAATCTTTCCTACCTGCGTGTCATCCCCCACCGAAACCACAATCCCCGTAGCGTATCCTGATGCTACCAACGTTCCCATCCATACCATGTTGATCCGCTCATTCAGTGGTCTGTCTTTTTTAGGTAATGTCTCTGCGTTTTTCAGAACAGACATCCACTCTCCTGTAAGTACAGACTCGTTTACCTGTAGGTTCTTTGCAGATACAAGCCGTATATCAGCTGGTATATACATACCGCCCTCAAGAATTACAATATCCCCCACAACGAGATCTTCAGTAGGAATAATTTGTTTTTTTCCGTCCCGGAGTACACTTGCTTGTCTGCTCTGTGATTCATTGAGCTTTTCAAATGCACGTGATGATTTTCCCTCCTGAATTAATCCAACAAGTACATTAATAGTAACGGCAATGAAAATAACGGTGGCATCAATGTAGGCTTCGAGGAAAACAGTTGCAAAACCAGCAACAAGTAATACAAAAACGATAGGACTTTTGAAATGTCTCACTAATTTTGAAATAAATCCCTCTCTTTTTTTTCTCTCTAAAATGTTTTTTCCTCCCATTTCCTGTAGTACTGCTACCCGATCAGTAGAGAGTCCACGCTCGATATTAGTATCAAACGTCTTTTTTACTTCATCAATTGAGAGTTCACTCCAAGGAAGAATCATTTTTCTATTATAGCAGAGCTTGGTATAATAAAAATTATGTTACAAGATAAAATAAAGGGAGAACTAACGGATGCAATGAAAAGTAAAGACAAATTACGTCTTGTAGTTTTACGAGGACTCATTTCATCATTTACTAATGAATTGCTAGCAACCAAACGAAAGCCGAGCGAACCACTATCTGATGAGGAAGTAATTGCATTACTACAGCGAGCAGTGAAGCAACGAAAAGAAGCTGCTCTGCAGTTTGCAAAAGGAGGTCGTGAAGACTTGGTAAGAGAGGAAAACAAAGAACGAGAACTATTAGAGACCTACCTGCCAAAAATGATGAGTAGAGATGAGATTGTTACGTTTGCCACCTCTAAAAAAGAAGAAGTAAAAAACCAAGGTCAGCTTATGGGAATACTCATGAAAGAACTCAGAGGAAAAGCCGACGGTTCCCTTGTGAAAGAGGTGGTAGATGAGTTGTTTGACCACGTATGATAGCTTGACAACTCATTTGAAAATAGTATGGTATCTTCATGACAAAGATGGAGACTGCTTCAGCAACAGAAATAATGCGTATTATCCAAACTTGGAATTGCGACTGTGGTATGTCAGGAATACCACTTGGAAGTCCGTGTCCAAGATGTTCTTAATAGTCCTTGTGGAGAACTGAAAGTAACATGAGAATATTGTTAAAACCCAAACAGTTTTAACATAAAGAAGGCATAGAACACTAAGAACATCATACCCTCCCAACGATAGATCCTTTTTGATATTCCAGATACAAAGAATATGAATGACGCTGCTGCCATAATAGGTACTCCGATAAGTAGTGTTTGTTGATCAAGGAATAAAGTACCAAACAAGCCTGGTATTCCAATCGTAAACAAGATGTTGAAAGCATTTGAACCAAATATGTTTCCAATGGCCATGTCTATCTTTCCACTCTTCACACTCTTTAATGATACAAATAGCTCCGGAAGTGAGGTACCAAGTGCTACCGCGGTAAGTGAAATAAATCCTGTGCTAACGCCAACAAGTTCTGAAATACTGATAATAGATTTAATAAGCGATTGCGCTCCAACAATAAGACCGAAAAGTCCTACTACTACCAGCATATATGTTTTGAATTTAAGTTCTTTATTCTTCTTTACTTTCTTTACTTTCTCTTCTGTAGCAACTCCCGGCTCGGCGTCTCCAAACAGTAAGTACACAAGATAAATTACAAAAGCAATTGCAAGAAGTGCTGATTCAATAAAGGTAATTTGACCTCCCACCACGATTCCTAGGAACAGTGAGGTTGATACAACAAAAAGTGGTAATTCTGAGTCTAGAAGGTCCTTTTTTATTACAATCTTCTTAGAAACAACAGCTAAGATACCAACAACAAGTAAAATATTAGCAATGTTTGATCCTACGGCATTTGCCACAATAATTTCAGTGGTACCGTTTATCAAGGCCGCTACTGCGCCCGCAAACTCTGGGAGTGAGGTACCAATACCCACGAGCAACACCCCAATTACAAATGGTGACAGTTTAAAATATAATCCTACCTCTTCAGCTCCTTGAATAAAGTAATCAGCTCCTTTGATAAGAAATGCTAAGGACATCACCAAAAGTCCGACCATCAGTAATATTTCCATGTGGTTAGTATACTACAGACCAAAAAACTTTAGAACATCTATTGTATATGGCTCTCTTCGTTTATTAATAATGGCCGTTACAATAAGAATAATAAGCGCAACAAGAAGTGTTACGAACCCAGCAATTTCTGTATAACCTACTGGATAGCGTTCAAAGAAACTTGACGCTTCACCAGGAACCCAAAGCGTCCAATGTTCTGGAATATACTTCTTACCTAAAAGCACAAATGTAAGATTGAGTTCATGTAATCCTCCACGCGAAAAAATATAGGGTACCACACCAATCCCATTCTGTGTCTCATATACACCCCCTGAATCAATACCTTCGATTGAAAATTGATATTTAATTGACTCAGTAATATTTTTCCCCGTTGCTGAGTTTCGAAAAAAGAAGCGAATTTCTCCTTTCGCATGATTTGGTGAGACAATAATCGTATATTTCCCCTCAACTACTCGCTCTGGTGTTGCATGATCTGCCAACACACTAGTAGGTAGAATGAAGAGAAGGAACAACAACAGCCACATACTACTGTTGCTGATACAAGAACGGCAATTCTGCAGGAAATGCTGGTTCTTGAAAGATAAGCGCATAGAAAACACCAAGAAGTAATAAAATTACAATGATGCCAAACGAAAGTATCACTAATTCCTTAAATCCGATCATTTTACTAACATTCTTATCTTCTCACTAAGAAGCGTTGTAATAATAGCCATCATCAAAACCAACAAGGCGTGGGCAAGAAATGCTATATCATTCCTACCATAGA
This sequence comes from uncultured Candidatus Saccharibacteria bacterium, assembly GCA_964421995.1. Classification (GTDB taxonomy): domain Bacteria; phylum Patescibacteriota; class Minisyncoccia; order Phycocordibacterales; family CAYQYW01; genus CAYQYW01. Next base: position 69,893 of record CAYQYW010000002.1, read on the forward strand.
AATATACCCAATATGGAGCCACAAAGTTTAATATACTGTGGTGCAAAGCAACCGTAACAATCGCCCACCACCCAAGACGCCAATCAGCCCAAAGTACGAGAAGTGCAAAGGTAATGAAGAAGTGGAAATGCCATTCAATTGATCCTCCACTTATAAAAATAATAAGATAGGGATATACAAAAAGAAGATTGGTGGCAATAAATCGCCAAAGATAATGGTTTTTTATTCTCCCATTTAGAAAGCTTAGCAACCCTGCGGTTATAAAGGAAATCAACATCACGGCGAGTATCTCAGTAAACTCCACCACTCTCCAACTAAAAGGATTTGGGTAATTTTCTGCTGGTGCCGCAAAGTATATTACTAATGAATAGACCGAAAGTATTACCGTGCTCCACCACGCAAAGGCGACCATAAACCGGTCAACTTTCTCATACTCAAGTGCTTTTTCTTTACCTCTATTTATATCAGAGAAAAAATCTATGTTCATATTAAATTATCATACAAAAATCAAGTTAAAAATTAAATTAAGATTAGATTAAAATAAGTTAAAAAACCACCTTTTTAAGGTGACTTATAAATTGTGACCCTACGGGGAATCGAACCCCGGTTTTATCCGTGAGAGGGATATGTCCTAACCGCTAGACGATAGGGTCATAAGGGCAAGTATACAAAAATTCTACCGATTTTTCCACTCTTTATCTTGCCGTACCAAAAGTTCTTCTTTTCTTTCTTTTTCAGCCATGATAATCTCAACAACTTTTTCCATACGAAGCACCTGAGAACCTTTCACTAAAATAATGTCTCCCGGTTTAATCAACTTCTCCACTTCGAGCCCTGTCGTCACTGAGTCGTCAAAACAATACTTCTTCTTTACCTTTGCAACCTCTAAAATTTTATTCGCTCTGATTCCTACCGTAACGAGTATATCAGCTTCCACTTCCTTGCCAATCTTTTTATGTGCCTCAACTGAATACGTACCTAATTCAAGCATGTCCCCTAACACAACAATCTTCCTTCCTTTTAGTTTCTTTAGTGAGTTAAGAGCACTCGACAGTGCAACCGGAGATGAATTATATGTATCATCAATAATTAAACTTTTGTTAATTCCTTTCAAAAGTCGCATGCGCCCTGGAGCAGGAACTGATTTACCAATCGCCTCAATGATAGAAACAATATTTACATCCAGAACCACTCCTACGGAAAACGCAGCTAGGCTAGGATAGGTATGATGTTTTCCAAACACACCCTTTAGCTTTACCGGAACACTTCTATCTTTGTAATCAACACGAAAGTTAATCCCGGATTTTAGAGCCGTAAACTCTGAGGCAACCACATTATTCTCTTTGTCATAGCCATACTTGATATGTCTTACTTCGGGCATCTTTTCTGCTTGCATAAGCTTATCATCACCATTCGTGATCAAAATTCCGCTTTTGTTCAATGACTTTGCTAATAACTGCTTCTCTTGTATTACCGCCTGCGGAGAATCAAAATATTCAACATGTGAGGGTATATCAGCATATTTAGTGAGTACTACAATGTCAGATTGTATCCACTTTGCGAGGCGCTGTATATCGCCTGGGGTGTCTACTCCAATTTCTAGAACCAGTATCTTCGGATAATGGTTTTTCAGAACCAAAAGTAAAATACCTTCAAAAATATTCTTTACCCAAAGTATTGGATTATTCCATGCATTAGAGCATCCAAGTATGGTAAGCGGTACTCCAATTTCACTGTTGAAACTCTTTTGACTTTTTCGCACAAAAAAACTTGTTGAGAGCACCTCATAGATTATGTCTTTTGTAGACGTCTTCCCAACCGTCCCGGTAACGGCGATAATCTTCGGCCTATACTTCTGTAACACTAACTTGGCTTCAAGCGTTATGATTGAAACAATGATTTTTTTTAGTAGCTCTTTCATCTATCTGGTGGTATTTCGTAATGATTAATTAAATACTCAACAATGTCCATAAAGGGATACGTTAGGGTTTCTGAAGCATATCGGACTTCTTTTGGCTCAACGGTATAGAGGAATATCAGAAATTCAGGATTATACGCAGGAACGTAGCCAAAGAATGAATGAAGGAACCTATCGTCATAGTACCCCCTCTCATTTATTTTAGCAATTTGAGCGGTACCTGTCTTTGCGGCAACACTATAGCGCTCTAATTTCACTGTGCCACCCCGCAGTGCTTTATCCACCACTTCAACAAGCATTCTCGTCACCTCATCAGTAGTCTCTTTGGAGAACACCTGCTCTTCTATAGGGTACGACACTTTTTTTGATAATCCCGACGTATAGCTAATCTTCTTTGCGACATGAGGAGTAATAGTGATTCCACCATTAGCAAGCGCGCTCAGTGCTTTCACCGTTGCAATAGGTGTAATAGCAAACCCCTGTCCAAACGATGCAGTCGCGTATTCTATGAAGCGCGGAGAATCTAAATTTGAAACGAGGCCAGCACTTTCATTGGGTAAATCTATTCCTGTCTCTTCTCCAATTCCTAACCTGTCCATATAGTCTTTAAATACATCACTTCCTACTTGTTCAGCAACATAGACTGCGCCTGTGTTTAACGACTGACTAAGCACCTCTTGCATATTCACCTTTCCTCTACCCTTTCCATCAAAGTTTGAAATAGTATATCCGTCAATCTTTAAATACCCCTTATCATAGTACGTAGTATCAGCACTTACCGCACCTGAATCAATCCCAACTGCCATCGTAAGTGGTTTAATAATGGATCCCATCTCATAGATACTTTCAACCAAAGGATTCCCGTACACTGATGAATCCTCTACTTCACTAAAGGTGTTTACGTCAAACCTTGGAGAAACAGCAAGCGCGTAGATGCTACCCGTCTTTGGATTAACAATAATTCCACCTGAGAGTTTTGAGTTCCATTTCTCTTCGATACCCGCAAGTGTATTTTCAAGGAATAACTGAACAGCAGGATCAATACTCGTGACTACATCTCCTACTCTATTCTCATCATTCACGGTGTTTTTAATATTTGAAAATATCTCTGCAAAAAAGTTAACATACACGCTTGACGTATCTCTTGTCAATATGTCGTCATAGTATCGCTCAAGTCCGTAGCGTCCACTTCGTTCATTTCCATCGTAACCAATAAATCCTAATGTTTGCGCGGCAAGCGTATTCCCTGGGTAGTATCTCCATCTATCTTTGTAAAGATACACGCCGTCAATGTCTAACTCAGCAATTTGATCTGCTTCTTTCGTGTTAATCCGATGCGCTATCTCCTCGTATGGATCATCTTTCTTCCCTACTCTAAAAAAGTAAGACTCCTCATCTAAATCAATAATTGAGTTGAGTGAATCAAACACCTCTTGTTCATCGAGAATTAACTTTGGCTTAATCGCAACGGTGTATCCCGTTTTCAGCGTCGCAGCGTCATGTATCTTCCCATATTTATCTTCAAAGAAAATATTTCCCCGATTATATAGGTCGTAGCTAGGGCGCACGTACTGTCGGTCTGCTCGATCACTAAAATCACTTCCGTGAACAATTTGTACAAAATATAATTTAGCCCCAAGCAATACAGCAAATGCTAGGACAAATAATGAGACCATATGAATTCGTCGTACGAATTCAGCTCTCATCGGTTAATTGAAAGACTCTGACTTGCACGGGTGACAAATTTCTTGTCGGCCAGTTTAACAAATCCCATGGCAAATGCTCTATCCATAGTGATGTTATTTTCAAGTCCTAAATATCTTGATTCCAATTCACCTACCTCAGAGTGGGTGGTAATAATATCTCCTTCAATTTCTTTTCGTAGAACTACATTAACAATAGACGCACTGATGAAATACATATACAGTGACGCAAACAAAATGACTAATATTAAAAATGACCAGAATACTTTCCGTTCTATATTGTCTGCTTGATATGCTATTACTTTATTCATATTTTTTTGAAAACTCTTAATTTGGCACTTCGTGAAGCAGGATTTTCCATTACTTCTTCTTCAGTTGGAACCAATGGTTTTTTATTTACTAAACTACCTATCCCTTCATGCACCGCGTTCTTAAATATATTTTTCACCACGCGATCCTCTATACTATGAAATGTGATGACGGCGATACGACCTCCACTACATAGTCGCTCTATCCCCTTCTTCAACCCCTCTCGTAGTGACCCAATCTCATCGTTTACCGTAATGCGTAATGCTTGGAAGGTCTTTGTTGCAGGATGAAGTTTTTTTCCCTTGTACCATATTGGTACTGCACCCTCTATTGCAGAGACTAATTCAAAAGTGGTTTTGAGTGGTCTTGCTTCTACAATCCCCCGTGCAATTCTGTTTGCAAACCGTTCCTCTCCATACCCATGAATGATGTCTGAAATGTTCTCTTCATCCCATTCGTTAACAATCTCTGCCGCAGTTAATCCCTTTCCGTCAGCAGAAAGTGTCATGAGTAGCGGTTCATCTCTCCTGAAACTAAACCCGCGACCTGACCCTTCAATCTGATTAGTACTGAAACCAAGATCAAGAAGCATTTTGTTAACACAAGGAATCCCCAATTCATCCAAGATGTGCTCAACATGACGATAGTTGCTTTCCTTCAAATGTACGGTGGGTGCTACACCCTTCAATGTTTCCGCACCAAGCTTGAGTGCACCTGAATCCAAGTCTGTGCCAATGAGAACACCCTCGCTACCAAGTAACTCTGCAATCCGAAGACTATGTCCAGCACCATTTATAGTACCGTCCAAAACAACGTCGTTTTTATCTATGTGAAGCTCATCTAAAACTTTTTTTGAAAGAACACTGTAGTGAGTCATATTATATTGCGCCGATTTCTCCTAGTTTCTCCGCCATAACATCCGCTTGTTTTTCAATCTTGTTTTTGTAGGTATTCCATTTCTTTGTATCCCAAATCTCTGCTCTCGTATGAACACCCGCAATAATTACTTTGGTAGTTAATCCTGCGAACTCCTTCAAAAAATCAGGAATCAACATTCTGCCAACAGAGTCGACTGGAACTTCTGTTGCCCCTGACAACATGAACCTATTGAATCCACGTGTATCAGATTGTCCGATTGGAAGACTAGCCAATTTATCTGAAATTACTTTCCACTCCTTCATGGAGTAGATAAACAGACAGTTGTCTAGTCCTTTGGTAAGCACCACACTCTTCCCTAATTCCTTACGAAATTTAGCCGGGAGCGATATCCTTTTCTTTGGATCAATTGTATGTGTGTATTCACCAATCAGCATAGGCATATAGGCGGGGAATCTGTTCTCGAGACAGTTTCCCACTTCTTTCCACTAAGTATTAATATATAACACTTTACCCCACTTTGCCTAATTCATTATCCACATTAACCCAAAGGGCACAGATAAAACCGCTTAGGTTTGAGCGGTTTTTGGAAAATGACTAGTCTCTATATGATCCGTTCGAGTTTTCTCTACCCCACTTCAAAGTATTTGAAAGCCATAGAAGTTCATGTATAAATCGATCAGTTCGCT
>CAYQYW010000002.1:75487-95988 GCA_964421995.1 uncultured Candidatus Saccharibacteria bacterium
AAATCTGCAACATTTCCGCTGTTGTTATCTTTTCGATTTGTTCCTAATAAAATTGGTATGTACATATATGTTAAACACTAACTTCCTGTAATCTTTTAATCACAAAATCTCTTTCAAGAACTGAGAGAAACCATCCAACTTTTGGTCCACTTTCTTTATTAAGGAAACTTATATATAAAGCACTAAATAAGTCTTTGGGCTCAATTTCAAGTTCCTTTCTAATAGTATGAATAGTGGTGTGAGTTTCCAGGCCATCTAAAACAGGATTTGCCTCAACATATTTAAGTATTTTTTTAAGTGCCTCCTTTTGTTCTGCAGAAAAATTAACTTCGGGAGTCCTTTCAATTTGCAATTCAAACTTATAGTTCTCCGGAGCGTAATCATCAAGCCATCTTTTTGCATAACGAGCTCTCATATCCAATTCTTCTACTTCAGCTTTAGTCAACGGAGATTCTTTTATTTTTTCAAACGCTTCAACAAGATTTATGTGGGGCATCTGAACCATAAAGGCAACTTGTGAAAATCGTGGTAAGAAACCTTGAACAAGTTCAGTTCCTGGTTCGTGAAGAAATTTAAATAATCGTGAATTATCATCATTTACTCCTTCAAAATACTGTTTGGCAATTCTATCGTAATTGTCGTATAGGATTGGAACTGTATCCCCCTCTGGTTCAAAAGTAAACGCTTGATTTAATTTTTTTCCTATCTGCGCTAATCTAAATATTTTTTGAGGCAAAAGATCTGCTACCGCTCTGGATGTTGCTGCGTTTCCTTTTGATGAAGACATCTTTTTTCCATCAACCAAAAAGAACTCATACGGAACATCAAACGGTGGTTTATGATCAAAAACTTCTCTTGAAATTGCATTTGCAACATCTCGTGATCCTCCTTTAGTATAGTGATCCTTTCCCCCTCCTTCAATATCAACATCTACAACAACAAACTTAGCTGCCCACTCTGGCTTCCATGGCAAAAATGCATTTCCATCAAATGGTGAGACTTTCCCATCGTGACCACACCCCTCAGCATAATTATATCCCTGACAGACATATGTTACTTTTTCTCCGTCAAATGCAGTAACTTTAGTTGTACCAACCTTCCCGCACCTCTCACAAACCACAAGGAGAGGCATCCAGTCTGAATCCTTAACCGATCCGGAAACTCTTTTATATATTTCACGAATTTTGTCTGCATTTTCCAAAGAAAGACGTATAACGTCATTCATTCTTCCAGAAAGATATAGTTCACTTGATCGATACAATTCTGGATAAAAACCATTTTCATTAATTACTCCGATAAATTCTTTTCCGAAATATTCTGCGTAGTTTGTAGCTTTTGCATCAGGAGATGGAATCCTAAATAACGGCTTTCCAAGATGCTCCTTATATTTCTCCTGATCAAGATATACCGGTATTTTATCCATAGAATCAGTGTCATTTATTTCATACAGAAATTTATTTGCTATACCTCTCTCGGTTAACACTTCAGAGATAACCCCATGGACCACTACACCACGCATAGACCCAACATGCATATGTCCTGAAGCTGTTTTTTCATCACGGATAATAAGGGTCTTTCCTTCAGAAATCCTATTTTTCAAATTCTTTTCTATACTATCTACTATACTATCTGCCCAAAACATATATGTAGATAATTATAACACAAAGAAGACTCCCAAATCTTACCTATATAATTTTAGTAACTCCTAAGAAACCAGAAAAACTTTGCTAGTCCTACAATTGACCCCACAACAATACCCGCCGTCAAACCAAAAGCGAGGAACATGAGTCCACCAACTCCAAACCCAAGTGCGCCTGCAACAACAAGCGCTTTCAGTGCATTACCTAAAAAACGACGCTTCTGATTCCCTTTTGCACCAATTGGCCAACGATTTTCATCATCTGATGCCATGAGAACAATTTTTGGTACTAGTATTCCTGCTGTAACTTTTTCTCTTGAAATCTCTTGCAACCGTTCGCCTGGTGTATACGTATCTACACTTTCCCATGTAGGCATTTTGGGGAATTTATTAAAGTTTTTCATAGTATATAAAAATTCCCTTTCGGGGACTTTCTATTCTACATCAACTATTTTGTATTCTATCTTTCCGTTCGGAGTATTGAGTGAAAACTTATCTCCTTTTTTCTTTCCCAGCATCGCTTCACCAAGAGGAGAAACATGAGAAATCTTCCGTTCGGAAACATTAGCTTCTTCTGATCCAACAATTTTGTAGTCTTTCTTTTCCTTGTCGCTTTTTTTCTGAATCATTACAGTAGAACCTAATCCAACCGTATCACTTTTTTTACCAGTTTTGCCAGAAACAATTTTTGCATTTTTAAGAATTCCTTCAATCTTTAAAATTCTGTCTTCTGCTTCAGCTTGCGTATCTCGAGCTTCATGATACTCAGCATTTTCTTTCAAATCTCCAAGCGCTCGTGCAGACTCAAGACTCTCAGCGATCTCTTTTCTTCTCACTGTTTTAATATATTCAAGCTCCTTCTCAAGCTCTCTAAATTTCTCTCTTGATAGATATTCATCTGTCATATCCCACGTATCTTACACCGTAGCTATATATTGTCAATTGCATCAAAATACTCATTTTTATTCTCCTGTAGCCAATCTAATAATCCCCGCACAACATATACCCCTCCAAGGGTATTTTTAGCAGGACCACGCTCCATAATAACGACAAATGCATACTGAGGATTTTCATAGGGAAAATATCCCATTACCCAGGAATTATGGAACTTTTTCTTCACGCCAAGTTGAGCGGTACCCGTTTTTGCTGCAACCTTCACATACGGAACTGACAATCCTGACGCACTCCCTTCAATGACTGCCTGTCGCATACCCTCCTGAACTACCCTAATGTCTTCAGGAGAAATTGCCACATTTTTACCTCCACGATCTTTATCCAATACGAGTGTTGGTGTGTAGAGCTCTCCCCCATTTGCAATAGCCGAAACAGCGCGCACCATTTGAATAGGAGTCACCTGAAATCCATACTGTCCAATTGCAGTATGGTAGGTATCTCCAAGTCTCCACGCTCCATCCTCAAACATTTCGTTTTTCCATTTTGGGTTAGGAATGACTCCTTCTTTTTCTCCCTCAAGCTCTATTCCACTCGCACTTCCAATACCAAACATTCTCACGTATTTTTCAATATTTTTTATCCCAATACCACGTTGTTCTTCAAACCCTCCTGCAATTTCATAAAAGTATACATTTGATGAGACAGCGATAGCTTTCCTCATATCAACATATCCATGGGCCTTCCAGTCGGGAAATACTGAGTAGATATCTGGATAATAGGGGTTTTGAATTCTAATTGATCCCGTACTCAATATAGACGTAGCGGGGTTAATTACTCCTTCAGTTAGCGCGCCGAGTGCAACAAAAGGCTTCACAATAGAACCAGGAGTATATAGCCCTGAAACCGCTCTATTCAAAAATGGCTTCCGCGAGTCAGTTACATAATCAGATATGTCATCTCCTCCAGACAACCGCCCTGGTGAATATTCTGGGTAGCTCGTGAGCGCTAGAATCTCTCCATTTCTAACATTCATAATAATTCCAGCGCCTCCGACATACGGAACACTGTCTGCAAGACTCTGAATGTAACCGTATAATGCATGCTGCAAGTCTGTATCAATTGAAAGCGTAATATTGTCTCCATCAGATTGAGCTAAGATAACACTTTCTGACATTACACTTCCCACCGCATCGGTTTCAATTATCTTCAACCCATTTATTCCCTGAATGACATTATTAAATGACTCCTCTACTCCACCAAGACCAACTTCTTCTGTCTGAAAATATCTACCTGAACTATCTTTCCTCGGCGACTTTGTGTATCCAAGAACATGCCCGAATCCTGACAACCTTGTATATTGTCTCCTTGAAAACTCTTCACCATCGTTTGGTTCATTCCATACGAGTTCTACTCCAAATCTATCGTAAATTACCCCACGCTCGGCAAAAATATATGAATGATGCAGTCTGTTGTTTTCACTACGACTCGCATAACTTTCACCATTCTCAATTTGAAGCATATATAACTTATGTGTAAACAAAAGAGCTACAAAAAGAAAGAACAACCCAAGGTATAGTAACGACCGCTTTGGTATTGCCTTCTCTATTCTCCCTTCAAACTGGCTGGTATCAAACTGCGGCAAATTACTTGAATCAAGAAATATCTCATCTAACTCTATCTGAGTAGTTCTCTTACTTTTAACTATGCGTTTGATAAATTTACGTAAAAAAAACATATTAACTATACAGTAGTAGATTTTTCTTTAATACACGAAAGAGTACATAGAGTAGTAAAAAGAAAATGGTGAATACATATTCAGTCCCAAATAATTCTATTCCGTGGAGTGCATCTATCAATATACCAGCAAGTACTATTTCTAATGGGTTATAGAGCACAAGTAAGAGCAACACAACAATGAGTGTCACATACCATGGGGAAAAGAATACGCTTCCGAACAAAAGAATATTGAGTGTTATCCTGATTCCTTTTTTACTCTTCATATGAATGGAGTACTTGAACGAATCGAATTGACAAAAGATTAATTGGTCCCTTAAATAAAATAGTTTGGAATGAATCAGTCGGATTAACGATAATTTCTTCAACCAGTGCAATAACTTGAGATTCAATCGTTGGCGTAATGATCACATCACCGATCCCAACAGAAACTCCACGCGGTAGAGAAATCGTAAAGTTACCTCCTCCAATACCCTCCGCAACAGCCGCAATTTCCTCTTTACCAAGAATGACATTGGTCTGCTCTCCTGGAGAAGAGAGAAGTTTTACCAGTGACGTGTTTGGAAACGCTAAGTCAATATAGCCAACCACCACATCCCCATACGCGATAACATAGTCTCCTTCCTTAACGTTATTGTTTCTACCAACATCAATCACAAACGTATCGTAGAGTGTGCTATTGGGCCGTACTAATACTGAAGCAAGAATAGTATTTTCATAAATACTTCTTCCAAGTATCGCCTTGAGGGAACTATTTTCCTCTCGGAGAAGATTATTTGAAATCCTATTAATCAATACTTTTTGAAGCTCCTGCTCCAACAATCTATTTTCTTCTAAAAGCTTCTTCTTAGATTTAATTGACGTAGTATCCGTAATAGACTGTTTCAAACTCCACAGAGGACTCGCCACATGGTGCATACTTCGAGTCACCCATTCCGGCATCGTGGGTCGGACAAAGACAAAAAGTACTACTACCAATACTAGTACAATAGGAACAATCTTTCTCTTTTTATGCCGTGAGTGATAATTCATCTTCACTTGTTAATAATACATCACTATACTTATCTAAGTTTTCAAGAATAATCCCCGTACCACGCACCACCGCAGTTAACGGATCATTGGGTACATAGACTGGAATCCGAAGAATTGTCCGAAGGAGCTCGGGCATACCTTTAATCAAAGCCCCTCCACCCACCAAGTGCATACCTCGTTGCATTACGTCAGACAGTATTTCAGGTGGTGTAGTTTCAAGTACCCCTTTTACTGCATCAATGAGCTGATCAATTGACCGTGACACCGCTTCTCGTATATCACCATCAGTGATAATCACCTCTCTCGGTAATCCAGTAATCAAATCTCTTCCTCGTACTGTTGTCTCAAGTGGTTCAATTCCCTCCATAACCGCACAAACAGCAATCTTCAACTCTTCAGCAGTTTTTTCTCCAACAAGAATTTTAAATTCACTTCTAATATATTGAATAATGTCTTCGTTTAATTTATCTCCTGCAATGCGAACATTTTGAGACTGAATGATTCCACCAAGCGAAATTACCGCAATATCAGATGTTCCTCCCCCAATATCCATAATCATAGTTCCAATAGGCTCAAGCACCGGAAGTTTTATTCCAATAGCAGAAGCCATTGGCTCTTCAACAATGTGTACTTCTCTCGCCCCAGCATTGCGCGTTGCGTCTCGCACCGCACGAATCTCTACGTTCGTGATTCCAGATGGAACACCTACAACCACTCGGGGGCCAAGTAATTTTTTACTATTTTCTTGTGCTTTATTCACTAAATACGAAATCATTTCTTCAGTAACCTCAAAGTCAGAAATAACACCATCAACTAGTGGGCGAATTGCAACGATATGCCCAGGAGTGCGCCCCAACATCTCTTTTGCCTGCGCTCCAATTGCAACAACACGATTCGTCTTCTGATTCATTGCAACCACCGATGGTTCGTTAAGAATCACTCCCCGCCCCTTTACATACACCAACGTGTTTGCAGTACCAAGATCAATTCCAATATCATTCGAGAATAAATTGTAAAATTTATCTGTAAGCTTTTTTATCTGCTCTTTCCATTCAGCCAACATAAATCCTTTCATTACAACATTAATAACTCCTTTTCTGAAATCTTTCGTACCTCTCCACTTCCCCTCTCCACTAATTCAATTAAGTCCTTACGTGCCTCTCTTCCAACGATTACTCGAAAGGGTAGTCCAAGTAGATCAGATAGTACGAACTTCTCTCCAGCGCTTACGTTTCGGTCGTCATAGAGTACCTCTATACCAGCATCAATTAGCTTCTTATACAACTCATTTGCATACTCATTGTCTCCTAATTTCAGTAAGTGCACCGTGTATGGTGCTATTTCCCTTGGCCACACAATTCCTCTCTCATCGGAAAGCACCTCAACAACGGTTCCCATAACTCTACTTACACCCATACCGTATGAGCCCATATTTACAAACTCCTCTTTCCCCTCTTCATTTTTAAAGGTAAGACCAAGCGCTTCTGAGAATCTTGTTCCCAACTTATATATATCTCCTACCTCAGTAGACTTTGCTTTTTCAAATTCTATTCCCTCTAAATTAAAATCTTTGAGTAACTCTGGACTGTAGTCATCGTCGTTGATTGCAATACTATGCTCCCTCGAGAGATGAATCACATCTTCCCCTGCATCACTTAACGTTTGAAACTCATATGAATACTTGGAAAAACTGCCACCATTTGAATGCGTAATGAAGGTACGATCTCCGAGACCAACACGGTTAAATATATTCATGTAGGCAGCCGTAGCCTTCTCATGAAATGCTTCAGTATCTTCTTGAGACCGCATGAAAGAATACATATCTTTCATGAGGAACTCTCTTCCCCTCATGAGACCACTTTTTGAGCGTAATTCGTTTCTGAATTTTGTTTGTATCTGATACACAAAAACAGGCAGATTTTTATATGAATTAATATGATCTGTCATTAGTTTTGTAAGGGGTTCTTCGTGTGTAAACGCAAGGGACAATTCATTCCCATTTTTTAGTTTTGTTTTGAACCAATCATCAACTACTTCATCACTCCATCGGCCTGACTTTTTCCAAGCCTCTGGATCTTGTAGTGTGGTAAGAAAAACTTCTTGACCGCCAATAGCGTCCATTTCCTCACGAATGATATTTGCAATATTATGTAAAACCTTTAATCCAAGCGGTAAGTATGAATATACTCCCGCCATTTCTTTATTGATATACCCCGCACGTATGAGTAGTTGTGCGTTCTTTGATACCTCGTCTTTTGGAGACTCTTTTCTAGCCTTTGTGAAAAGTTGTGATTGCCGCATTCAGTTATTGTACAGGAAAATGAAGAAAAGGTCACTTTTAGCAATATTTATTTCTTCTTAACGTCATAGTGACTGTATCTGATCACGTAGAATAAGTCTTGTCAGATTTTTCCCTGTTTTAATTAAATATCTTCACCACATCACTATAGGTCACCACAATCATGAGTAATATGAGAAGTGCAAAGCCAATGGTATTCAATCCATTTGCAATACTTGGCTTAATTGGAGAACCTTTAAGTGCTTCAATAGCAACAAAGAGTAATCTTCCTCCATCAAGAGCTGGAAATGGAAGCATATTGATAACTGCAAGGTTGAGAGAAATGATTGCCATAAAACTAAGCAATGCAATAATTCCTAAACTCGACGCATCCCCTACCAAAGAAACAATTCCAACAGGACCGGCAATTTGTGAAAAATCTGCTTGTAAGGTAATTGCGTTAAAGAGGAAAGTTACCAGTCCAACGGTAATCACCCCCAGCATTTTTACCGTAAAGAGAGCGCTCTTATAAATTGATTCAAAGAACCCATATTGCACGGTACCAACTTCACGTAACTGAACACCAATGATTCCATCTTGTGGAGTAATGTTTGTAATCATCACTTCTCCGTCTCGAATGAAATTAATATTAATTTCTTGACCATCGTGCGATTTAATAAAATTTGGTGCACTTTCTCCTGTTGGTTCATTTACCACTTCACGTAGATATGAAAGAGAGGAAATTGAATCCCCTACCTTAATCTCTGCTGCCTCCGCAGGTGAATTAGCTATAACCCCGGTAATCATTAACTTCACATCAGATACCTTGTCTACAGTATCTGGAGTTACCGCAGTTGGCATGCCGATCATAAACACGGCAAAGAATACAATCCATGCAAAGAGAACATTAAAGGCTACCCCAGCAACAAGTACAGCAGATTGAACAAGTTTAGATTTATTCACCATACTCCGATCACTTTTCATTGATTCTTCGTCTGGATTCTCTCCAAAGATACGTACAAAGCCACCAATGGGAAGCAGGTTGAGAGTATATTCTGTCTCTCCTATTTTAATTCCAAAGAGTTTTGGTGGAAAACCAATCCCAAATTCATCCACCTGTATACCTGATTTTTTCGCAACAATAAAATGCCCAAATTCATGGACCAACACTAAAATCAACAGCACTACAAGAAATAAAAGTACTGACATATTATTGCTTTATTTCTTCTTCCTTCTTTGCTGCTAATGCTTCAAGCTTCTTTCCCGCTTCGTCAATTATCTTTTGCATTTCTTCTTTATAGTTAAATTTCTCATCTTCACTGATTTCTCCATCTCGCTCTTGCTTCTGAATATCTCCCCATACTTTATCCCGTTCAGAACGCAGTGAAATGCGGGCATCTTCTAACTTATCTTTCAGTAATTTAATAAGCACTCCTCTTCTTTCTGCAGTCAACTCGGGAAATGACACCCTGCTTCCGAGGTCATCGGTTGCAACAGAAATACCAAGATTTGCAGAAACAATTGCTTTTTCAATTTCTTTCACCTGAGATGCATCCCATGGTGAAATACGAAGTGTTCGAGCATCTTCCACACCAATCGTTGCAATTTGGTTAATGGGTAGCTTGCTTCCGTATGATTCAACAAGAATACCGTCAAGAAGAACAGGTGTCGCTCTCCCTGTTCGTATTCCTAAGTATTCCTTTCCAAGCCACTCCTTTACTACCTCAACGTTTTGTTTTAAATCTCCAAAATTATACGCCATATACAGCTCATTGTACCTTAAAAAATTAGACACCCCAAGGTGTACATACTACACATCAACCAGTATTATTTTAGAAGTTGTTCCTACCCCTCTATTCTTTTTGGTTGTTTTTCACTTATATTCACAGAGCCTAGTATTTTGGCACAACAACCGCAATATACTCCAATAGCATTTTAATTGATGCTCCCCGGTCATACATATAGTTCTCTGCCAAAAGTACATCAGGCAACACAGAAGTTTCCTCTCTTGCATAAAGTTCTCTTTCTAAGTTCCCTAGGAATAGAATAGCAGCACTTTTATCTTTCTCTTTAATTATACCGTTAAAAAAAAATAATCGCTCTTTCATAGTCATGGTAAGAAACTCCTTTGCATCCGTCAGATCATACAAAGACGTAACCTTCAGTGGATACAATCGAGATATCACTGTTGAGAGCAGTATTGATGTATTTGGAACAATCAAAAAGAACGTGGTGTTCTTATTTGGCTCCTCAAGCAACTTCAATAAAGAATTCTGTGCTTCTTTTGTAATAAATCGAAAAGATAGTATAAATAGCTGTCGATCACTTGAGAGCGAAGCGAGATTACGAATGATCTGACCATCTTCAATATAGAAGGTCTCATATGAGTTTATATGCAAATCTTTTTCATTGGGAAACAACTTCAAGAGTTCAGGAAGTACTACACGCTCCTCACCTTGAATTACATATGCATGATGGAGTGAATCTTTATCTAAATCAATCATCATCGTCATGCAATCCCGTTAGTTTCTCATCCGTGTATTTAGAAAGAATATACTTTTCAACCTCCGCACGATCTTGTCCGTACCGTTCGTATGAATATCGCTTCAACTCTTCAACAATATCTTTACTCCCTTCGACAGGAGGAAGCGTCTTAATACTAAACGGCTTAGTTGGTGTTCCTCTTGCAAGCAGCCGTACATACGCATTATAGTTTTCTACACCAACAAGATCACTTGAGGCAAACTCAGGAGCAAATTGTTTCTCCAAGAAATCACCGTCTTCTGATCCAACACGGAATGACGCAATTGATCCCACGTTACCAAACACTGACTTTTTAATATCATCCTGTAGTTGTGAAATGAATTGGTGGGATATGGTTAGTGACAAGTTGAACTTTCGTGCTTCTGATAGAATGGTTGAAATAGAGTTCGTCGTAATATTTTGGAACTCATCTATGTAGAGATAGAAAGTTGGCAAATCTACTTTTGAATCAACTCGAGAAAGTGCTGCCATCAAAATCTTTCCAACCAATACAAGACCGATAAGGTTTGAATTAATATCTCCCAACCTACCCTTTGAAAGGTTCACGAGAAGAATCTTCTTCTGATCCATAACTTCTCTGAAGTTGAATGAGGACTTCTCTTGTCCTACCACCGGACGCATAATTTCGTTTGCCAAGAACACGTCAAACTTGCTGGTGATGTAGGGAACGATATTTTCAAGTGCTTGTTCACCCCCTGCTCGAGATGCAATTTTATTCCAAAACTGATTTACCACCGGATTTTTTGACTGAGATAATTTATATTCACGGTACGAAGCGTCAGATAGCACACGAGAGACATCAAGCAACGTGCTTCCAGAAGCCGGATCCTCAAGGACAAGAGCTGTAGCATTACGGAAGTATTGTTCAAACATTGGTCCCATAGACTCAGGAACAGCTCCATAGAGCTTCTGGAAAATACCAAACAACTCATTAATTACAAAGGTTTTTTGTTCTGGGAACTTTGGATCAAACTCAAGCATATTAAGCCCCATCGCTCGCTCTGTATATCCTGGATCAAAGTAAATGACATCTTCATACCGTTCTTGTGGAATGGACCCAAGCACATCAAGGATGTCGTTTCCATGGGGATCAATCATACATACTCCATTACCCTGCCGAATATCTTGTATGATCATGTTCTTTAACAGAACTGTCTTACCCGTACCGGTTTGTCCAATCACATAGAAATGACGTAGCCTATCTTCAGGTGTTAAATATACTTTTGTATCAATTCCTCGATACGAGTTCACCCCAATCAACGTACCTTCTTGTGGCAGATCAAGTGGAGCAGGTGCAGTTTTTGCACGAAGCTGCTTGAACTGAGGAGAGGACTGAAGACCCTGCCCAGGAAAATGAAGAACAGTAGAAACTTCCTGAACCGACATTGAAAGCATTCTCTTTTTGTAATATTCTCTAAAGGTAAACATGTACAACGCGTGCCGCAGTTGTCTCCCGGTAAACGTGGTGAATTTTAATTTGTTCCCACCGCGTGTTTGTTCAAATTGGTTAAAACCTGATTGAAGGTGAGACAGTATTTCTGCTGCTCTGCTACTTGTTTTTGCAGAAGCCACTAGTCTAATATTTACATCCACAATAGGACTCTTTACTTTCTTTTTTACGGACTCAAGCTTCATTTGAGAAACTTCGTTCACTGGTTTTACCTCTCTTGTTTTTTGTCCAAGAATTTGATTCTGTACAACACCCATAAAATCCTTGTAGAAATCACTTTGATACGATTCCCGTGTCGCTTTGTACATTGAGACACCTCTTCCAAGGAGATAGAGCATGTCGTTATATCGCAGTCTACTTTTCCCATCAGAAGGTTTGAATACCAATTGAATAGCAGCACCTCCTCCCTCTTTTTCAATTTTGGAAAAAGTATTAATTACAGTGTTTAATGGATCGTAATCAAACTCATCATATAGTTTGAGTGCCAACGAATCATCACTACCATACTCAGCATATGCCATAGTTGACTCTCCCCCCTCAACAAAAATATTGTAATCATTTTGTTGCTCTTGTAGATGCGCATCGGGGAAAATAGAGAGCATATGCTTCTCAAACAAATCTTTTTTGTTAGTGGGAACCGATACGTAAAAAATTATCTCATGGCTCCCTTCAGGAAGCGCAATTTCAACGGTAAAATGATTTTTGCCTTTTCCACTAGAAACGGAAAGCATGCCCGCATAGAACTGGTCCATGGCTCCAACAAGTTCTTTGAGTGACCCTCTTTTATCTCTGTCCGAAACTACTTCTGGCAAATACACTTCGTAGAGTGTCATCTCAAATACATTCCAAAGAGGACCTCCTCTTCGCAAGCCTTTTGCCTTCATATTCTTTTTTACATACTGAACCAACGCTCGATGGAAATCATCCTCCACATGCGGGTTTTTGAGGTTCTGCACTACTGAAAGCGCATTATAGATCCCTTTGTGTTTTACCAAATCAAGTAGCTCCATAATCGTTCGGTCGTGTTCTTCCAGATCTAACTCCACCGTAATTTTTCTGATCTCGTCTTCGTGTAATAGATACTCTTCGGATAGAAATTTTCCAGGGGCACGTTTAGCGTGCTTTGTCAGCTCAGCACGAATTATTTCCTGTTGTACAACCCTACGTCCTTTCTCTCGTACTATATTCTCCTCTGTGGTAACGTTCTCCCGTAAAAAATCTATTTCTTCTTCTGTGCTAGAAAGTCTTTTTTCTTCCTTTTTACCGATCATATAAACTAGTATACAGCAAGTTATCGTTTC
The DNA here is from genome assembly GCA_964421995.1 of uncultured Candidatus Saccharibacteria bacterium. Taxonomy (GTDB): domain Bacteria; phylum Patescibacteriota; class Minisyncoccia; order Phycocordibacterales; family CAYQYW01; genus CAYQYW01. The sequence continues at coordinate 88,360 of CAYQYW010000002.1, forward strand.
GTTAATATACTCTTCTTATACGTATCAAGGTGTTTCAACGCGATTCCTGTACCTCGTGCAACGCAATATGCTGCTTGTTCAGCCAAAATAGCCTTCACGCCAGTTCTTCGATACACCAACTCTGGGAAATTACGAAGCTGTGATGATCCTCCCGTCATGATAATTCCTCGGTCAATTATGTCTGCCGACAATTCTGGTGGTGTTTCTTGGAGTACCGTCTTAATTGCCTTTATCATCTCACGGAGTTCTGGGCCAATCGCTTTTACAATTTCATTTGTTTTTATCTCACCAGTGCGTGGTAACCCAGAAAGTAAATCTCTTCCTTTTATCACTAACGTTAATTCTTCTTCAAGAGACACTGCTGATCCAATCTTAATCTTCACATCCTCAGCCGTCTTATCTCCAATTGCTAGGTTAAATGTTTTTTTAATGTAGTCGGTAATTGCATGATCGATCTTATTCCCCGCACACTTCACTGACGTAGAGGCAACAATTCCACCAAGTGAAATCACGGCAACGTCGATCGTTCCTCCTCCTACATCCATTACCATGTGCCCATGTGCCTCCTGAATTGGAATTCCTGCACCAATTGCGGCAAGAATTGGCTCCTTTACCACGTATGCACTTTTTGCTCCCGCCTTCATGGCAGCTTCTACTACTGCGCGTCGCTCCGTTGAGGTAACTCCGGCGGGAACCGAAATCATCACCTCTGGTCTAAATATATTAAATCTTCCAAGAGCCTTTCGCATATAGTATCGAAGCATCGCTTCGGTCACTCGGTGATCTGCAATCACTCCATCTTTCATCGGTCGATACGCAATGATGCTCTCGGGAGTTCTTCCGATCATCTTCTTTGCATCACTTCCAATTGCAAGGATTTTATTATCTTGCTCTGATACTGCAACGACCGATGGTTCGTTAAGTACAACACCACGCCCCGGTACATAGACAAGTGTGGTTGTTGTTCCTAGATCTATTCCTAAGCGTGGATTCAAAAATGACATCATACTCGTTTAATTGATACTCCAATAGTTCGTAGTCGTGCCTCTATGTCGGCGTGTCCTCGGTCTACGTAATGTATATTATTAATGGTTGATTCTCCATTCGCTATAATGCCAGCCATGATGAACGCAAGCCCCGCTCGTAAATCTGGCCCTTCTAGCGTCTTTCCGTGTAGTACACCTTTTCCTCGCACCATTATTCTATGTGGATCAAACATCGTAATGTCTGCCCCCATCTGTATTAAATCATCGGTATAATGCAGTCTTCCTTCAAACATGGTTTCAAATACCGTGCTCTCCCCTTCAGTTTGAGTCAGGAACACTACCATTGGCGCTTGCATATCAGTTGCAAAGCCAGGATACTTGTGTGTCTTCACGTTCACTGCCTTATATTCTCCAGCCTTCCGTACCCGAACGTAATCCTTTCCTATTTCTAGATTTACTCCCGATTTCTCTAGAAGTGAGGTAAGAGATCGTAAATGATCAGGATTACACTGTGACACCGTTACCTCCTCCGCTGCTAACGCCGCAAGAATAACCATACTTCCTGCTTCAATTCTGTCTGGAATAATGACACAGGGTTCTGTTGCTTCAAGCAGTCCACCACCTGTAATGGTAATAGTCGATGTTCCAAGTCCTTCAATCTGTGCACCACTCTCTTTTAAAAATGTCCCAACATTCACAATTTCTGGTTCCGTTGCTGCGTTTCTAATAATCGTCTTTCCGTTAGCTAGCGTTGCTGCCATCATTACTGTTTCGGTTACTCCAACACTAGAGATGTCTAAGAAAATATCTGCACCGGTAAGCTCCCCCTCAAACGTGTATTCTGTATCAGTAGTAGTAGCTTTTGCTCCCATCTTTTCAAAAGCACTTACAAACAAATCAATTGGTCGCGCGCCGATTACACATCCACCAGGATGTGGAAGGCTTACTTTTCCAAATCGTGCGAGTAGTGGACCAATGAGAACAACTGATGATCGCATTTGTTGTGCAAGTTCTGTATCTACTTGTGTTGTACTACAAGCATCTGTATTTATCGTATATGACCCTTCTATCTTTGCGCCAAGTTTTTGAAGGATTTCAGACATTTTAGTAACATCTTCAATCATGGGAACGTTCTGTATCGTTACCGCTCCTTTAAATAACAAACTTGCAGCCATCATCTTCGTGGCAGCGTTTTTTGCACCATTCACTGGAAATTCTCCTAGAAGTTTCCTCTCTCCGCCTAGTCCTTCAACAATAAAAGAATTATTCATATGCACTGATTGTACCTTTTTTTAGTTGATTTTCAAAAATATCTGAGTTATATACTTAAAACTTCCTCAATATTCTCTGTTTTGCTTCTGTACAAATTCACCTATATAACTATATTATATAATATTGTCAATGACTCTACTATATATGATATGCTGTACCTATGAAGCTCGTACAGGTAATACCTATCGCCCGCGGAATTAATATGGATATACTGTCCTATTTTACTAAAGCTGACATTCCGAAGGGCTCAGTGGTGCTAGCACCCCTTCGAAATAAAGAAGTATCTTCAATTGTTATCGGGACTGATGAGGTGCAAGATGTTAAAACAAAAATACGTACCGGTCAATACTCTATTAAAAAAGTAAGCGGAAAAACTGCAAAAAAAATATTTCTACCGCAGTTCATAGAAGCGGCAGAACGTATTGCAGAATACTACGCAACAACAACGGGCGCAGTGCTTTTTTCCATTATACCAAAAGCAATACTTCTCGACACAAATGCGGTTAAACAAATTCCCAAAGAAGAAATAGTACCGAACTGTGTACAAATAGAAAAATTACTCTTTCAAGCAGGGAGAGAAGAACGGATAGAACAGTACAAGAACATTGCACGAGAAGAGTTTGCAAAAAATAAATCAGTGTTTATTATGACCCCAACCATACAAGACGCACTACACATAGAAGAACGTCTCCAACGTGGAATTGAAGCATACACCTTTGCACTCCATAGCAAACTCAGCAAAAAAGAAATTGTTTCCAGGTGGAATAAGGCACTTACGTCTAAACATCCAGTGCTCATTATTGGGACTGGACAATTTCTCTCACTGCCACGGCGTGATATACAGACAATTGTCGTTGAAAAGGAACAAACACGAGTGTACAAAAGTATGCAGCGACCGTTTATTGATATGCGGATTGCTGCAGAAATGATTGCTTCCTCACTTGGCGCTCGACTTATATTTGCAGACATTCCCCTTCGTATTGACTCAATACATAGATACAAAAAAGGAGAAGTTGATGAACTGTCTCCACTACGAGTCCGAACACAGTTTTCTGTAACTACCGAGCTGGTAGATATGCGAAAAAAAGAATTTAAAGCAATTGGAAAGTCTGCACAACGTGAGATACGAAACACGCTTCTACAAAACGGAAACGTGTTTGTATTTGCAGCGCGTCGTGGATTATCACCAATTACTGTTTGTCAGGATTGTGGCAATACCGTAGTCTGCGAAGTGACCGGAGCACCGGTCGTGCTTCACAAAGGAAAAGAAGAAAATGTATTTGTATGCCACGCAAGTGGAACCGTGCGAAGTGCACATGAGCGTTGTGTGCATTGCAAAAGCTGGAAATTACAAACCTTAGGTATTGGAGTAGAATTAGTTGAAAAAGAGTTACAGTCTCTCTTCCAAAATACACCGCTCTGTATCGTAAGTCGTGACACCACTACCACTCATGCAAAAACAAAGAAAGTAATAGACAAATTTTATGAGACACCTGGAAGTATCCTTGTTGGAACAGAAATGGTACTTCCCTATCTTACACAAGGAATAGAGACAAGTATTATTACGTCTGTTGATTCCCTTCTATCAATACCTGATTGGAATGTGTATGAAAAAATATTCTCAATTATCTTACAGATACAAGATGTGACAACACATAACCTGCTACTTCAAACACGAAAACCAGAGCAGTATATCCTTACCAATGCACTTCGTGGAAACATCTCTGATTTCTATAGAGACGAACTAAAAGCACGTGAACAGTTCGGATATCCACCTTACGCAAAGCTCATTAAAATATCAATTGAAGGAGGGCCAAGTGTCGTAGAAAGTAGCATGAAGCAGATTGAAGAAGCACTTCCCCTAAGCGGTAAATCTCACCTAATTCACCTTGGAAGAAATAGATATGCAATGCATGGATTCCTGCGGCTCAACTCGTGGCCAGACAAAGACATAATTGAGAAGCTTAAAGCACTTCCACCAACTACCGCCGTGAACGTTGACCCTCCAAATATTTTATAGTTTAATTTAGTTATCATGATTGTACAAAAAGGGGATCCCATATTAAGAGAATATGCAAAAGCTGTCGAGGACATCATGTCTCCTGAAGTACAGCAGATTATCGCTAAGATGAAAGTTGCGCTTGCTGAGGCAAAATATGGTGTGGCGCTTGCTGCCCCACAGATTGGTGTGCTACTACGAATCTTTATTGTGTCGGGTAATGTATTTCGCGAGCATGAAGATGATCCAGAGTTACCTGATGTAGTATTCATTAATCCAGAAATTATTAAAACCTCAAAGAAGAAAGAAACACTTACTGAGGGATGTCTATCTGTAAATGGCTTCTATGGTACGATAGAGCGCTTCACACATACAAAGGTGATAGCATACGATGAACATGGTGAAAAATTTGAACACGGTGGAATGGGCCTTCTTGCGCAGATCTTCCAACATGAAATTGATCATTTAAATGGTATACTTTTCACCGACACCGCGCACGACGTAAAAGATACAAGAGAAGAAAATGAATAATCTAAAAATAGTATTTTTTGGAACCCCAGAATTTTCTGTGGCAGTACTTCGAGAGTTATACAAAAAAAACATTGTTCCGACACTTCTGGTCACTGCACCAGACGCGAATGTTGGACGTGGTTTAGTACTTACTTCTCCCCCTGTGAAAATATGGGGTAAACAACATGGCATTGATGTACTGCAAAACCATAATGACAAAATGCTGTTACACACAAAGTGGGATCTTTTTATCGTAGCTTCCTATGGAAAAATACTTCCAGCTGATTTACTAAGGCTTCCAAGAAAAGGAGTACTAAATGTACATCCATCATTACTTCCAAAATTCAGAGGAGCCTCTCCTATTGTGTCCGCTATTCTAGCTGATGAAAAAGAAACAGGAGTTTCAATCATGCTTCTTGATGAAAAAATGGATCATGGACCAATTGTTGCACAAGCCACCGTGGAAGTAGATAACTGGCCACCAAAGGCTTCGGTACTTGAAGATATCTTAGTCAGTGAAGGAGGTAAATTACTCGCAGAAGTGATCTTTCCATATATGAAGGGTGAAATTACTCCAGAGGAGCAAGATCATGACAAGGCAACCTACACCAAGAAAATTACCAAGGAAGACGGCCTGCTTGATCTTGCTGACAACGACTACCGAAACTTCCTTAAAATCCAAGCACTTGATACCTATTTCTTTATAAACAATAAAAGAATCAAGGTAACTGACGCAGAGTACGTTGACGATGAATTAGTTATTACTAGGGTAATCCCTGAAGGTAAAAAAGAAATGAAGTATGCGGACTTCCTACGAGGACAGTCCTCGTAGAATATCTTTTACTTTTGATTTTCCTTTTCGAAAAAGATCTCTATTCTTGTCATTTGCTTTTCGTAGTTCTCTCTTTAAATCTTCTTTAGCCTCATCAATTGCAGCAAACATACTGTTTGCTTCCGACGTTGCTCGAAACATCTTTCCTTCGGTCGAAAGATTCATTTCTGCGTAGTACATGTCTTTTGACTGCTTATGCTTATGTTGTTTCTTTAGATCGACTTCACAAAGACAATTATCATCATTTTTAATAAATTTCTTTAGCGAAGAAACTTTCTTGTTTACATAGTCTTGTAATTCACTTGTGTTATCTACTTTGGCCGTCGTAATTTGTATATTCATATTTCTATAGTTATAATTTTACTTGGCGATCGATGGCCGCTCACCATGCGTACACTACCAACAGGTAGGTTAAAGTGATTTGAAAAGAGTTCAATGACTCTTTTGTTTGCCCTGTTCTGTATGGCTTTCTCTCGTACAGAAATAGCAAAAGTATCCTCTGTTATCTTTTTGAACAGTTCTTTTTTTGAGTTAGGTTGTACCTTGGCTTTTATGTACATTGCTATAGTGTTCCTCTACGTAATTGACAATATCTCCTGATTCATACATCGAAACGTCTCGTTCTTCGTCAACCAAGAACGGTATTTGTCGTTTACCTCCCTTTTCAAGTAGTTCTTGTAGAACTTCTTCATTTTCAATATTTAGTTCTTCAAATGGTATTGCGTCTTCTTCTAGTTTCTTTAGTACAACTGCACAGTATGGGCAAAATGTCTTTATGTAGATCTTTAGCATGTTAGTTTTTACTGTATCGTCCTAATAATTCTGTTTGTTGAATAATGTGTCCTTCCATTTCACGCTCTACTTCACGTTTGGTAACTCCTTCTTCTAAATCGAGTAAGTTATCAAGTGAATAGAGTTTAAAAAAATAACGATGTTCACCGTCTGGTGGACATGGTCCATTGTAATCTAAATTTCCTGATGTACCTATACCAGACATCCCTGCATTGATATCTTTTGAATCTACGGGAATGTTAAATTTAATAAAATGATCCCAGGTGCCTCCTGGTGCGTCAGGATCGTGCATTAGTAAAACAAGAGACTGAGCTTTTTCATCTACTCCGTCTATGATGAATTCTGGTTGAACATCTTCCCCATCACAGGTGTGTTTACTAGGGATACGTTCGTTGTGTTCAAAGTCCGAGCTTGTAAGGGTTAACATATCTTTTTCAATAAGTAATGATGTTCCAATGAAGAGAACGAGGAAAGCAATACCGAGAATAGCGTATGCATTTCTCATTAATTTTAGTATACCCCAACCTGGGCACAGGTACCATACGTTGCGTTTTACAAAATTTTGGGTAGAATATGCTAAGTGTTGTTCTTTACGTTATAAATCTTCTGGTATACTTATATTGTGTATACCAAGAAAAAGGATACAAGGAAATATTCTGATCGAGCTGAGTATATTAAAAAAGCTGTTGCCAAAAGACGCAAAAAAATACGTCAAATGGCACTAGAATATGGTGGAGGAAAATGCCAAATATGTGGTTACAAAAAATGTAACAGAGCACTTGTTTTTCATCATATAGATCCAAGTAAAAAAGATTTTGGATTGGCAGCAAGTGGCCTAACTAGGTCATGGAAAAAAACTCAAAAAGAATTAAATAAATGTATTCTCTTGTGTGCAAACTGTCATGCAGAAGTACACGAAGGTTTAATAAATATTCCGCGGTAGCTCAGTTGGTAGAGCAACTGGCTGTGAAGTAACGCAGCGCTCTACAGTAATGTAGAGATGACAACGAGGTGAATTGCTGGAAGCCTAAGTTTCAAGTAAATATGGTAATCAGCAGCCAAGCTTAATTGAAGGTTCAGAGACTATCCCTTTGGGAGTAGCCCCTGTTTTACAGGGTCGAAGCGCCTCGCACCCTCCACTACGTTTGTAGTTGGGTGATGATATAGTCCACCCCTTAAGGAAACTTTTGGATAAGTGTAACCAGTGGGTCACAGGTTCGAGTCCTGTCCGCGGAGCA
>CAYQYW010000003.1:0-31588 GCA_964421995.1 uncultured Candidatus Saccharibacteria bacterium
AGAGATTCGAAGAGAAAACTAAAAACACTCCCAACTAAAAGTTGTTTTTAGTTTTGTTTGAAAATAGCTATAAGCTGTCGAACGATCATCTCGTCCCAAGAGTTTATCCTTTCTTTAGTAAAATCAAACCATACTCTCATGAAGTCATCACGAAAAATGGTACGTAACTTCCCTATCTCAGGATCTTGTAGATAAATGTTTTCTTCATCAAGACCAACAACAACTGATAGGTGTCCATCTGGGACTTCTGATTCTGAATAATCTACTCTTCCTCGTGTGAACCAATTTACTATGACAGGGACCTTTTTATCAATCCACTGCTCTATATCATTAAGTGTACTGTTGTTGTTTATTTCTACAGTAAATCCTAGATTCTCTGCTACTTGTTTAATTTGTTCAGCACTGGTACCCAATTTTGGGTCAGTATTACATAACTTAGCAAGTTCTTCCTCACTCTTTTCAACTCCATAGTAGTCAAGAACCATCTTTAAACTCGCTGGTCCACACATACTAGCGTTTAGTGTTTCTTGAAAAGGTTGTACATCAAGTAAATCTTTCATGACATTAGTATACCAGTGAGGTTCTAACGTCGTCCACCGCATGGAGGTGAGGGGAAAAAGAAATTTATATTTTTTTTAAAAACTTCAACGCTTTTAAAGGATTGAACCAAATACTTGCTATTGAAAAATAATTAGCTCCTGCACTTTTATACAAATTAATATCTTCAATGGAGTAAATACCACCGCCACCTATAATCCTTACATGTGGGTATTTTCTGTGTGTCTTTCTGATAATTTTAAGAGAGAGTTGTTTTAAACGTTCGCCGCTCTCTCCTCCTCTCGCTGTAGGTATTGTGTTAGAAAGGTGTAAATATTGTGCTCCGAAGGAAACTAATCTGTCAATTTGATCGCTGACATTTTTAATTGGAGAAAGTTTAAAGATTACTAATGGATATTTTGAAATATATTTTTGAATCTGACTATTTTTTAGTTCAATAAAACTATCTATATTAGGACAACTCAAATTCAATTCTAACTTTGTATTAAAAGGTATAATTTCAAACAATTTATCCCAATCTTTGTATTGTAAAGCAGTAATTGAATATATTTTTTCAGGATGAAATTTTTTAACTGAAGAGATTCCCGTATTTTGTAATCCAACTTTATTAACCCACCCACCTTTAATGGGTTTCGTAGTTTTTAATCCTTTGTATATTTTAGTCCAATTTGATCCACGTTTATGTAATGTAAATGTTCCACAAATAGAAGTACATTTTTTATGTGAAATGATATTGCCAAAGGGAGGGCTAATAATAATATTTTTCATGTCTTCCTGTACACGATAACAAAATAGTAATATTTTGTACAAACTTGAACGGCAATTCTACCATTTCCAACCTAGTCCTACCCCACCCAAAAGCTCTGAATGCGTCCAGTTGGTGGAGCAACCATATTTAGAGTCGTCTTACAGGTACGTGTATAGGATAGTTCGAACAATGCAAACTAAAGGAAAAACCAAAAACCTCCCACCAAAAAGTTGTTTTTAGTTTTTGTTTGGGTATAATAAAAATATGTTTTTAATTGGAAATGAAGAACAGTTAGACTTACCATTAGGTTCGGTGCCAGAGAATGGTGAACTACCACTTGAACCACCTAAACAAACTGACTAGTGTATACAAAAACGTTAACATCCTAAACTAATAGGAGTAACATTTGAATGTCTCTTATTCTTTTTCTATTAACTACAGGAATAACCTCATCTTGCACACATACTTCTGTTTCTAAGCATGCGTCTTTCACAGTGTGTTCCTTTTGCCCTACATCCATCTTCACTTAGGCTTGCTAATTCCGTTGAGTCTGTCATACATATATAATAACAGCAGTTCGAACTTCGTCTACTAGGTGGAATAGCGTAGAACGACCTTTTTGAGCATTTGATATTTGTGGATAATTACCTTTTATTGCTCTATTTAGTGGTATTATTGAGGTATGAGGTGTCATAAGTACTTTTCTTTTTACTCCCTTCTTTCCGTTATGATCGTCGTTTTATTATTGACGATTCCAGGATTTGCATTTGCACAAACTAGCAATAATAATAATGACCTGCTCGAATCTATTCGGGCTATTTTTGAGGAATCACTTAGCGAGCTTTCTGCAGAAATAGTGAGATTACGTCAAGAAGTCGAAAATCTTAGTGCACAAGTGCAGTCGCAAGGAAGTGGGGGTACTGGCCCTATACCAGTACCTGTGGAGAATGAAGTACCATTCGCGCCTCTCGCACATGGAGATTCAGGCCCTGAAGTTGAAAAGCTTCAACAACTACTTATCCGTTTTGGTTTCAGTATTCCAGCCGGAGTAACTGGTTCGTACTTTTTCCAAACAGAGTCTGCAGTGACACAGTTTCAGCAGCAGTACAGTCTTGCGATAACTGGTGTCTATGACATGATGACGCGCAGTCTTTTTATACAACTTCTTGAGTTTGATGACGGAACTCCTCCCGTGATACCGCCCGAGCCTGTACTTCCACCAGTAGAGGCAAGAATTAACCTCACGACTCCATATAATGGCATGCTTCTCAGATTCAGCAGTGATATTGTTATAAAATGGAATTCTGCAGATGCTCCTCAAAACTCAAGAATTGTTATTCATATGATACATGAACAGACAGGAACTGACATACCTGTGTTTGAGACAAACGAATTTACAGGAACGTATAATTGGATAGTTCCTTCATACGCTCCAGGAAACAATACAATGTTTGCTGAACTTATTGATGAAACCAATGAAGTCCTTGCAACATCAGCTATAACATTTTCAATACTCGGAGGTGAAGTTGTTATACCGACTACCCCTACACCAGGTACAGGACCAAATGAACGCTACGCAGATTTCTACAAAGGCACTGCCTTTGTAACGTGTATGGCTGAGTATCCTGAAACTATTAATCTCATACACAGCTGGATTGACGATGACTTACTTCGCTACCAATTCCCATGGGGGCAGATTACTGGAGCAGCAGCAAGCAAGGTTGCAGCGTGTGAAGGTACCGAGTTCCCTGATGACAATTATGTAGATTGTCTGGATCACACGACCGCGTCTACTTGTGCCGAGCAGGTTGGATGTACATGGTACGATACTTTCTGTGGGCAAGATGGCTATACGGGTACTAATGGTGGAAGCTCACAATGTAACTTAGGATTCCACTTTGAATATTATGAAGGATCTAGTGTTGTATGTTTTACAGAAAGTGGTGAACACGACGAATATCAAATTGATGGAAGTCTTACAACTTCCTGTTCTATAACATCACGTCAAGGATGTCCTGGTGTAATAAACGGTGGAAGTGACGGCACAACCTCTTCATACTATAGCTGTTTCTACCCAAATGCGACTGTAAACGGTGAGGCTCCTGGATATACAGTGTGGTGTGAGTATGATTACCAAAATTGCCGAGTGGGCGATTCTTCAGGCGAAACAATAAGTCTCACAGGACTTGCGCTTGGCGCTCCAAGTAGTTGTGAATCTGTTGCTCCAACATCAGCAGCAAACAGATTTGTTGCAAATTTAGCAGCAGCATTTAATCAACTTGTAGACACTTTCCAAAAAGTTTTTGGAAAATAATTTCACCTCGCTTGAGCACAAACTAAAAGATAATGATAAAAACAATTACCACAAAAGAAGTAAAAGAAAATCTAGATGCGAAGAAAGACTTTCTTCTTGTTGATGTATTATCTAATAAAAGTTTCGAAGCGCGACATATTCCTGGTGCAAAAAACATTCCCTACAGCAAAACGTTTCTTGAAGATTTTGAGAACGCGGCAGGTGACATTGCAAAAGACTTTCCAGTTGTATTCTATTGTACAAGTAGTGGTTGTCAGATGAGTGGCATGTCTGCCGACGTCCTTCACAAAGCAGGTTATACTGATGTAACTCACTATGTAGATGGTTTAGCGGGCTGGATGCAGGAAGGATACAAATTTGCCTAGTATGGCGAGAACAACTAACTAACCTGATAAGAAACTTGCATTGCTGAGTATAAAATTATGCACTGTTACTAATGGTTAACTGTTTACAACGGTGCTACGATTATAGTAATTATTATATAACCTTATATACTATGAATAAATCCCTCGTTCTTATTATCATTATTATTGCCCTCATAGGAGGATTCTGGCTCTTTAACAAGTCAGAGGCTCCAGAAGAAACAACTCCATTGACCATTTCATTATTGGAGCAAAATAGTTCAGGAGAATCTGGAACCGCTACCCTTGTAGAAGTGAATGGAAAAGTAGTTGTTACACTAAATCTAACAGGAGCACCTGAGTTTGCACAACCTGCACATATTCATACCGATTCATGTGAGAACATTGGTAGTATACAGCATCCTCTCGCCTCACCGATAAGTGGTGCTTCAGAAACAACTGTTGACGTAACCATGGCAGAACTAATGAGTGGACTTCCACTAGCAATCAATGTACATAAGTCACCAGAAGAAGCTGGTATATACGTGGCATGCGGGAATCTCTAGATATACCCTTCTCTTTTTCTCAGGAAATCGTTCTATTGCAGTACCACCAAAAGTGCTAAGAGTTTTTCTTCATAAATTTTATGAGTGTAACAAGCTAGTTATCTCTCCAAAAGAAATCTGTTGATACTTTTTTGCAAGAGCAGACATGTCTGGCATAGTAACTCCCAGAAAAACATCACCTTCTCCACCCTCACCAGGACCTGTTTTGAAGTAGCACCTTGAAGCTTCCGTTTTTTATACTTCCATATGCTTTCAGTTCTTTTTGTGCTGTTGTTATCATATTGGTATTTACGGTATACTACCATTATATTAAGAGGTTCTAGAAACTCGCATAGTAGCGAGTTTTTTAATGAAAACAACAATACACAACCTATTATTAGCTATCATAATCATCACACTGATGATGCCAACACCCGCCCTTGCGTTAAGTGCAGTAATTGATATTGCAGAAAAATATTCCACCGTTGAAGCAGGAGAAAAAATCTACTTTCTCGTAGCAATTAAATATCCAGAAAACACCCGGAGGAAAGATTTACGTATCATTTATGAAATAAACAAAGACGGCAAATTAGTTACCTCAGCTAAATTTTTGAAGGCAATAGAAACACAAGCTTCTTTTATGGACTCTATAACGATCCCTGAACTAAGTCCGGCAGGAATACACACGGTTGATGTACAAATCATGGACTACGACTCGTTAAGCGAAGAAATAAGTAAAGGTTTTACTGTAATCACAAGCAGAAGTGAAAAACATACACAATATTTCTATCTCACTATTATCAGTATCATTCTTATGAACGGAGCTCTGCTCATCATATTACTAAGAAGAAGAACATGAAATTTGTAACAAAATTCATCATTGTTGTATTGATTATCATTGTCATATTTGGTACATCCTTTGCACTTCATGAAAAATACTTTAGAGGAAATATATTAGGTAATGAAATCCTCAAACAACTAGAAAGCCTCACTCGTTCAAAAGCTGAACGAGTAAAAGACTTTTTAGAAGAGCGAAAGCAAGATGCTCGAATGCTTTCCATGGTACAAGAAATAAATGATTCATTTATACAACAGGAGGTGTCAGCGAAGTTAGAGAATTATTTACTGTCTTTTAAGGAAATTAATGAATATGTAAGTATTATTTTAATAAACAAGGAGGGAAAGATTCTGTACACATCAGAGAGCGGGCTAACAAAAGGTAGTGCAATCCCAGAAGATTCAATTTTGTTGGATTTATTTGAAGATATCAAAAATGACTTGGGTGTTGGTGTTTCTGATCCGGGAACGTTAAGCCCCGGTGGTACTCTTTCTATTTTTATCACTATGCCAATCCTCGTAACGGAAGAAAGTGGCCACCGACGTTTAGAAGGAATGATTGCGCTCCAAGTTGATAATGAAAAAATAAAACAATTAATCACCGAAGAGGTTGGTATTGAAGAAACTGGTGAACTATATGCGGTAAACCGTGACCGTAACAACATCACTGACTTAAAATTTGATAGTGAACGAATAGAACTTGAGGAACTTAATAAAAAGTACAGAGTCCACTCTGGGCAGATCACTAACTGCTTTCTTGATTACGATAATTATTATCTTGAACGGCAAGGAGAAGATATTGAGTTCATATCAAAATCCAATCGATATAGAAACTACGCGGGTAAAAAGGTATTTGGATCTCATGAATATATTTTACAATCAGGATGGTGCATCATGGCAGAAATCGTGGAAAAAGATTACTACCGTAACTTGCCTTTTCTTTTAGGTACTCATCTTCTTTACTACCTCCTCATTATTGTTGTTTTTTCTATTGTTCTACTAGTGATATGTAAGAATTTCCTATCGAGATACAAAGATGCGCTTGTACTATTAATTGTTGGAATGCTTCTTATTTCATTATCTGCCGGACTCTGGGTATACAAGATATATTTTATTGAAGACACTATTTTCACGAATCAAGTACACAACCATCTCTACAGTCTAGCCAGTTCTAGATCGGAGCGAGTGAAGGATTATATACTAGAACGGCAAAATGATAGTAAGGTTTTAGCAAACTCTTTCCAAGTTAGAGAGGCAGTAGTAGAAAGAGCTGAACCAGATCTTGCTGTTGCAAAAAGGAGTATTGATAGAAAAACTGAAGAAAGTGTAAAAGAACTATATACCTACCTGCAAGCTAATCCAAATGTAAGTATTGATTCATTACGAGCAAGCCAGGAATTTAAAGAAGTTGCTATTCGACCATTCGGAGAAACTGGACTGATTAGTGTTTTAGAGGATACTACTCCTGTTGATGGTTGTCCTTACTCACAAAACTGTTCTCTCAATTTTGGTTTTGATGACACAAATAAACGTCTTCAATCACTCGCAAATACTGCAACCACGAAAGGAGAGAGTAGCGGAGAATACGAATGGCTAAGTAACACTGATTTCAGTTGTAGAAAGTATGCTTCTTTCAAAAAGGTAGGCAAAAGAACACCAAGCGGAAAATCTCTGATTTCCTGGGCATCGTCTTGTATTACTGATTACCAAATAATAAAAAATACCAGAACCACTAATTTTGAATATCTACATAACTTTGAAGAAAATCTTCTATATGACAATATTGTACTACTTTCAGAAGATGGAAGAGTAGTATTTAGTGGAAGTGAAATGAACGAGTTAGGACTTGATGTAGACTTCCTCGCCACAGATTTTGCAGAAAGCTATAGGTCTGCAAAAGAACGCGATGAGGTAATTGTCTATGGACCATATCGGGAAGAATATAGCAACACACTAAAACTTAGTTTTATCTCTCCTATCTACAACGAACAAAGAAAGCTTGGATACGTTGCTCTTTTAGATACCATGGATCATATTACTGGTATCATGACGGAACTCACCGGACTTGGAGAAACAGGTGATAATTATCTGGTAAATAAAAATCGTTCTTTACTTACCCCAGTCCGATTTAAAGTTCTTGATTTACTTACGCAAAGTATAGAAACAAAAAATATGGAGAGTTGTCTAATTGATGCAAGGACATCAATTCAAACCTTCGATAACTACCTTGGTGACTATAGCTACGGAACAAATCAATTTATTCAAAACACTGACTGGTGTCTCTTAACAGAAGTAGGTGTACGAGAAGTTTTTGAACTAGCAAAACACCGAACAAAGAACTAAAGACAATTGTTAGTAGTAATGACAACATTTGAAGAACACAAAGAAATCTAACCTATGATATACTGTTTTCATACTAAGTAATTAAATTACACTTTTTATGAAAACATATAAAGCTGAGTATATTTGGATTGATGGAACAACTCCTGTCGCTCAATTACGCTCAAAGACTAAAGTCCTAGAAATAGGTGATAAATTACCTTTGTGGGGATTTGATGGCTCAAGCACAAATCAAGCAAAAGGAGAAAATTCAGACCGGGTATTACAACCGGTTTTTGTTTGTCCGGACCCAACCAGAAACGAAACAATAGATAAGTTGGTTTTATGTGAGGTTTTACATACAGATATGACACCCCACGAATCAAACAAACGCCACGCTTGTGAGGTGATGCAACAGAACTTTAAGGAACATGATGTGTGGTTTGGTATAGAACAAGAGTATACCTTGTTCAAAGATGGAATTCCTCTTGGTTTTGTAAAAAAAGGAAAAAACGTTATTTCCCCACAAGGACAGTACTACTGTGGTGTTGGAAGTGAAAATGCAATGGGAAGAGATTTGGTGGAGAAACATTTAGACCTCTGTCTTCAGGCTGGATTACTAATCGGAGGAATCAATGCAGAAGTAATGCCCGGACAATGGGAATTCCAAATTGGACCACTAAGTGCAACAATGGTTTCAGATCAATTGTGGATTGCTCGTTGGCTTCTTCACCACATCGGAGAAAAATATGATATAGAAGTTAATGTAGATGCAAAACCTGTATCAGGTGACTGGAATGGTGCTGGAGCACACACAAACTTTTCTACAAACAAGATGCGTAACTCATACGATGCCTGTATAAAAGCTATCAACGCGCTAGAAAAAAAAGCAGATTCACACGTAAAAAATTACGGATATGGCATTGAAAAGCGACTAACTGGTGAACACGAAACATGTTCATACAAGGAATTTAAGTGGGGAGAATCCGATCGAGGAGCTTCTATTAGAATCCCTTGGCAGGTGGTGAAAGATAGAAAAGGATATATTGAAGACCGTCGGCCAAATGCAAACTGTGATCCATATATCACCACAAAATTAATAGTAGAAACTGTTTGTGAAAAAGAGGTACTTTAAACGTGTGACCCCGCAACATAGCCCGTTGTCCAACAAAGCTGTAATGAATATCCTCCACTTGGGCGGTTTATATGTAGCACATCTCCCGTGAAATAGAGATTATCATGTAGCGTTGATCTCATTGTTTTTGTATCAACTTCAGTAAGATCAACTCCCCCATCTGATACAACAGCACGATTCATTCCCATTGTTCCCGTAATGGTAAGTGGCATTGCTTTCAAACGATCAACAAGATCATTTCGCTCATCACGTCCTACACTGTGCACTTTTGTCTCCTGCATTTCATACGTAAGCTGGTCAAGAACTGCATCTCTCATACCTTCTGGCACAAATTCACTAAGCAGATTTTTGAGTGTTTTGTTTTTATTCTTATTAAAAATATTTAATACGCGTTTTCGTAAAGATCCCGTGTCAGTGTCAGGATACATATCAATAGTCGCAAGCACTGGACCTCCCTTCAGTAATTTCTTTACTTCGTGTGCTGCGTTTAGGATAAGAGGACTTGATAAACCAAAATGCGTAAAGAGGATTTTTCCAACACGAGAGAAACGTCCTTGGTCCTTTGTTAAATCAGCACCAAAGGTAATTTTCATAAACGAAAGTGATGTTCCTGAGAGATCTTTTACCCATTGATCATCTGTGGTAAGTGGAACGATGTTAGGATTTGCTCTATGAACCCGGTGTCCAACTTTCTTTAGCCATGTAATTCCCTCACCCGTTGATCCAGTTTCTTGGTGTGAAAATCCCCCAGTAGAAAGAATGTATGAGTCTGCAGTGAACACACCTCTATCGGTATCTACTCCTATAATTTTCTTCTCCTTTGTTTTAAATCCATACACCTTGGTATTTGTTTTTAGCTCTACTCGATATTTCGTAACGTACTTCTTCATGGTCTTCGTAACATCAGTTGCTTTTTGTGACGCTGGGAACGCACGTTTACGTGCCTCAATAACAATCGATAGTCCACGATCTTCAAAGAAATCTATTGCATCTTGCATGTTAAACTGCGCAAATAATGAATGAAGAAATTTTGCAGCGTTTCCAAAATTTGAAAGAAGCTTTTTTTGGTCTTCTTCAGCATTCAGAATATTACAACGTCCACCACCAGTAATAGAGAGCTTCTTTCCTAGCTCTTTGTTCTTTTCAAGAAGTAGCACGCGTTTCCCACGCTCTCCTGCGCGGCCCGCTGCCATCATTCCTGATGCACCACCACCAATTACGATGACGTCATAATGTTGTCCTATTGACATAACTAAAGAATATTAGCACAATTATTGCCCTTGGTAAATGGCTTTAATTGAGTATAATAGGGATTATGGGAAAACGAGCAACAGGAGTAGGTAAAAATAGAACCACGCGTTCAACAAAGACCGCTAAGCGTCTTGCAATTAAGCAAGAAATGCTAGCTGTAAAAGCTAGTAAAAAACGTAAGTAAGTCTATTCCGCAAGGTGTTTATTGGAACCCTATGTAGTAGGGTTCTTTTTTGTGTGTAGTTTTCCCCTCATAAACACTGCCTCCAATGCTCCATTACATCTCCTGCCTTCAAGTAAAAACCACGAAACCTTTGATTTCAACATATCTCTCGTTACCGTTGTTTTTTTGTATTCAAATATCTTTTGTACATCGTATCTCAAATGTTTATTTGAGTTTGTTTATATTCCACCGCTATTTTTTTAATAACTTTTGTTCGCTCTTCTACCGGAAGACTCCTAAACGCTGCCGGTAATACCAACGATGCATCCGTGAGCGATAGGTAGCGTATTTTTTTCTCCTTCATTTTTTGTATGACTGATTTTCCCTTATCTAATTGTTGTCGGTTAAGAAGTCCAACAACCGCAGTAACTAGAACTCTCTCTTTTCGTAGCTTTTCTACTAGTTCAAACACCGATCCTCCAGTTGTGGTAACATCTTCAAGAATCACAACACGTTTAGGAACATTTCCATTGGTCCAAAAACGGTTCGATGAATCGCCATGCATTTTCTCTTTTACTCTCCGTGAATAAAGTGTATCTTTAATCAATCCTTTCTTTATTAGTAATTCAGAAATTCTCGTTCCTAATAACGTAGCACCTTCAGGAACTCCAATAACCGCATCAATATTTTTAGTGAGTAGCTTTTTCTCTACTAAAAACTGAATAACAAACTGTGCTGTCTCACCAAGCGTCTTGTTCGTTTTCGAGAGGTTCCTGAAATTTGCATACCAGTATGAAATCTTTCCAGACTTTAGTGTAAAGCTTTCTTCTTTGAAGCCGATCACTCCATGCTTTAGTAAAAAATTCTCAAATTTTTTGTTATTTTTCATATAGTGTCTTTCTTAATTTCTGCGCAGCTTTTCCTTGCTCCTCCGGAGTAGATTCCGGTCCATTAGGAAACATGAGTTTCCTTCCTGAAGATAGCATACAACGCTCAATTGGTATTCCTGACTTAAGAAAATGTTCTACTCTCCCTCCTTGAAAACCGATACCGGGTACCAAATAGAGAACATCGTGTTCTTTTGTCATATGCACAAATTCCATAAAAACACTATCTTTTGTGGTATACGTTCCGCCAACCACGAGCCCATCAACTCCTGCTTCAATAGATCTAGAAACTCTATTTTTCCAGAGAGGTTCTCCAGAAGTCTTATGTATATAATTCATTTCTGTTTGAAACTCTGGATTAGACATGAGACCCATACTAATCACTCCAAATCCTCTATTGTGTGCTCTCTGAATACTGTCCTCAATATTCCCTGCGTACGGTGCAATGGTTGTCGCATCTACTCCTAATACTTCATCATGGAAAAACCATGCATCATTGGTAGAACCAATATCAGAAATTTTTCCATCTGAGAGAATGATCAGGTCGAGTTCTTTTGCTTTTTTAATAACTGCAACTAAGATTTCATAATCACCTTCCCCCTGAAAATATCCTTTGTTTAGTTTTATACCAACAACGTACGGGGCTACTGCTTCAATGTACGCAAGTGACCAGTTTAATTTATTGACACCACTTGGTAGACCGTATTCTTTTCTAAAGGTTGCCGGGTCCAATCCAGCAATAATAGTACTTTTCTTTTTTTCCCTTCTCTCGTGCCATGTATCTTTGAAATTGATCATTATAAAAAAGTGGCACTATTTATGCCACCAGAATAACTCTATATTTTTTTGATTTTTCATTCACGTACAGAGTATAGCACAAAATAATTTTCCAGTGCATAACTCTATTTCACAGAAAAATAAAATTTGATACTGTAGAAATATATGAAATGGTCACCACTATTTCAGCTGTTTCTAGCGTTACGGGAGCACTAGCACTCATCGGCACATGGATAGCGGGAAGTGACGGCACCTTCCTTGGTTTGTCAGAAGCACATCTTTTTAATGATGTTGTAGGACTGCTACTCGTATCAATTGCTTTTGGTATTGCTACGCTTATCCATCAACATGACGAACTAAAGAAATTGTAGTTATCCACAAAACAAGCAAGGAAGTTTAATCATATGTATTACTATAGACAGTAAGACGCGCTATTTCTTGTATTCACCAAGACGTGCTATTCCCCAACTACATATGAAAACTACCAAAATAGTTATTGGAACTATATGTGCGGTCATATTCTTCAGCGCCTCGTCTGTTTCTGCGGGTGAAGTTAGTTTTGTTCCAAGTGAATACGGAAAACATGATCTTGAGCAAGAGTTTCATCTTCGTATTGATATTGAGCCAACCGATGCATCTAGTCATGAGGCAAGGATGGTACTCATCTACCCTCCTGACCTTTTAGCTATTGAGACATTTGACTTTGGCGAAGGATGGATTTCAATAATAGAACCTGAGTCTGACTTTAAAAACAATCCTCTTGGTCTCCTTATTAAAACAGCAACCTATGAGGGTGAGATTAACTCAAAAACAGTATTTGGTACCGTCACGTTTCTTACAAAAAAATCAGGATTTGGTGCAGTTACTCTTTCATCAAGCTCATACATTCTCAATGAAAATAGAAAGAACATATTACGTGACAAACGAGTTCAAACACTCGTAACACTTGACTCGCAATTTCGCTTAGAGGATATTCCCCCTAGCTACCTTTTTACCCGTGAATTAAAAAAAGGAGACAAGGGTACTGGTGTAAGATATCTCCAACTCTGCCTTCAATTAGATGACGTATATAACGGAATCATAAGCGGTCTATTTAAAGAAGACACAACAGAAGCGGTGATTGCATTCCAAGAAAAATATGCAGATGACATTTTAGCACCACATAGTCTTACAAAAGGTACTGGCAACGTTGGAGAAGTAACTATTAAAAAACTAAATGATATTTGTGTTCCGCAACTTCCTGATGAGCTATTTGATATTAGTTTAATTATTGACGATCAATCATTTACCACTGATGAAACATTAGCTGCACTAGTAATCTTTGAAAGTTTTGGACGAAATCCAACACCAGTTACTATTACATTCACCGTTAGAGATAGCGATGAAAATGTACTTTACACTGACACAGGATATACTATGGTAGAAACTGAGAAAATATTACGAAAAGAATTTGATACAGTAGTTTTTACTCCTGGAGACTATGTTCTTACCATACGAACACAATACAGTAGAGATGTAATTGATGAGTTTACAAAAAATTTCACCGTCACAATTACTACGAACAAGCTTATCAGTAACTCAATTATCGTAATTATAGCAGGACTATTACTGCCACTTTTGGGAGCACTCTACTACTACTTCATTTTTAGGAAAAAAGAAACTCCCCACCCTTCTATTGAATAAGACGTCCACAGTAGTAAATCCTTGAACTGATTGAGAATCGTTTTTTCATACAATTACAAAGTACACAAATTATATAGTGAATGATACACTGTATGTATATCAATTAACATATAGTATTATGTTTGAAGAAATTCTCACCAATGTAAATTGGATTATGGTTCTTTCGAGCGCTGCGGCCGCCTTCGTCCTCGGAGGCATTTGGTTTTCACCAAAGGTTTTTGGGGGAAGGTGGATGGAAGAAGTAGGCTTGTCAGAAGGTGCCAAACCTACTAAAAACGCTATGTTTGTACAAGCAGCAAGTACCTTCTTATTTGCCTGGCTTATCAGTCTCGTAACGTTGTCTGTAACTATTCTTGTCACACTAGCGATAGCAGGGTTCATAAAGGCAAACGGGCTGTACGCTCATAAAAGAAAATATGCAATTGCAGTTGAAATTCTCTATGTAGTAGCAATGGCTGTCGTAATTGTTGTGGTTCAATTAATGTTCTAATATGGAAAACAAACAAACAAAACTTAGTGACTTCACTCCTCTCATCGTAATATTTGCAATAATTGCACTTATCACCTGGTTCCTTGTGTCGAGAGGAGGATCCTTTGAAATAACTGAAATCCTTAGGAATTTTATGGCAGTTTTCTTCCTCATCTTTGGATCATTCAAAGTGATAAACTTGAAAGGTTTTGTAAACGCCTACCAAGAGTACGACTTGCTTGCTATGCGAAGTCGTATGTATGGATACCTCTACCCTTTTATTGAACTAGGGTTGGGCCTTGCGTATCTCTTTTCCTTCAAACTTCTCTACACCAACTGGATTACCTTAGTGATTATGTTAGTAAGTGCATTCGGTGTATATCTGAAATTACGAAAAAAAGAAGTGGTGCCCTGTGCATGTCTTGGTGTTGTATTTAAAGTTCCCATGACATGGGTGACACTTGGAGAAGATCTTCTCATGGCTGCGATGGCACTTCGAATGATTATGCTTCTGTAATGAAATACGACAAGCTAGTACGGGACAAAATACCCGATAGTATTGTAAAAAATGGTAAAACTCCCGTGACCCACATCGCAAATGACGATGAATACCTAAGTGCATTAGTAAAAAAACTTCACGAAGAAGTAGCTGAATACGTGCAAGACGGAAATATTGAAGAGCTTGCTGATATTTTAGAAGTAGTCTATGCGCTATCTACAGTACATAAACTATCTATTGAAGATCTTGAGTTCCTTAGAGTACAAAAATTGGAGAAACGAGGAGATTTCGATCAAAAAATTATTCTTGAAAAAACTAACTAGTTTTCCCTTTTCGTTTCACTTTCGAACGCTCGGAATCACTAAGAATCTGCTTACGCAAGCGAACCGCGTCAGGAGTAACTTCAAGGTACTCATCTCCTCGCATAAATCCAAGCGCTTTCTCAAGAGAAAGATCAAGCGGTGGTGCAATTTTAATCGTTCCATCACTTCCAGAAGCACGCATATTTGTAAGATGCTTTCCCTTTGTTGGGTTCACAACCATGTCCTCACCCTTTGACGTATTTCCAATAACCATTCCCTCGTACACATCTACGTTTGGTGCAATATAGAGCACTCCACGATCCTGAAGCGTCGCTAGTGAGAAAGCAAGTACTTTGCCCGTTGCCATAGACACCATTGAACCAAGCTCTGTTTTCTGTACTTCTCCCGCATAGGGTCCAAAGTGTGTAAAGATCGATGTCAGAATACCCTCTCCTTTAGTATCAATAATAAATTCATTACGATATCCGAGAAGTCCTCGTGTTGGCACATCGAAAGTAATTTTTACTTCACCATGCTCCTTTTCCATATTGGTCATTACACCACGACGCTTACCAAGTTTTTCAATTACCACACCAGAAAATTCCTCAGGCACTAAAATACTTACCTCTTCATACGGTTCAACTTTCTGACCCGCTTCTTCTTTGAAAATAACTTCTGGTTGAGATACCGCAAGTTCAAATCCTTCTCGTCGCATGTTTTCGATAAGTACTGCCAGATGAAGCTCCCCTCTTCCATATACTTTCATTCGCATATCTTCTCCAAAATCAACACGTAATCCTACATTAATTTCAAGTTCTTTCTCTAAACGTTCTCGTATTTGCCTTCCCGTCACGTACTTACCAACGCGTCCTGCAAATGGTGAATCGTTTACAAACATAAAAAAAGATATGGTTGGCTCATCAACTAAAATAGCGGGCATTGCTTTCCCACGTTCATTTTGAAGTAATGTTTGACCAATAAAGATCTGAGGTAAGCCTGAAACCATTACGATATCTCCAGCACTTGCTTCAGACACCTCTTTTCTAGTGAGTCCTTCAAAAGTAAAGAGTTTAGTGATCTTTCCTTTAAATTCCTTACCATCAGCGTCTTTTATAAAAATTTCTTGTTTATCTTTAATAGTTCCCTCGTAAATTCGAGCAACCCCCATTCGTCCAAGGAAGTTATCGTAGCCGAGGTTAAATACCTGTGCTTTTAGTTCCTTATCCTTTAAATTATCTCCTGAAGCAGCTGGAACCTTTTCAAGAATGGTATCGAGAATTGGTGAAAGATCTACTGCGTTATCTTCCATCTCTCGTTTTGCCACTCCATCGCGTGCAATTGCGTAAAGTGTAGTGAAATCAAGCTGTTCGTCAGTCGCACCGAGATTAAGAAAAAGTTCGTACACTGCCTCTTCAGCCATAGCAACATCTGCTGCTGGTTTATCAATTTTATTTAAAATAAGAATTGGCTTCAATCCAAGTTCTAGTGACTTCTTCAATACAAACTTTGTCTGCGGCATTGGTCCTTCAGCAGCGTCAACTACCAATAGAACTGAGTCAATTGAACGAAGCACCCGCTCTACTTCAGAACCAAAATCAGCATGTCCTGGTGTATCAAGTATGTTAATTTTCGTATCTTTATAAAACACACTTGTATTTTTGGCATAGATCGTAATACCACGCTCCTTTTCAAGATCATTTGAATCCATAGACACACCCTCAACACCCGCTCCAGTTTGCACCAGAATAACATCGGTCAGAGTTGTCTTCCCATGGTCAACATGGGCAATAATTGCAATATTTCGTATTTCCATAAAAAAATCCGCTCCTGCGGTGTAAGCTCAAACTATACCCTAGATTTGTAATTATTTCAATAGCCGGTCTTTTGCTATACTGCGTATATATGAAATTAGTCATCGATATACAGGTTTCTAACCTAGAACGAGCGGTCACCTTCTACACAGAAACATTAGGTCTTGCTTGTCGCATACAAAAAGAAAACTGGGCAGGAATAACTATAGGAGATGCAGAAATTCATTTGTACACAAACGGAGGGGTTATTGATAATGTTGAATTCTATGTCGATGACATCGATACAACAGTAAAAGCTCTAAAAGAAAAAGGTGTAACCATTATACCAGGAAACGATAAACCAGAGGCTATTGGAGTAAAGAATGATATTACAGAGTTTCCTTGGGGACGTACTGCGTTCTTTAAAGATTCAGAAGGCAATAAATTAGCGTTCGTTCAAGATTATTAATAAAACCAAAAACGAGTATGAAAAAACAAGTTAGTGAATTCAGTCTAAAAGTTTGGGAACTTGGAACATTAATTCCTAAGGGTAGAGTTACCACCTATGGAACTATTGCTCGGCTTGCTGGAGGTGGAGGGCAAGCAGCTCGAAGTATAACTAGTATATTGAGTATGTCTCCAAAAAAAATCCCCTGGCACAGAATAGTCTATTCAGACGGTAGCATATGGACACCAAACGAGCACAAAAATGAAAGAGTGAAGTTGTACAAGAAAGAAGGCATTGAAGTTGACGACAATGGAAAGATAGTGAACTTCAAAAACGTACTCTAT
This sequence comes from uncultured Candidatus Saccharibacteria bacterium, assembly GCA_964421995.1. Taxonomy (GTDB): domain Bacteria; phylum Patescibacteriota; class Minisyncoccia; order Phycocordibacterales; family CAYQYW01; genus CAYQYW01. Next base: position 17,411 of record CAYQYW010000003.1, read on the forward strand.
ACATTTGATGATATAATCAATCAATGAAAAAAGAGATAATATATGGATTCCATGCCATAGAGAGCGGCATCATGAAAAATGCGATAACTCACGTGTGGCTAGAAAAAGGACACCGGAATCAACGAGCTGAGTCACTCATTAATTTAATGGAAAAAAAGAACATACCCTATGACTTTGTAGTTCGAGAATACATCAATCACAGAACCACAGATGAAAAACACCAAGGAGTAATTGCAGAATACGAAAACACGATGACCAACCTACGTCTTGATGAAATTATACAAAAAGAGAATGTATTCCTTCTATTACTAGACGGTATACAAGACCCACATAATCTTGGTGCAATTCTTCGAAGTGCGAATGCTGCTGGCGTTGATGCAGTCATCGCTACAAAAGACAAATCAGTGTCTCTCACTCCCGCAGTACGTAAAGTTGCTTCTGGTGCAGCCGAAGCAACTCCCTTTTTCCAGGTAAGCAATCTTGCTGAAACAATTAAAAAATTAAAGAAAGAAAGTGTTTGGTGTACGGGAACTACAGGAGACGCTAATCAATCTCTCTACGAAGCAAACTTAACGGGAAAAATGGCAATTGTAATGGGATCAGAAGAAAAAGGTCTTCGAAGACTTACCAAAGAGAGTTGTGATTTCCTAATAAAAATACCCATGAACGGTACTGTAGAAAGTCTCAACGTGTCAGTTGCAACTGGAATTGTACTCTTTGAAGCACTACGACAATCTAAAGCTTAAACCAAACGTATCTCTCCAAACGGCAGTGATCACGAACCACTTATTTATTTAGGAAACAACTTCTACATACTAAGTTGCCTGTTTCTCGTGGCTCAAATGGTAGTTCAGTTATGTTTTCACCACATTTACTACAGTTCCATTTCCCTTGGAACATTTTCTTGGCAGCTCCTTTCGAATGACAGTCACGACACAGAAGATTACTCGTATTACTTGGTTGAAATGGAAGCTGTGTTATTGCAGCATTGCAAGCGCTACAATTCCAATTACCTTCGAACATTTGTTTTTGATTATCCATTTCACTATTATATCATATAGTTACATGAGACCGGCAACACTTTGTTTTTTACTAAAGGATGATCAAGTACTCCTGGCAATGAAAAAACGTGGTTTTGGCGAAGGTAAGTAGTTTTGAAAAGTTTGAAAAAAAATATGAGAAATATAAAAATGGAAAACGCCACCCAAGGGTGACGCCTTCCAGTGTACCTGCCAATCATCCGAGGACAAATAACAGGTACTGTATAAATATACAGCATTGTTACAATAATACAACCCTCTATGGGGATAACTCAAATAGACAATACTACGCTTTACTTAAAGGGTATTTACAAATACTCCAACAAGAGTACCCAACGTAATTGCTACTCCACCAATGATAAACATCTCGATAGCATGTTTCCATCTCCCTGCTCCTGTCATCATCGCCCCTACGTAGCCTAGTATAAATAGTGCAATCAAAGAAACAACTACGGAGACAAAAAGTGCAGTGTCAACCGGTAATATAAAATAAGGGAACAGTGGAATGAATCCCGAAAGTAAATAAGACACAAACATTATTGTCCCTGGGACAACAGATTTAAAAAGTGACACATCTCCTCTTTTGGTAAGTTCATTGGCTGAATTCTCAGACATGAGACTTCCAACCCCCATCGAAAATGCTTCTACAAAAATTAAGACCACACCCGCAAGGATAATAGTCTTCATGGCAGTACCCGCAATTGCGATACCCGTGAGGAGTCCTGCGGTTGAAACAAGACCGTCCTCAACACCGAATATAAAATTACGTAAGTTACGACTATTCATTGACTGGTAATTTCTCTATTTTATATTCATATTCGCTCTGTTCATGTTCCATCTTCTTTCGTATCTCTTCTTCTATTTGTCTTCTGTCGAAATCATTTAGAAATTGTTCATGTATATTCTCTTTTAGAAAATTAATGTCGTACTCTCTTTCGTATTTTTCTGGAACTAGCTTGTACAAATCGTCAGGTAGTGACTGGTAATCAGGCGTTTCTCTCTTTTCTTCAACATGCCTTACCTCAGAACATTTTTGAACAACATCCTCCACCATCGGGGTTGGAAGGATTTGCCCGGCCATTAGTTTCTCTACAAAATCAGAGCCAAGTTCTTGTTTCAAGCAGACAATAACTTCAGACCCAAACGAAAAATCTCTTTTTCCTGGAGCAAATTGCTGTTCTTCTGGTCGTTGATCAAAATCATGGTTTTCTAGTCCGTGTTCTCTTCCAAAAGCACTACACACTTCAAAGTTGGACGGGTCCAGACAATACGCCTCACATTCCTCTCGTACACACCCACCAGGACCTATGCCACCTGTTTTTTTTATTACTGCCGCTTCTGTTTCAGATATAAATCCTGCTTTCTCGGCAAATACAATGCACTCTTCAAAATGTAAGTCACTATCACAATACGTTCTACACGCACGTCTATCAGTACACCCACCCGGTGTTTCTCCACGTTGCATTAATTCAAAAGCTCGTTTTGCTTCATCAAGTTTCTCTCCCTCTACAAATCCAGCTTCAACAGCAAACGCAAAACACTCATCAATATGAGCAACATCACTACAATATGATTCACATTCAGCTTCACTAGTACACCCTCCCGGAAAAGAAACTCCCCGATTAACAAGACTATGAATCATTCGTATCTCTTCGAGCTCTTCTTCAGGTATAAAATGATTGTCTTCAGCAAACGCAAGACACTCATTGATATGTGCAATAGTACTACAGAATGCTTCACAAGAAATCATTGAATCACAGCCACCAGGGCCCACGCCACCCAACTTATTAAATTTCTTTACCCGCTCAATGTCTTCTTCTGGCAACAACTTATGTTCTTCTGCAAAAGAAATACACTCATTGATATGAGCTGGTTCATCACAGTATGTTTTACAAGCTTCTTTGCTCTCACACCCTCCTAAGTCATTAATCGGAAAAGTAATATTCTCAATTTGAGCGGATACAGAAAAGCCTGCGATGAGCAAAAGTACTACAAATACTACGTTTACAAATCTCATATTATTCAAACGGATTCTTATATCCATCACTAAATGGATTTGCATTCTCTGCTGGATTGATTTCTGGTATATCTTCTACTAAGTCTTCAGTAGTAATGGTAGCAGGTAGCGTAGTGACTTCCGTTGCTGTTTTTTTAAAAAAGGCAAAATATGCTACTACAGAAAGTATGACGACAAGTAACACCGCAATAATACTTTTATTCATTATCTATATAGTATCCCTTTTATACCAAAGAAAAAGTAAGTTATTCACTAATCTCAATAGATTCAATGATGATTGCTTCTACCGGCAAATCTCGTGCATTTGTCTCGGTAACACCAATTGCGTCCACTATATCAAGTCCCTCAACAACAGCACCAAACACAGGGTGTTTGCTTTGAATCGGCTCCTTATCAAAATCAAGTGATACATTATCAACAAGGTTAATAAAGAACTGACTTCCTCCAGAATTAGGCTGACCGGTATTTGCCATAGAGATGGTTCCTCGTACATTGCTTAGTCCTGCCACAAACTCATCCTGAATGGTGTATCCTGGACCTCCCGTACCGTATGTTGCAACATCATCTCCCTTAGAATTAGGATCTCCTGCTTGAAGCATAAATCCCTTGATCACTCGATGAAATTTAATGCCATCATAGAATCCGTCCTTTGCGAGTCTAATGAAATTACCCGCAGTAATAGGCATTGTATCCATGTAGAGCTCCAAGGAGATATCTCCTACGTTAGTTTTTAGTGTCACCACTGGGTTCGTTGTTTCTTTATTTTCCATAGTATTATTTTCTTCTTCTCCTCCAAACCAATTAAACAGTAGAACTGCAACAGCAAGAAGAGCAACGATTGATATAATTATATTTTTCATAAATAATATGTTATTTGTATCACGATTCTGTAAAGATACAAAAGTGCACAAATACCCTTTACGAATTTAATCAAAGGTGTATACTACCATCCGTGCGGGCACTAGTCCGTTTTATTAGTAATTTATATAATAATTATGACAGATAATCTTTCAATGAAAGACATCATGATTCACTGTACTCTGGTCAAGAATACAGCCACATTTGATGATGTAATAAACGTAATGATTTCTGAGAATACCAACTCAGTACTTGTTATTGACGACGAGGGAAAAATGGTTGGAGAAGTTAATGTAGTAGAACTTCTGAAGGCAGTTGTACCAGACTACACCGAGGAAGATACTATTGCAGCACACTTCACCACAGAAGAAATATTTCATGAAGAAATAGCAAGAACAAAGAACATGCCAGTTACCGACTTCATGGTAACTGACAAGACAACAGTTACCGAAAATGCGAGTCTCATGGAAGTTGCGGTTATCGCAATTGAACGTGGTCAAGCACGAATTCCTGTTGTTGACGAAGATAACAAGCCTCTTGGTGCTATTACACGTCGTGGTTTAAAGAAAATTATGGCGCAACATCTAGACATAACCATTTCAAAAAACTAACATGGAAGTAGATATTTCATTTTGGGTGAGCCTTGCAGTGTTTGCGTTCACCTTTATATTTATTTTAACTGAAAGAATCCACCGAACCGTGATTGGAATGTTTGGAGCGGTAGTAATGGTTCTCCTTGGTATGATCTTTGGTTTCTACAACCCTGGAGAAGCGCTTGCTTCTGTAGACTTTGGTACCATCGGTCTTCTTTTTGGAATGATGGTTATCATTGCTATTCTTGAAACAACTGGATTTTTTCAGTATCTCGGTATTATTACCGCGAAACTTACCGGGGGATCTCCATGGAGGTTAGTAATTGCACTTGGTTCGATTACAACCCTTCTATCAATGATTCTCGATAACGTAACGACAATTATTTTGATTGCTCCTATTACCATCGTTATCACGAAGATGCTTTCAATCAATCCTGCACCAATCTTGATGGCTGAAGCGTTGCTTTCAGACGTTGGAGGTGCAGCAACACTTGTTGGTGATCCGCCCAACATCATCATTGGATCAGCGGCTGGATTCACATTCAACACATTCCTGGTACACTCACTCCCTGTTGTTGCCGTAGCGTGGATGGTAACACTCTTAACCCTTAGGTTTACCTTCCGAAAAGAAATGAAGCAAAAGCCACAGAACGTAGAAAAACTAAGCAAGATGAACGCAAATGATGCTATTAAGGACAAGGTAACCATGTACAAGATTATGTTTGTTCTTGCTATTGTGGTAATCCTCTTCTTTACACACGGCATGCTTCACATGCCACCAGCACTTGTTGCATTAATTGGTGCAGCACTTGCCTTGATCTTAGTTAGCCCAAAGAAAGACCCTCAGAAGATTCTTGAAAAAACAGAACTATCAGTACTTGTATTTTTTGGTTCTCTTTTTGTCCTTGTTGGAGGATTAGAGCATGCTGGGGTACTTCAATACCTTGCACAATTTATCGTTCAGGGTGCAGCTGAAAATCTTCTACTAACGGCAATCATTCTGATGTGGTCAGCAGCAATCCTATCAGCAATCGTTGATAACATTCCACTTACCGTAGCCATGGTTCCTATTATCGCCTTCCTTGGAACACAGGGAGTTGATATCGAAATCCTGTGGTGGGCATTAGTGCTTGGAGTAGGATTCGGAGGAAACGGAAGTCCAATTGGATCTACCGCGAACATCATCATCATGTCTAAGTCAGAACAGACTGATAATCCGATTACCTTTATGGAGTGGCTCAAGAAAGGAACGCCGACGATGTTTACATCACTCATCGTTGCAACAATTGCCTTCTCACTCTTTGGACCATTCTGGATGTAATACCTAAAACCCCTCAAAAGAGGGGTTTTATTTTTCCCATACTCTTATATACTTAGAACATGTTAACCGATATCGCAATTCCAGAATCGTCAGTTCTCGGCTTCGAAGGAGCGGTAAACATCTCTGCGGTTACCTGGGCTGTTTTTGTAATAGCCCTTATTGGTACCATCATATATGGAGGTATTATCATATACCACTGGTTTAAATACGACTATGATACTCCTATGATATGGCCGACAATGATCGTTTACCTATCGGTGTCATTCTTACTTATCCTTACCATCTTTTTTGCAGCAGTAAACATCACCTAATATGTACGGAATAGAAGAACATGAAAAAATAATAGTAGAAGTACGAAAGCATTGGTTTGTTATCTTTCGAGCAGTGCTCCCCTACGTCATTGGGTTATTCCTTCCGTTCATTGCCTTTAGTTACCTCACCAGTGGATCGGAGATACAAATTGGTCCATCAACTACGCTATCTTTTGATACAAACACCGCGCTTATTGTTTTCTGGGGTGGACTCTGGGTACTGCTTATGTGGACGAAGATATTCCATATCTGGACTGACTACTATCTTGATAAGATGATCATTACTGACGAAAAAGTTATTGATATCGATCAGCAAAATCTATTTAAGCGCCATGTTTCAGTTTTTAGAATGGACAAAATTCAAGACGTTACCCTAGTTACCGCTGGATTCTTTGGAACAACACTTAACTATGGCTGTATCTACATACAGACTGCTGGTACCAATGAAAAATTTGCTATGAAAGCAGTTCCTCATCCAGGAAGAGTGCGCGATATCATCCTTGCATATCAAGATACAGCTCTTCAAGCTTCTAAATCTTCAAGTCTATAATCACCAAACTCTGTTCGCGTAATTCCGAGTGTGGTACAGCAACCACTATCGTTTACTAATCCGCGAATGTAGGTGCCCGAAGAACTTGAAATTTCTCCAGTAACTATTCTATACTCTCCCCCGTTCAGTAACTCATTCCAGCGTTCAATAATTTCTTTCTGTCTGAAGTCTCCTCTCACTAAGTTAATTTTAGTGACAATAATTTCTTTTAGTTCATGTGAGGATATTTTTCTCTCACCAAGTATTTTTGATTCAAAAATCTCAATCTCTCGTTCTGGGAGTGTCACCTTCTTCCCTTCGCGTGCCCACATAAAGAGTGGTTTTCCGTCAACTGGTTTTGAAGAGTACGGAGGATATTTCTGTGTTCGTTCCCCTGTTTCAATTTCCTTGTAGTCTCCAGTGCATGCTTCTGCTAACCCTAGTACGTCATAGGTGTCTGTCTTGAAACCAACGATAAACTCAAACTGGTACTTCTTTCTGAGATTTAGGTAGTTCTCCCTGTTCTTATTTTCCTCGCCCACAAGCACAAGCATGAGGCCGGAAGCCAAGGGGTCGAGTCTTCCAATGTATGAAAGTTTTTCCTTTATGTGTAATGCAGAAATAGCCTCTAGGGGCGTTTCCCCAATCTTCTTATATACACAAATAACTCCACTTTTATCAGTCATATGATTCTGTTACAATCTAATTGATTATGAATAAAATATCAACAGACAGCTATAAAGGAGTGCGGGATTTCTACCCAAAAGACAAGTTCATACAGAACTATCTATTTGATGTAATGAAGTCAGTATGTGAGAGCTTTGGATACAGTGAGTATGATGCTTCTATACTAGAATACTTAAGCATATATAAAGAGAAAACTAGTCAAGAAATCGTAAACGAACAGACATATACCTTTACTGATCGAGGAGGAAGAGAAGTCACCCTGCGACCTGAAATGACTCCTACGGTAACGAGAATGATTGCTGCAAAGCGCAAAGAATTCCAGCTACCAATGCGGTGGTATTCCATACCTAACCTATTTCGTTACGAGCGACCACAGAAAGGACGTTTACGTGAGCACTGGCAGTTGAACGCTGACATCTTTGGCGTTCCTGGAATAGAAGCAGAGCTAGAGATAATTGCGCTTGCGGACGCCGTCATGAAGGGATTTGGTGCAGAGAGAGACAAATACGAGATTAGAATCAATAACCGAGGAAGATTGAAAGAAATTCTCATGGAAATGTACGATACCGAGGAAGAAGTTGAAAAGGTACTATCTGAAATGGACAAAGGTAGATCTACTATACATATTGAAAATAGCGCACCAGGAGAACACACAGAAAAACTCATCAACATGCTGAAAGAGCGTGGAATTAGCAATGTACAATATGATGACACAATCATTCGGGGATTCTCTTACTACACCGGCATGGTGTTTGAAATACACGAGATCGTAGAAGGAACCACTCGCTCGCTGTACGGAGGAGGACGCTATGACAACTTAATGGATCTCTTTGATGCAGAGAAACTCCCTACTGTTGGTTTTGGTATGGGAGATGTCACCATTCGTGATTTTCTAGAAAAACATAATTTACTTCCAGAATATATTTCTTCTACTGATCTATTCATCGCAACCATTGATTCAGATAAAATTCCTTTTGCACAAAAGGTAGGAGCTGAATTACGAAATGGAGGCCTTGCCGTTACGGTAAACATCACAGACAAAAAAATCGGAGATCAAATTAAATATGCTGACAAATTAACTATTCCCTATGTTCTTTCAATTGGAGACGACGAGGTAAAAAATGAAGTGTTTCCTCTGAAGAATTTAGAAACAGGGGAAGAAAAGAAACTTTCTGTTTCTCAAATTCTTGAAGAAATTTAGACCAATGAGAAAAATAGTATTCGATATTGAAACAAAAAATACCTTTCAGGAAGTTGGGAGTAATGACGCTACTCAATTAGACCTGTCAGTGGTTTGTATTCATGATTCTGAAAACGATTCATATTTATGCTATGAGGAAGCAGAGCTTCCAAAATTGTGGCCAATTCTTGAAAAGACTGACATGCTTATTGGATATAATTCAGATCATTTTGATATTCCCCTATTGAATAAATACTATCCTGGAGATCTGACTCAGATTAAAAGTTTAGATCTTTTGAAAGAAATACGGAAATCACTTGGAAGAAGGTTGAAGCTAGACAACGTTGCAGAAGCAACACTTGGAGTTGGAAAATCTGGAAATGGACTTCAAGCAATTACCTGGTGGAGAGATGGAGAGATACAGAAAATAAAAGATTACTGCATACAGGACGTGAAAGTGACGAAAGAAATATATGAGTATGCATTGAAGAATGGAACACTCAAGTACAAAGACATTGGTATTAAAGAAATAGAAATGGACACGAAAGACTGGGAAGAAAAAGAAGACTCTTCAATGACACATACGCTTCCTTTTTAGAAAAAAATTAGTATCAGCACAGCCAATAATAATCGGTATATGATAAACACCTTGAGCGTGTGTGTTTTCAAAAACTTTAGTAGATAATGTATTGAGAACATTCCCACAATGAATGCAGTAATTGCCCCTGCAAAAATTGATACACCAGAATCTACAAAAACTCCTGCACTGCTTAACTCCAACGTTTTTTTTGCCCCTGCTCCAAAAATGATTGGGAATGAGAGAAGGAAGGTAAACCTCGCAGCCGCTTCCCTTTTAAGTCCTAGAAGTAATCCTCCTGCTATGGTAGATCCAGCTCTACTCATACCAGGAACCAATGCGAGTACTTGAAACAATCCAATCTTCCACCCACTACTAATTGAAAGTTCTGTATTTTGTTGAGCAAAGCGATCTGCAACGTACATTAGAATTGATCCAGTAATCAGTGCGTACGCTACCAAATCTATATTCCTGAATAACGTACCCATAATGTCTTCGAGAAATAATCCAGTAATGACCGCAGGAATGGTTCCAAGGGTAATTGAAATAAGTAGAATTCTATTTTCGCGCGATACTTCCCTTTTTTGTACCAATGAACATACTTCTTTTAGAAGTCCAATAAAATCTTTACGGAAATAGACGAGTACCGCAAGTGCAGTAGCAAGATGAAGCATTGCGTCAACCGCAAGCCCAAATTCATGATTGACACCAAATAACTCCCGTACAAAAATAAGATGCCCTGTAGAGGAAATTGGTAGAAACTCTGCCACCCCCTGAACAGCTCCTAGTATGATGTTATATATACTATCCATAACTGTGTGATATACTTGCATAATATTAGCATAATAAGTAGTATCCTATGAATAATAAATTAGTTCCCTTTGCTATTGTTATTGCAGGTCTCCTTATCGGAGGAGCGGTGTTTTTTGGAGACAGTAAAGATGTGCCTATCCAACCAGAAGAGGAAACAGTAACAGAAATACGGGTGGTTCAAGAAAATGATCATATTATTGGTAATCCAAATGCAGATATCGTCATTGTTGAGTACTCAGATATTGAGTGTCCGTTTTGTAAGCGATTTCATACTACAATGAAAAGAATCGTAAATGAATATGGAAAGGACGGCAAGGTGGCATGGGTGTATCGACACTTCCCACTCTCTCAACTACACCCCAATGCTCCAGCACTCGCTGAAGCAAGTGAGTGTGTTGCTGAACTTGGTGGACCGACTGCCTTTTGGGAATTCTTAGATCTCATTTTTGAAAGTGCTCCAGGAGACACACGGTTCGACATGGAGCTTCTTTCAGAAACCGCAAAAGTGGCTGGAGTAAAGGCTGGTTTTGAAGAATGTATCGAAAGCCAACGACACCGAGCTCGAGTAGAGACAGATTTCAATGAAGCAATTGCAAGTGGTGGAAAAGGAACTCCTCACAACATTGTGCTGGTGAACGATGGTGAGAGTATTACATTAGAAGGAGCACAACCGTACCAGGCAGTGAAGACAATGATTGATGCAATTCTTAGTGAATAACATGTCAGAAAAAAAACCAAAAGATATAGAAAAAGAGCCAGACAATGACGATGAGCCTGATCCTTCGCCTGCTGATGGCGCTGGGGCGTTGCTAGTTCCAGAAGAGAAGCCAGAAGATGCGATTGCTGCGTAAAAACTATATATTTCATTTTTCTCTTCCTACAGTAAGCAACTTTTACGCACGCAACGACCCAATAACTCTTGTGAGCTATTCATAGAATATCTTTATTGACAAGTAATAAGATACAGTATATAATTAGTATTATGAGTAAACAAGAAAAACCAAAAGATCAATATGTGGGTTCAAAAAATGGTGTTGGACCAGATAAAAAAGTTCCAAATCCAGGAAATAACGGAGAACAGCAAGACGGTCTTAAAGTACCAAAGAAGCCAAAGAAATAACTCCGTCTAGTCTAGTGGGACCCTGAGGGAAGTGCTTTTTAGTCTACTCCATTCTCATCTCCTCCACCAAATCACAATGATAACATTTATCAGGATCACACTCCGTGTCCCAGAAACTCAAATCCATGATTTCTTTTGAAATACGAATGATTGTCTCCTTTAATTCAGAAACATCTTCATCGGTAATGATAAACTTCTCTTTGTGATACTTTCCCTTTTGATCTGGCTCCACAAAATCAATCTCACCTGAAACCATCGTGAATTTCTCTTCTAATTCAAGTAACAATTTATAAAAGGTAAGTTGTCGTTTGTAATCTCCAGTAGAATTCTTCGTCTTTCCTTCTAAGTCATTTCTTGTCTTTGGTTTACCTGTTTTGTAATCAACCACATTAACCTGCATACCATTCAAAACCTCAATCTTGTCTAACTCTCCTCTAATAGGGATTCCATTAAATTCAGAACTGATTCTGTATTTTCCAAATATATTTTCATACTGCCAACTCTTTGCATATTCTTTTACATACCCTTCTAGTGCATTCACTCCCTTTTCATATGCTTCGTTATATTCAAACTGTGTCATCGGCTGATATGACAAATACTTTTCAAATAACTTGATCACGTCTTCTTTCGTATCAAAATACTCTTTGAGCGTCATATCAATTGCCGTACCAAACATCAAGTGTTTATTCGGCGCTTTTGGAATACGCAACAAGTTACTGTAGAAATACTGCCAGGGAGATTTGAGGTAATTGTTAAGCGCAGTCACCGAAAGTCCTTGCGAAAGGAACAAGGTATTCAAATATTCTTTATCCTTTATCCCAATATCTTTACTCTTACTAAGGGTCAAAAAAGTCTCTGGTTTGACCGATTCCTCAAATGAAGCAGTGTCAATTACATCAACACAAGTTGACGAAATTTCCTCTATAAACTGCGATGGGAGCTGAAGTGCTCCATTGCTACCTGAGCAAGAATAACTCAAGTAGACGCCATTTTTGGCCCTTGTGAGGGCCACATAGAACAGTCTTCGCTCATCATCGAGATGGTCTTCTTTTGAAGATCCACTGGTTGGTAAACTGAAGTGTTCAATACTTCTCTTGTTACCCCAATGTTTGTCATATACTCCTACAATGTATACATAATTAAACTCTAACCCTTTTGATCTGTGTGCCGTCATTAGTCTCACTTTGTTTGGCTTAATTGAAACAGAGTCTTTCTTAATGAGAATATTATGCTCATCAAGTAACTCTAGGTAGCTAATTAAATCTGGAAGCAAATATTCTTTATGATTCTCCACCAGAATTCTAATATCATCAAAGAACGCATTTAGCTTCTCCAAGCCATCAGTGTTTTTACTCAAGAGGTAGTTTAGGAATCCAGACTCCGATAGGACGGTTTCAAAGAAAAATAGTAAATTGTTGTTTTCACCCAACTTCTTCCACGAAGATAATTTGTTGTACAGTTCTGGAAATTTTACTTGTAGTAATTCGTACAATGGCTTTTTCCTTGATTCATTAAGTAAGGTATATACATCCAAATTATCAAGACCAAGAAAATCAATGTGTAAAATTGAAACTAATGTTGAGTCATTTCCAAAGTAATGTATCGCCTTCAGCATTTTAATCAACTTCTGTATGTCAGTGTCAGCGAGTACGTTTTGATCTGATTCAACAATAAACGGAATATTCTCCTTCTCAAAGATTCTCACGATTGAATCCACGTCTTTGTTGTTTCTATAAAGCACTGCAATTTCTGAAGGCTCCACCCCTTCTTGTATCTTTCGGTTAATATTTCTCGCTAAGAATAGGTGTTCATAATCATCTTTTGAGAAAGCACGTGATTCGATATTTCCTGGAGTAAGTCCGCACTGAGATGTTAATTCTCCAGGAATTAAACTGTGTGCGGAATCAAGAATTGTTTGTTGGGAGCGATAGTTGTTCACCAAAGTGACAAGCAAAGCACTCGGAAACTTTTTCTGGAAATATCTAAAGTTCTCGAGTGAAGCTCCTTGGAAACGGAAAATTGCTTGTTTCTCGTCTCCCACGATAAAGAGATTAGGGTTATCATGATATTCAACCAATAACTCAAGTAATCTATTCTGTGAATTGTTTGCATCCTGGTGCTCATCAGCAAGTACGTACTGATACTCTTCTTGAACTTGTAGAAGTAAATCAGGATTACTTTCTAGTGCGCGGATTGTCTCTATGATCATGTCGTCATAGTCATAGAGCCCTTGCGTACTTAATTCATCTCGATATGCAGTATATATCGTTAGTAAGTCTTTGTTTTTCTTAATCTTTTTCTCTAACTTTATATACTCACCTTTCATCTTTCCCTTATGCGCTCCCTTCTCATGATATAGGTCAAGACGTTTAAATTCTTTTTCTTGCAGAGAAATAATTTTTTCGAGATCTGCTGGTAAAATATTTTCTCTTTTTAGTTTACTGATTTCACCACGAACAATATTCAAATAATAAAAATTATCTCCAAATGGTTTCAGTAATTTCAGATTGGATTTCTCAATAATTTCTTTGAGAATATTTATCTTGTCGATGTCGTTAATATTTCTCGCGCCAATGCTTTCCGGAAAGGCATCGGGGTAATTAGTAATGATCTCATTACAAAATCCATGGAAAGTATGAATGTGTACTTTGTACCCAGCGCTTCCAATAATCTTTACCAACCGCTCTCGCATTGAAAATACACCTGACTCGGTAAACGTAAGTGCAAGTATTGAGTCCGGTGGATTATCGGTCTGTTTAATGATGTTTGCGATTCGAAGTGTCAAAATCTGCGTCTTTCCCGTACCAGGGCCTGCAATCACCATAACCGGTCCCTCAATGGCGTCAACCGCCATCTTTTGTTCCTTATTCAGTGAGTTATATAGTTTTTGAAATCCTGCCATTCTTAGCAGTATATCATGCTACTCAACAGCGTATGATATCTTCGTTCTCCCTTTTTTAGAACTCATTTTCCTAATAGTGATCTTCCCGATATCAGATGAGACGGTCACATGTATACCTCCACATCCACAAGTATTATATTTTTCAAATAGTAGAGATCATTAGTAACTCCTCAACCGTTTAGACTTCTCGTGGTTTCGTATCTTCTCAATAGCTTTAGCTTCAATCTGTC
>CAYQYW010000003.1:31688-56346 GCA_964421995.1 uncultured Candidatus Saccharibacteria bacterium
CGTTTAGACTTCTCGTGGTTTCGTATCTTCTCAATAGCTTTAGCTTCAATCTGTCGAATTCGCTCACGAGTAACCCCAAACTCTCTTCCCACCTCTTCAAGGGTGTGATAGATTCCGTCTTCAAGCCCGTGCCTCATTTCAAGAATTTTCTTTTCCTTGGGTGAGAGATCTCCAAGAATTCCAGCTATCTGATCTGCAAGAATCCGTTGAGAAGTCTCCTGATCAGGTGAAATAATCTTGTCATCCGCAATGAAGTCCCCAAGTGTTGATTTATCATCATCATCTCCAACAGGATTTTCTAGTGAAATGGTATCTTGCTGAATCTTTTCAATGTTGTGAATCTTCTCCACTTCAAGCCCCATCTCTGCTGCAACTTCTCCAGGAAGCGGGTCTCGTCCTAAGTCTTGTGCAAGTCGTCGCACTGCCTGCTTGTACTTTGCAATAGTTTCCACCATATGAACAGGAATTCGAATGGTTCGTGACTGGTCAGCAAGTGCTCTCGTAATTGCCTGCCTAATCCACCACGTTGCATAGGTTGAGAACTTGTATCCTTTCGTGTAGTCAAATTTATCTACCGCCTTAAACAATCCAAGGTTACCCTCCTGAATCAAGTCGAGTAGTGTTAAGTCAGGACTACGTCCAATGTATCGCTTCGCAATAGATACCACGAGTCGTAAGTTCGCTCTCGCAAGGAGATTTCTTGCCTCTTCTTCTCCTTCCATAACTCGCTTCGCAAGAGACCGTTCTTCAGGACCGGAAAGTAATGGATACTGTCCAATCTCTCGTAGGTACATTTGTATATTATCAAGTGATGAATCAGCTCTTTTGTATTGATTTTTCTTATCAAGTAACTGCTCTGGCTCAGTATCGTCCAGAATACTTCCACCTTCTAGCACATCAATATCAGCAGTATTGAATTTTTCATACAGCTGTTCAAGAAATACGATGTCTTCTTCAATCTTAGGGAACGATCGAAGGATTTCGTCATAGGTAATGTATCCTCGCTCTCTACCTTTCTCAAGAAGCGCTTCCTCAAGACCTTCAAACTCTGCCTGCTTCTTCTTCGACATCTGCCTTTTCTTTGGAGCGGAAGTTTTCTTCTTAGCGACTTTCTTTTTTATCACCTTCTTTACAGCTTTCTTCGCAACTTTCTTCTTTTTTACCACTCTCTTCTTTGCTGTTTTTTTCTTTGTTGCCATGTTAAATAATTCGCTTAGTTGATAACTCCTTGTACTTTTTTAATAAAACTTCTGTATTTTCTCCTTTCGACTCTGCTTCTTTAATTTGTTTTGTTAAGGACTGCAACTCTTGTTTCAAATACTCTTGGGTGAGATCGGTCAGCAGATGGCACACTTCTTTTTGAAGATCGTCCGCTTCCCCATAGGCAATTTCTGCATAAAATATTAATTTATTGTGTATGCTTTTATTTTCTAACAGTTTTGAAAATAATTCTTTTCCTACAATGTCCATAATGTCTTTCTCTAACTTCATGACATCTATGGCAGCGTCTGTAATACTCTTCTGCCATAGGTAGACGCCACATAATCCCTTTGAGATAGCAGATCTTCGAGAAGAAGGTTTGTGCTGTACACTTTTCTTTAGTGGTGTAGCAACTGTTTTTGTGCCAACTTTCTGCAACTCGTGCAAAATTGATTCTTCTGGTATTCCTAATCGTGACGCAATTAAGGACACAAAATGTGCTCTGTCCATCTTGTTTACGATCGCAGAAACAAATGGCAACACAATTTCATGAACTTTCAATTGTAACGTTCGTTTGTCAGACTCTTCTGTAGACAAAATATTGAGATAGAACTCAACAATGTGTTTTGCGTTTCGTACCGCTTGTTTCCAAGTGTCAGCAGACTCTTTAATACAATCAGCTGGATCAACTCCCATAGGTAGAGACGCCACTTTTACATCCATTCCCTTTTGTAAGGCAAGCATTGCACTTTTACCGGCTGATTGAATTCCTGCTCGATCTGCATCAAACGCCATTACCACATTGTTTGATAGACGCTGAATGAGACTCAAGTGGTCGAGAGTTAGCGCAGTTCCTGACACCGCAATGGTGTTAGTGTACCCCGCTTGATGAGACATCACTACATCCATCTGTCCCTCAACTAAAATTGAAAAATTATGCTTTCGTATCGACTGTTTTGCCTTATCGTACCCATACAGAATCCGCGATTTTGAAAATAGTTCTGTCTCTGGAGAGTTTAGATACTTTGCTGATTCACCGTCATCTGGAAAAATCCGTCCTGAGAAAGCTACTACTCTCCCCGACGGATCCCACAAAGGGAACATAATCCTACTTCGAAAGACATCGTAGTACGATCCCTTCTCACTTTTCTTAATGAGTCCGGACTTGAATAAATCTTGCTCGCACTTCTGAAACATCTCGTAAAGATTTCTCCATCCGGATTTTGCATACCCAATCTCCCACTTCTCTATTGATTCATCATTCAAGCCTCTGCTATACAAGTAGTCTACTTCTGTAAGCGAAAGATTCTTTCGATACACATTCTTTGCTTTCTCCAGGAGATCATAGAGACGACTTCGTTCATCTCTCTTTCCTTTGTCTTCATATACTAATTCAACTCCAGCTCGCTCTGCCAGAATCTTTAGCGCCCCTTGGAAATCAACGCCCTCCATTTCTTGTACGAAGGTAAATATGTCTCCCCCCTTCCCAGAGGAAAAACAGTGATAAAGTCCTCGATCGGTGGAAACGTAAAATGAAGGTGTCTTTTCTTTATTAAAGGGAGATAGTCCCTTATAATTCTTTCCAGCACGCTGGAGTTTAATATATTGCGACACAACATCCACTATGTTGAGTCTCTCTTTTATCTGCTCAACCTGTGACATTTTTGTTTTTATTACCTGTGCCCTGTGGGTACCTGTGCCCTTTGGTTACTCTTCTCCCTCTTGCTCAGCAAGTAGTCGTTCTTCTTTCTCACGAATTTCTTCTTGAAGTTCGTGGATCATCGCATGCTTTTTACTACCTGCAAATCCGGTTCCCGCTGGAATTAATCGTCCGATAATCACGTTTTCTTTTAGTCCCTTCAAGGTATCAGTAGCGCCTCGCACCGCTGCATTGATCAAAATCTTGGTCGTGTTCTGGAATGACGCCGCTGACAAGAAACTCTTTCGGGTAAGTGAAGATTCAGTAATACCAAGCACGATCACCTTTCCAACTGCAGGAAGTATTCCTTCTTCTTTTGCTTTCTTATTCTCTTCAATAAATTGCCACCCTTCTACTACTTCTCCCGCATTCAGGACGGTATCTCCTCCATCAGATATTTTTATTCGTCCAAACATCTGCTTTACAATAATTTCAATGTGCTTTCGTGAAATGGTCACACCTTGTAGTTCGTAGATTTTACTTGTCTCACGAATGATGTATTCCTGAGCTTCTTCTTTTCCTGCATATTTGTAGAGGTCTGAAATATCAACTGAACCGTCGGTTAAGAGTGTTCCTGATTTCACTTCGTCTCCAACCTTCACCAAAATCATTCTTCGCAATGGTACGACGTACTCTACACTTCTTTTTGTTTTCGGTTGATCTGCCCCTGGTGTAAGAATAATGATTCGTTCTTTTTCTTCTTCTCTGATTTCTGACACAAGTCCGTCAATACGTGACACAAGCGCAGCACTCTTTGGAATTCTTCGTTCGAACACCTCCTCAACTCGTGGAAGTCCCTGAACAATGTCTCCTCCAACTGACGCAGCTCCTCCAGCATGCTTCGTGTTCATGGATAGCTGTGTTCCAGGCTCTCCAATCGCTTGCGCTGCAATAGTTCCTACCGCCTCTCCCATATCAACGATCTGGTGAGTTGTCGGATCTGCACCATAGCAATTCTGACATACACCATACTGTGTAGCACAGGTCATCGGAGATCGAACGTGTATGGTTTCAATGTCCATATTTTCGATATCTCGTGCGTCTACCGCAGAGATCAAACGATTTCTCTTGAATACTACTTTTCCTTTTGTATCAACAAGATTTTTTGATAGAACTCTTCCGAATGCTGCTTTGGTAAACTGTATTTCAATTCCTGAAGAGCTCTTTCTAGAAATAACAATGTCACCTTTTGTAGAACAATCCTTCTCCGTAATGATTGCATTTTGTGCAACATCAAAGAGTTTTCTGGTTAGGTATCCAGCTTTCGCGGTTTGAAGCGCGGTATCAGCTAGTCCCTTTCTTGCTCCGTGAGTTGTAACGAAGTATTCAATTGGTGGAAGTCCTTCTTGGTATGAAGTAAGGATTGGAAATTCAAGTGTTTCTCCTTGGGTGTTTTGGATAAGTCCCTTCATTCCTACCATCATGGTTAACTGTCCAACTGACCCTCTTGAACCAGAAGTCACAATGTCATTTACTGATTCACTGTGTGCAAAAACTTCCGGCATTAGTTTTGATACTTCATCCTTAGCATTATGCCAGATTTCAATATTCATTCGTTTCTTCTCTTCCTTTGAAAGAAGTCCATCATTATACTGTGCGTAAATATCATTCTGTTTCTTCTTTGCAGATTCAATAATTTTACCTTTTCTAGCAGGAATCTTAAGATCATCCATGCTCCAGGTAATTCCTGACTTAGTTGCATATTTGAATCCAAACGTTTTAATCTTGTCTACAATGGTAGGAATCTGATCAAGTCCGTATTTTTCAATAAGATTATCAACCAATTCAACAAGTGCCTTCTTCGTCATTTCACCATTAATGAATGGGTAATCACTTGGAAGTACGCTATTGAAAAGAAGTCGTCCAACGGTCGTTTCAAACAGCTTTTCTTCGAATTCTTGGTACTTATCAGTATTTGTCGCCATCACGTGAATCTTTGCTCGGAAATCAACTTCTCGATAATCATACGCAAGAATTGCAGCGTTTGGTGATTGGAAATAGTTTCCTTCTCCCTTTTCTCCTTCAACTGTCTTCGTCATCCAGTAACATCCGAGAACAATATCTTGTGCCATTGCGATAACAGGTTCACCGTTTCCTGGTTTCAAAATATTCTTGTTCGCAGACATGATCTCCTTGGCTTCAAGCTGTGCTTCTTCTGAAAGAGGAACATGCACTGCCATCTGATCTCCATCGAAGTCAGCATTGAATGCTGGACACACCAATGGGTGAATTTGAATAGCATTACCTTCAATCAATACAGGTCGAAACGCTTGGATACCTTGTCGATGAAGGGTGGGTGCTCGGTTTAAGAGTACGTATTTTCCTTCAATAACTTCTTCAAGAATAGCCCATACTTCTTGCATTCCTTCTTCAATGAGTCTTCCTGCGCCACGAATGTTGTACGCAATTTCCCGTTCAAGAAGTTTTGAGATAACAAACGGTCGGAACAATTCAAGTGCCATGTGTTTTGGTAGTCCACACTGATCAAGTGACAATTCTGGTCCAACAACAATCACCGATCGTCCTGAGTAATCTACTCGCTTACCAAGTAAGTTCTGTCGGAAGTATCCTTGCTTTCCTTTCAAATAATCTGAAAGGGACTTCAGCGGTCGCCTCTGTGACTGACTCATTGCAGACATCATTGAGTTTCCGTGACGAATTGAATTATCAATCAACGCATCAACCGCTTCTTGAAGAATTCTCTTTTCGTTTCGAAGAATCACCTCTGGCGCATTAATATCGATCAGTTTCTTCAATCGATTATTTCTGTTAATCACTCGTCGGTAGAGATCATTAACATCTGATGTTGCGTGTCGTCCTCCTTCGAGCGCCACCATGGGACGAAGTGCAGGGGGTCCTACTGGAATAACGGTAAGAAATACCCATTCAGGTCGAATATTTGCACTAATCATTGATTTCACCAATGCAATGCGTTTAATTAGCTTTGCGGTTTCAACAACTCCTGCTTTTTCTTTTCGTTCTTCAAGTTTCTTTAGTAGTTTTTTAAGATCAAGTTTCTTGAATATATTATAAATTGCTTCAGCACCAATACCTGCTTCAAACGCAGTACCGTACTTCACTGAGTACTTATGGTATGATGCCTCATCTAATATATCTCCTTCTTCTAGATTTCCTATTTCACTCTTTGCTTTAGTAAGAAGCTCCTTAAGTGCTTTCTTTGCTTTATCGTCTGTTGCACTCTTTAATCGAATTTTGTACTCAGTATCAATTTCTTTAAGGATACGTTCTTTTTCTTCCTTAACAATTTTCGTAACAATGTATCCTGCAAAGTATACTACTCGCTCAACTTCAGTAGCGGAAACTCCGAGGATCAAAGCAATTCTTGACGGAATACCTCGTAGGAACCAGATGTGAGAAACGGGTGTCGCAAGTTCAATGTGTCCCATTCGTTCACGTCGTACAATTGATCTTGTAATTTCAACTCCGCATCGATCACATACAATTCCTTTGTATCGTATTCCTTTGTATTTTCCACAGAAACATTCGTAGTCTTTTTCTGGACCAAAGATCTTCTCATCGAAGAGCCCGCTCTTTTCTGATCGTTGTGTTCGATAGTTAATTGTTTCTGGCTTGGTAACTTCACCATACGACCAATCTCTAATGATCTCAGGAGAAGCAAGTTTGATACCAATTGAGGTAAAATCGTGTGTGTTATGTATTTTCTTTTTCATATTTATGCCCTATGGGTATTACTCTTCTTTCATAAGATTAATATCCAGCGAAAGCGACCTGAGTTGATTTAACAACACATTGAATGATGCTGGTGTATGAATGTTACTAATACGATTTCCTTTGACGATCGCATCAAATGCTGCAGATCGTCCCGTAATATCATCTGATTTAATGGTAAGCATTTCTCGGAGAGAATACGCTGCTCCGTATCCAAGTAGTGCCCACACTTCCATCTCCCCGAATCGTTGCCCTCCGTTCTGTGCTTTTCCTCCAAGCGGTTGCTGTGTAATCAGCGAGTATGGACCAATCGATCGCATGTGTATCTTGTCTTCCACCATGTGGTGAAGCTTCAAGATATACATGTACCCAACTGAAATATCTTGGTTAAACTGCTCTCCAGTTCTACCATCGTACAGCGACATCTTTCCGGTTGGAGAAAACCCTGCTTCTTTCAACTCATCCTGAATTTCTTTTATTGATGCACTTGAAAATGGTGGCACGATCGCTTGGTAACCAAGTGCATGTGCTGCCATTCCCATATGTAATTCTAGAATCTGTCCCAGGTTCATACGACTTGGAACACCAAGTGGTGTAAGGATAACGTCAACGGGCTGTCCATCTTCATCGTACGGCATATCTTCTTCTGCAAGTACTCGTGAAATAACTCCCTTGTTTCCGTGTCGTCCTGCAAGCTTATCTCCTACTGATACGTTTCGAAGCTGTGCTACGGTAACATGAATTCGTTTAATGATTCCTGAGTCTAGCTTATCTCCATTTTCTCGTGAAAATACTTTTACGCCGATTACTCTTCCCTGCTTACCACTTCCGATGCGAAGAGAAGTATCTTTTACATCTTTAGCTTTTTCTCCAAAGATCGATCGTAAAAGTCTCTCTTCTGGAGTTAGCTGTGTTTCTCCCTTTGGAGTAACCTTTCCAACAAGAATATCTCCTGCGGTAACTTCTGCACCAACTCGAACAATTCCATCTTCGTCTAAGTTCTTTAGTTTATGCTCTCCAACATTTGGAATATCATGGGTAGTTATTTCAGGACCAAGTTTGGTGTCTCGAGCTGATACTTCAAATTCTTCAATATGAATGGTGGTGAACTTGCTGTCTTTTACAAGACGTTCTGAAATAACGATTGCATCCTCGTAGTTAGAACCAGCCCATGACATAAATGCCACTCGTACATTCTGTCCAAGTGCAAGCTGTCCATTATCAGTTGATGAGGTATCAGCAAGTACATCTCCTTGCTTTACCTTTTCTCCAAAGGATACAATCGGTCGCTGGTGGAATGAGGACATTTCGTTTGTTCTACTAAAGTTAATTAGTTTGTATTCATGTTTCTTTCCCTTTTTGTCTTTAAGGACAACAAGGCGTGCATCTACCCTTTCTACTTTTCCATCTTCTCGCGCAATAATTAGTCGTCCGGTATCTCGAGCAGCCATTCCTTCTATTCCTGTAGCCACAAGTGGTGCCTCAGGACGAATACATGGAGTAGCCTGCTTTTGCATGTTTGATCCCATCAATGCTCGGTTGGCATCATCATTTTCTAGGAAAGGAATCATTGAAGTAGCAATTGAGAATGGTTGGTTTGTTGCTACATCAATGAAATCAACCTCTTTTTTGGGAACAACAAGTGGCTCTCCCCTATGACGGACAACAACATGGTCATGTTTGAAATTACCTTTGTCATCAATGTCTGCTGCTGCATGGGAAATATTCTTTGATTCTTCTTCAATTCCATTCAGGTATACAACCTCGGGAGTTATAACCCCATCTACCACCTTGGCGTATGGAGTTTTAATAATTCCAAATTCATCAATTTTTGCATAGTTTGCAAGTTGTAGGATTAGTCCAATGTTAGGACCTTCTGGAGTTTGAATCGGACACACCTTACCATAATGAGATGGGTGTACGTCTCGAACTTCAAATCCTGCTCGCTCTCTCGTCAAACCTCCGGGGCCAAGCGCAGAAAGCCTTCTGATATGTTCAAGTTCAGTAAGAAGATTCTGCTGCTGCATGAACTGTGATAGCTGGTTAGTAGCAAAAAACTCTTTGATACTCGCTTGTAGTGGTCGAGGGTTAATGAACTGCACAGGGCTCGATGTCTCAGGTTCAACCGTAGACATTCTATCTTGAATATTTCTCTTCATTCTAGAAATTCCAATTCGTGCTTTTTGTTGGATAAGTTCTCCAACGTATCGCACTCGTCTGAATCCTAAGTGATCAATATCGTCTGCAGCTGCGTCTGGAGTGTGATTTTGCAAAATAATGTATGACACAATAGTAACCAAATCATCAAGTGTAATAGTACGTTTTGCAAGTTCAACATCAGTTACACTCTTATTAAATCGCTGGTTAAATCTAAATCTTCCAACGTGGGAAAGATCGTATCGGTCTTGATTGAAGATTGACTGGATGTATTCTCGAGCATTCTCTGGCGTTGCAGGATCTCCGTCTCGAAGTTTTTTGTGAATCTCAACAAAAGCCTCAAGGCTTGTCGTTGCGGTATCTTTTGCAAGTGATGCTTCAATGTACTGCTTTGCATTCTTGTCTCCTGCAAATAGTGAATACATATCTTTGTCGAACTCAGCTCCGAGCGCTCGAAGAAGTGTCGTCACGGGGAACTTTCTCTTTCGGTCTATTTTTACATAGATAATATTGTCTGCCTCTGAATCGATTTCAATCCATGCACCGCGCGCTGGCATGATTTTTGCACCAAAGAGATGTTTTCCTTTTGACTCATGATCCGTAAAGAAGATACCAAACGAACGTGCCAACTGAGGAACAATCACTCGCTCAACTCCATTAATAATGAATGTACCGTGGTCCGTCATCATTGGTAAATCAGCAAGGAAAATCTCCTGTTCTTTTTCTGTACCTAATAGATGGTTCTTGAGTTTAATGATTCCTCGGATCGGAGCTTCATAAGTAAGTTTGTTCTCCTTAGCATAATATTCATCATACTGTGGTTTCCCAACCTCGTATTTTACAAAGGTAAGATCAAATTTTTTCTCTCCGTAATCTTTGATTGGAGAAAATTCTTTGAAGATCTCTTTGATCCCCTCTTCAACAAACCACTTGAATGATTCAATCTGTGGCTCTACAAGGTTTGGTAGAGTCACTCGTGGCTTATTGAACTTGTTAAAAGTCTTTTGCTTTAGTTTACTCATATATCTATACAAGACGCGCAAAAATGGCGCCTCTTACTAATACCTAAACGGCACAGGTAAATTTAGCTTAGCGCTGTTAATAATGTGTTATTGAAATGTATAGAATTGGGCAGCAAAAACTCAATCAAACGGAAATATATAACGGAGTTAGTATATATAATATAGTGATTTATGTCAACATTACTACTCACCAGAACACCGTTCATCAAATGATCTACTTTTTCTCTCTCCATTCCTCTATCTCTTTATGATGTCCAGACAAAAGAACCTTTGGCACTCTATATTCCTTCCCTTTATAGGTAAAAGATTCAGGTCTTGTGTATACTTCACTCGAAGAAATTCTTTTCTCCTCTACCGACTCAGTATTTCCAAGCACACCAGGAATTCTTCTACTTATAACATCAATCATCACCATTGCGGGTAATTCTCCTCCGGTCAGTGTATAGTTTCCTATAGAAACTTCTTCAGCTTTCAATGCTTTTATAACACGCGCATCAATTCCTTCGTAACGTCCTGCAATAATGACTACATGTTTGTATTTTTTGATGGTTTTCTCAGCGTATGCATTGCTGAACTCCTTTCCACTTGGAGAAAGGAAGATAATCTTCACATCTTTTTTCCTTCCTACCGCTTTGTGTACTGCCTTCAGTATGGGTACCGCTTCAAGCACCATACCGGGGCCTCCTCCGTATGGTTTTCGATCTACTTTTTTATGTTTGTCAGTTGTATAGTCACGAGGAGTATACAAAGAGATTTTTATGTTCTTTTCTTTAATTGCACGAGCAATAATTGATTCCTTTAAATAGGAATTGAACATGTTCGGAAATAACGTGATGATGTGAAAATGCATATGTTTATTTTATCAAAATCTGTACTGTTTACGAGCTATGACTGTAGCAATGTAAAACACCACGTTTGTGGAGTTTATGATTACCTACAATACGGACATCTTCCGATTAATGGTTTACAGCATTCACAGCCATCACATAACCTTTCCCTCATATACTTACTTAATTTATATAAAACAAAATCATACCTCCAGAGTATGTGTATGTCAAGATTTCAGCACAACAAAAAAACCGCAGTCTTCACTGCGGTTTAATAACAAGCGTTTCAATTACTCTTCGTCTGCTCGCAAGTCTGCCATTACTTCATCAACATCTGCTGATTGAATAGTTGGCTGCGCTTTTGGTTCCTCTGTAACAGGGGAAGAAGATACATGCGCTGAACCACCTTGTGGTTCGTTAACCTTGAGATTAACTCGAGCATTATTCTTCATTCCTACAACTCGAAGAAGAGTTCTGATTGCCTTGGCAGTGTTTCCTGCTCGTCCAATCACTTTTCCCATATCTTGTGCATTTACATCAAGTGTAAGTAGTACTCCCATCTCGTCAACCGTACGAACGATGTGTACATCGTCTGGGTAATCTACGAGAGATTTTACTACATGCTCAAGAAATCCTTGATCCATTTCCATAGTGATATTTTTCAAGTCTGATAATTTTCTACACGACCTTAACCTTAGTAGTGTACAATACGTTCAATATTGAGGTCAACTAATTTACTCCTCTTTTACTGCCACTTCCTTTTCTTTAGGAGCTTCTTCTGTTGCCTTCTTTTTCTTCTTTACCATAGGACTCTTCTTTGGAAGAACATTTATCTTTTTTCCTTCAATAACATTTTTAGTCACCAGCAAGTTGTGCACCGTGTCAGATGCCTGTGCACCCTTTGAAAGCCAGTGTTTAATTCTGTCTCCTTCTAAAACAATTTCATTTGTGTGAGGATTATATGACCCCACGTTTTCAATAAAATCACCGCTTTTTGGGCCTCGCTGAGATTCAGTAACCACCACCCGATATGACGGATGATTTCTCCTTCCTACTCTTTGTAATCTAATCTTTAACATGCCTTGAACTTTACCACCCATCGGTGGTATAAGTCAATAGACAAGCTACCATTCACGCATATATCAGGATATACTCTAGGTATGCAACATAAACAAAAAAAGAAAGAAACTATTGAAGCCGTTATAGCTGTCGCAAGAAACGGTATGGGATATATCGGTAAAGATATCGAGATCCCCCACAATCTACTAAATACAGCGCTTAATGGAGATACGGTGCTTATAGAACGAAGCGGTAAAAAAGACGGGGAAGTCCTTCGGGTGCTCGAACGATCCAGAGACACCTTTGTTGGAGTACTTGAGCGAGAACAAGAGTATCTATTTTTAGTTCCCGACGACCGACGCATGTATACCGACATCTTAATAACTGATCCAAAGGGCGGTGCTCCAGGAGATAAAGTACTCGTCAAAATGCACCCCTGGAAAAACTCTCGAAAAGACCCTGAAGGAAAAATACTGAAAATAATCGGACGGGCGGGAGAACACGAAACAGAAATACAATCAATTGTACTTGACCGAGGTTTTGATCTTGACTTTCCCAAAGAAGTTGAAGCCGAAGCGTATAAGCTTAAAGAAGCAAAGGAAGTTTTCCTTAAAAAAGAATCACTAACGAGAAAAGATTTTAGGAACACCATCACCTTTACTATCGATCCTCACGACGCGAAGGATTTCGACGATGCTCTATCATTCAAAAAATTGGAGAACGGAACTATAGAAGTTGGAATCCACATTGCTGATGTATCAGCCTACATACAAGAGGGAGACTCCATAGATATAGAAGCAGAAGACAGAGCTACCTCAATCTACCTTGTAGACCGAACCATACCGATGCTTCCCGAGGTACTTTCAAATGATGTGTGCTCGCTAAACCCAGAGACCGATAAGCTAACCTTTTCTGCAGTATTTGAACTAAACGAACAAGGAGAAGTACTTACGGAATGGTTCGGAGAAACCATTATTAATTCAAACAAACGATTTACCTACAAAGAAGCGCAAGATACTATCGACAAAAAAAAGGGTATCTTCTTTGATGAACTAAACACCTTAAACGAAATTTCAAAAAAACTAAGAGAAGAAAGAATCAAACAAGGTTCAATTGACTTCGAACAAGATGAAATTGAATTTGAACTCGATGAATTTGGAAATCCCATAGACGTACTACGAAAAGAACGTATTGAAACCAACATGCTTATCGAAGACTTCATGCTTCTTGCAAACAGAAGAGTAGCTTCATACGTAAAAGATGATGGTGTGTTTATTTACCGAATACACGACAAACCAGATCCAGAGAGAATACAAGACTTATCAATATTCTTGAAAGCGCTTGGATATCACCTAGAAACAAACAAGGGCGGAGTAACTGCACGAGGTATTAATAAACTCTTTAAGGAAATCGAAGGAGAGCCAGAAGAAGAGCTCATCAAGACTGCAGGAATTCGCTCCATGGCAAAGGCGGTATATTCTACAAAAAACATTGGACACTTTGGTCTTGCGTTTGATAAGTACACACACTTCACCTCTCCAATACGAAGGTATCCCGACCTTCTGGTTCACCGACTACTGAAACGATACCTAAAAGGAGAAAAAATATCAAACCAAGAGCGAGGTAAATATGAAAAACTGTCAGTTCACTCTTCCCTTCAAGAACAACGAGCAGTTGAAGCAGAACGTGAATCAATAAAACTCAAACAGGTAGAATACATGGCAACAAGAATTGGAGAAGAGTTTGAAGGAATTGTTTCTGGTGTTATTGACTGGGGTATTTTTGTCCAAGAAAATAAAACAAAAGCAGAAGGGTTAGTGAGAATTTCAAACTTAGGAAATGATTACTATGAGTTTGATAAAAAACAATACGCAATCCTCGGAAGACGAGACAAGGAAAAATTCACCCTTGGGGATAAGGTAAAAATGAAATTAATGAGTGTTGATATTAAGGAGAAACAGATTAATTGGAAGCTTATTTAGCCACCTTAACCGCCTCATCAAATTTCACCGAGAGAAGCTTTGAGATTCCATCTCCTCCCATCGTAACCCCATAGAGCACTCCTGCACGACTCATTGTTTCCCTATTATGAGTAATGAGTAGTAACTGAGAACGCTCAGAAAGATTGTTGATCATATCTCCATACCTTCTTGAATTCGCTTCATCAAGCGCTGCATCAGTCTCATCGAGAACAATAAATGGAGGAGGGGTAACTCTACTCATTGCAAAGATCAACGCAATTGAGGTAAGCGCCCGTTCTCCGCCTGAAAGCATAATGAGTCCTTTTGTTCGTTTCCGTGGAAGAGCAACAGTAATGTCGATTCCCTCTTCTGATAGTTCTTCATCTTCATCATACATTCTTCTCTTCTTTTCTTTTATAACAAGAAGAGATGCTTTTCCACCGCCAAACATTAACTCAAAGAATGTTTGGAATTCTTTATTTACCAAAGTAATTCCCTCTTTGAATTTTATATCCAATTCTTCTTCTAAATCTTTTATTAATTTCTTTAGGGATTCAATCGACGCTACGAGATCAACTACCTCATTCTCCAAGAAATCATCTCTCTCCTTCACCTCCTTGTGCTCCTTCATGACTTCGTCTGCTGATCCGCCTCCTAATTCCTCAAGGCGTATCTTCATCTTCTCTAGCTTTCTTCTGCGTTCCTCTTGGACTTCCCTTCCTTCTTCTGATAGTTCTACAGTGTAGTCTTCATAATTTAGCACCACCCTACCAATCAGCACTCCTGCTTCTCCAACTTCTTGCTTAAACAAAGCCACATCTCTTTCTAGTTTCTCCTCCTCAGCGCACAATTTAGTAATAATAATCTGAAGTTCATTTTGCCGGGTCATTACCTCAAACATCTCTCGCTCAGCTCCTCGTTCTTCATGCTTCTGGTCAGATAACTCTTTCTTCAGACGTTGACAGTTCTCTTCGATTTCTTTCTCTCTCGATGAAATATCTTTTTCATTCAGTAACAATTCTTCTTTCTTTGAAACAATATTAGATAGATCCGTTTCAATTTCTGCAACTTCTGTTGTATTACTATATCGCAAGAGGAACGACCGTAACATTCTCCTCACCTCTTCAATTACTGATACCTGTTCAATCTCCTGCACCACACGATCTATTTCGTTGTACGGAATGAACTTATTTTCCTTTTGCCTTCTTTTTTCATCTTCAATTCGCTTCTCTTCAAACATGATCTGACCCTCAAGTCGTCCCAATTCCCTTGTTATTGATTCTCGTTCACTCCGCACTAAAGAGAGAGACGACTCAAGGTCTAAAATCTCATCAGATCGTTCATCATGATCAGATTTCTCGATAAGTATTCGTATTTCTTTTAGTTTCTCATTTAGCTCCTCTAACTCCCGCTGAGGACCTTCCTTTTTCTCCGTCAAAAATGTTGTTCTTTTCTCTATATATACCGACTCTCGTTTCAAGTAGTTTCTATAGAAATCTGCAAGTTCCTCTCGAAGACTCATCGCTCGCTCAACTCTCGCAACTTGTTTCTCAAGAAACTTCAAATGAGGAGCGTTTTCTCTTCGCAACGATTCAACTTGTTTTTTATTCTCTTCCGTTTTCGATAACTTTTTTATACTCTCCTGCTTCTTGTACTGATAGATCTTGAGACCAAGTGCATCTTCAATCATCTCTTTCCGTTCCTGTGAACTTGCTGAAAGAATTCTGTCTGCCTCTCCTTGAGAGATGATATGATGGCCACTTGAACCAATGTTTGCCCCAGCAAGCAACTCCATCACATCTTTTAGACGTACCTGACTTCCATTTATTAGGTACTGGTTTACTCCATCACGATGAACAACCCGTTCAAAAGTAACCTCATCAAAATCTAAGTCTAGTAGCCTGTTTTTATTATCAAACACAAGCTTCACCGAAGCTCTGTTTGATCGTGGAGCCTCTGTTGTTCCACCAAATATTAAATCTTCTCCTCTCTTTCCACGAAGAGATTTCATTGATTGTTCACCTAGCACAAAACGGAACGCTTCCGCGATGTTTGATTTTCCAGATCCGTTTGGACCCACAATAGCGATAACTGATGTCGAAAATTCTAGATTACTTTTCTTTGCGAAAGACTTGAAACCAGACAATTCAATGCTCTTTAGGTACATATTCGATATTGTAACCGAAAACAAACAAAAATCCCATTTAATATATTATTTCTTGATCCTTGCACGAATTAAACAAATGTATAATATTAATGATAGTACTTTTATTAAGTTATATTCTATAACCATGACCAATATTAAAGAAGCACAACTTATTCCATGCAAATGTAATCATTGTCACGAGACATTTATGCATAGTGCTTGGGGTGGCTGTCCCAATTGGTGCAATGGTTGTGCAGAGAAATTAAGAGGATGAAAATTCCTGAAATATAATTAAACCCCACTTTTGGTGGGGTTTAATACTTCATATATATAAACTTAACAAAGCCCGCATCAACCTGGACATATCTCAGAACTACCTACAGTAAAAATCTGGTAACAAGAACCACGTTCGCAGTCTCTTCGAGAATCAAATCGTTCTTCAAATATTCCCATATTAACTATTCCACCCCTTAATCTCAAGAGCACTCCGCGCAGCATCCTGCTCAGCCTCTTGTTTTGACTGCCCTTCTCCTTCTGCAATTAATTCCTCATTAATATATACGCCAATTAAAAAATGTCGCTCGTGATCGGGTCCTTGTTCATTCACCACTTTGTACGTTGGCGTTTCCCCGAAATGTTCTTGAGACTTTTCCTGGAAAAAACTCTTTGAATCAATCCATAATTTTTTCTCAACAATTTCTTTCGCTAAGGGAAAGATATATTTTGCGATAAATCCTTTTGCCACATCATATCCTTGATCTAGATGTAGTGCACCGATAAGTGCCTCAAACGTGTTTGCGAGTATAAATAAACGAGCTCTACCTGTGTCTCTCGCTTCTCCGCGTGAAAGAAGTAGATAATCACTCATATGTAGCTTCTCTGCCATATTGGAGAGTGTTATCGTATTAACTAATGCCGCTCGTATTGACGTTAATTCACCTTCTGCTTTTTTTGCATACGTACTAAATAAATATTCGGTAACTACTAATTCAAGTACCGCGTCTCCCAAAAATTCCAACCGTTCATTATGACTAAGTTCCTTATTTTCATTAACATACGAACGATGTACAAAGGCATTACGAAGTAACCCCTTGTCGTTAAATGACACACCAATTTCTTTCTCAAATTTTGAAAAATCTATATTATTCATCTGAAATAATAGTTATCGCCTTCCTTACGATAGGTATAATATCCTCATAGAGATTTAGTTTTGAAAGATCGGAAACAGCAAACCACTGTGCGTCATCTAATCCTCCAGATTTCTTTAACTCAATGTCTGTATAGTCTGACTCAAGAAGGTAGTACACCACACTCTTTTTTATCTTCCCCTTGTCGGGCTGCGTTGTTTGATATTCATTCTCTCCAAGCTTTGCTATCACCTTTGCTGTTAGTCCCATTTCATCCTTCACTGACCGTTCTGAACACACCTCACTATCTTCACAATCTTCTAAGTGAGTTTTTGAAAGTGTCCAGTGTCCAAACACATCATGTACAAAAGCAAACCAAAGCGTATCTTCATCGCGTGCGTATACAACTGCGCCCGCAAGACGTTCTGTTGGAACCTTTGATGTTTGCTCTTTACCTGGCTCTCCAATGTCCTTATACACCGCACCAAGTACTCCGTTCACAAACTTTCCACTACTATCACCTCCAAAACTCTTACCAAGTTCAATTGCCTCATTAATGGCAACCTTTGCCGGAACATCATTACGGTCTCCAAATAAAAGCTCAAATAATCCAATTCGTAGAATATTCCGATCAATCGTAGAGATTTTCTCGATCGGCCACTCTGGAGCAGCTTTCACAATAATTGCATCGAGGTCTTTTTGCTTTGAAATTACCCCATTGATAATGTTCTTCACAAACGCACTATCTTTTGAGCCAGAGGCAAATTCTTCCATATTCCGCTCAAGGATAGAATCAACAGAAATAACCTCAGCGCGAGCGCGCAGAGTATCCCATTCAAAAAGTGTTTGAAGTGCAATTGATCTTGAAAGATGCCTATTGGTCATAGGTAATGTAATTACTCAGACTTCTTCTCATCCTTTTTGGTCATATCAACAACAGTACGTCCTCTATACATCCCTGTATCTGGAGACATTCTGTGGCGAATATGCACAACACCAGTCTTGTCTGTAGCAAGACGTGGATTAGTCAATGTATGATGAGAACGACGCTTTCCGGTCGCACTTCTATTTATTCTCATTCTTCCTCCCATAACAAGCAAAAGTATACTATATATGGCTAGAATAGCAATGTTTTAGAGCTTCACAAAACTCCTCCGATGAATATCACATAACCCATACTTTTTAATACACTCGTAATGTAATTTCGTA
Organism: uncultured Candidatus Saccharibacteria bacterium; assembly: GCA_964421995.1. Lineage (GTDB taxonomy): Bacteria > Patescibacteriota > Minisyncoccia > Phycocordibacterales > CAYQYW01 > CAYQYW01. Next base: position 49,786 of record CAYQYW010000003.1, read on the forward strand.
CCATATCCTTTATGTTGCTCAAAAAAGTATTCTGGGTACTTCTCACTATACGTAACCATCAAATGATCTCTCATCACCTTCGCGGCGACCGCAGCAAGCATAATAGAAAACTCTGTAGTATCTCCTTTTATTATTGTTTTTTGATTCGGATATTCCTCTCCTGCATGAAGTCCCCCATCAAGTAAAATTAATGAGCTCATATCAAATTTAAGTGACGTAATTGCTTTTGTAAGTGCACTGGTAATACTCGATACAATTCCTTCTCCATCAATAAACTGAGCACTACTCATCGAAACCGCATAATCTAAATTTCCCTTCTCTTTCTCCGTTCGAAGAAGATCAAAAAAGAATTTTCTCTTTTTTGGCGATAGTTTTTTTGAGTCTCTAATACCAATGAATATAGATTCATCATACCCATCTGGCACAACCGCAACCCCTACGGACACCGGTCCCGCTAAGGGTCCTCGTCCTGCTTCATCTATTCCTACGGTCACTTTTCTCATAACTCACAGTATACGATATAATAGGTGAAATTATGTCAAAATTCGTACATCTACATACCCACAGCCATTACAGCTTACTGAATGCTATTCCAACAATCAAAGAACTTGTGGAGGAGGCAAAGAAGGATGGCATGGATGGCATCGCACTCACCGACAATGGAAACATGTACGGGACCATACAGTTCTATAAAGAGTGTAAAAAGAATGATATTAATCCCATCATTGGTGTAGATCTGTATGTCGCACCAAGAACCAGGCATGACAAAGAATCACGAGTAGACAATCGATGGAGTCGCCTCGTGCTCCTTGCGGAAAACAATGACGGCTACCAAAATCTTATATCGCTCGTCACCGATGCATTCATTGAAGGCTTCTACTACAAACCAAGAGTTGACCAAGAACTACTTGAAAAATACAGCAAAGGAATTATTGCCATCATTCCTTCATTTAGCGGAGATGTTAGTAAAGCGCTAAAAAATGACGACGTCAAAGAAGCAAAAGAAAAAATAACCTGGTACAAAAAAACTTACGGAGAGAATAATGTATTCCTGGAAATCACCCACCACCCAGAATTTGTTGGGCACGAAGAAACAATGGAAAAGATCATCGCGCTTTCAGCGGAAACAAATACTCCACTCGTTGCAGCGCACGACGTGTATTACCTGAAGAAGGAAGATAGTGATGCACGAAAAACTATGATCAAAATTCAGACGGGCGGTGTAGTGGAAGACCAAGGAGGATTTGGAGAGGATGAGGAAGACTTCTCTTTCATCACGCAAAAGACAGCAGAGAAGTTATTTAAAAAAACACCTGAAGCACTAGAAAATACGATAACAATAGCAAATCGGTGTAATGTCAAATTAGAGCTAGGAAACTGGGTATTTCCGGACCTCAAAGTGGAAAGTGGCAAATCATACGACGAAGAATATCGAGATGTGGTCTACAAAGGAATCAAAAAACGAGGTCTCGAACGAACTGATGAGTTACTTGAGCGAATTGAATACGAATTAGATATTATTAAGACAAAAGGATACTCTCCCTACTTCATCGTGGTAGCCGACCTCCTAAACTTCGCGCACCGAAATGGAATTCTCACCACCATTCGAGGATCAGTTGCTGGCTCCCTTACCACCTACCTTGCCTTCATTACGACGATCAATCCGTTGGAATACAAAATACCCTTTGAACGATTCCTGAATCCTGAACGTCCGTCTGCTCCTGACATCGACATGGACTACGCCGACAATCGAAGAGACGAAGTAATTCAATATGCACGAGATAAATATGGAGATGACCACGTCGCACAGATTGGAACCTTCGGTACCATGAAAGCGCGAGCGGTAGTACGTGATGTAGCAAGAGCTTTGGGCTACCCATATAATGTCGGAGACACTATCGCCAAATTAATCCCTATGGGTTCCCAAGGATTCCCCATGACGATTAATATAGCTATTGATACAACACCTGATTTAAAGAAGTTATATAAAAATGATAAGGACGTAAAGATAATTATTGATCTTGCAAAGAAAATTGAAGGACGCGCTCGACACATCTCCGTGCATGCCGCAGGAGTGGTGATCTCTCCAACAAAACTGACTGACTTTGTTCCGCTTCAATTAGATCCAAGAGGCACCAAAAAGCTACTTACTCAGTACGACATGTATGCTGTTGAAGACGCAGGGCTTTTGAAGTTCGATTTTCTAGGAATTAAAAATCTCTCTATTCTTGCTGACGCTATTAAGCGGGTGAAGTGGCACCAGGACATTGATGTTGATATCGAAGATATCCCACTGGACGACAAGAAGACCTACGAAATGTTAGCGCGAGGAGAAACCATGGGTCTATTCCAATTAAACGGGTCTGGAATGACACGATATCTAAAAGAACTAAAACCAGTAAAAATTACTGATATCAATGCTATGGTTGCCCTCTACCGACCAGGACCCATGGAATCTATTCCTGAATACATTAGAAGAAAGAGAGATCCTACATTAGTTAGCTACCTCGACCCCCGAATGAAAGATATTCTTGAGCAATCATACGGTGTGGTGACCTACCAAGATGATGTGCTTTTGATTGCTATTAAACTTGCTGGGTATACCTGGCTTGAAGCTGATAAATTTCGTAAAGCCATGGGAAAGAAAATTCCTGCGGAGATGGAGGCGCAAAAAGAGAAATTCCTACAAGGATGTGTCGACAATGGACTTACCGAAGAAAAGACAAAAGGTCTTTGGAAACTCATTGAACCATTTGCAGCCTACGGATTCAACAAAGCACACGCTGCAAGTTACGGAAGAGTTGCGTACCAAACCTCATACATGAAGGCAAACTACCCTGCTGAATATATGGCCGCAGTTTTGACCGCTGATGCAGGAGACATCGAAAAAGTAGCAGGAGCAATTACTGAATGTGCACGTCTTCTAATTCCCGTTCTCCCGCCAGACATCAACGAGAGTTTTGGAGATTTTGCGGTGATCTATGAGAATATTAAACCTTCTATTAGATTTGGAATGCACTCCATTAAAAACTTTGGAGAAGGTATCGCAGAAACCATCATTGAGGAGCGAAAGAAACATGGAAAATTTGAAAGTCTCACAGACTTTCTAGAAAGAATCCAAGATAGGAATCTCAACAAAAGATCCTTAGAATCCTTAATCAAATCAGGTGCTATGGATTCCTTTGATGATCGCGGGGTAATGCTCCACAATTTAGAAACACTACTTACCTTCAATAAAGAAGCATCAAACACTGCTCAAGACTCACTCTTCGGAGGTCTCACAGAGAGCAAAATGACACTTGATAGAAATCAGGAGCCACCTGATAAGATGGAAATTCTCGCATGGGAGAAAGAACTGCTTGGGTTGTACATCTCTGGACATCCACTTGAGAAGTATAAGGCACAACTAGAGAAACATGAGATGAATATTAAGAAAGCAATCGAAGAAACAGACGAGAGCGTCACCGTTGTACTTTACGGAATACTAGATGACATTAGGCTCGTGACCACTAAAAAAGGGGCTCAAATGGCTTTCCTCAAATTCACTGATCTCACAGGAACGATAGAAGTAGTGGTATTTCCTAAAATATTTGAACAATACAAAGATGTTTTAGTGAAAGACAAATGTATTGGAATTAAAGGTCACCTCTCAGAAAGAAATGGTGAGACCAGTTTGGTGACAGAGAAGATTAAGGAGTTATGACAATGAATTAAACTATTTACCACTTCACCACATTCTCCGCGTCATACACCATGCCACTTTTCGCCTCCCGGTAGTTTATAAACACCGTATCTGTTGTCACCTTTGCCCTGTTTGCAATACTTTCTGCAATTATTTGGAGCATGCGTTCAATTTGCTTCTCATCATTCGTATCTGGTGCCAGTAGATCAATAAGCACTTTTGAGTAACTCAAGAAATGATTGTTTTCAAAATATTCCCAGGTTACCGTAATATGTTTCGTATCAATACCAGTACCCTTTGAAAAATCTTTTTGTATGCCATCTAAGATGGAGCTTATATTCCATCTTTTTGGTGGATTTGATTTAATGTGAATAAACGGCATATATAAATAATACTCTCGTTATAGATAAATACCAATTCTCACCATAGCTTCTACAAGGATATTTTCTATGATACACTCTCCCTGTTATGTCAGAATGTCTACCACCCCTTCTTGATTCAAGAGAAACAGTAGTATCACGAGAATCTATATCAAATCTAACAAAAGATGGGTTTGTTTCTGTAGAGTATCCAATAGCGCTTCGTGGGTGCGTTACTGAAGCCATGAACTCATGGAAAGAATTTTGTAATCTACCAAAAAAAGAAAAATTGAAACTTTCGAATAATGACCGTCTTAATGATTTTGGTTACATGCTTCGCAATGACAAAGGACCACGAGCAGACAAAAAAGAACTCTTTGAAGTTTCAAAAAATCAACTAACTGAACTACGTAGACGTGCCGAACGTATTGCTGACAAGCGCGCACTCATGTTCATCAACAAAATCGATGAGCTCATTACTGCAGCTACAGAACTTATTCAGCCTTTTGCTCGAGCCGTTGAGGAGGAATACAAGCTAAAAGGTTTTGAAAAAGAAGTGATGGATACAAAAGATAATTGGACATTTCGCTACATTCATTATTTTGGCAATGACACGTTGGCACATGCCCACGCAGACCGTGGCGGCTTTACCTTACATTTAGATGAAACATGTGAAGGTGGAGAATGTTATGGATTAAACAAAAAATGGAAACCGTGGCCGGTGAGCAAAAAATCAACTATTATTTTCCCAGGGATGGGTCTCCAATATCGCTCAAAGAATATACTAAAAGCACTGTGGCATCGAGTGCTCAAAGATACAACCGACCAAAAGCAGCGGTTTGCAATGGTGGCGTTTATTGATTTCAAACAAGAGTATCGTTACAATGACGCTCTACGTAGAATGCAAGACTTTAATTCAGGGTTTAACTATATTATATCGTTCGATGAATTTAAGAAACTGTTTGTTCCAAACAAGTTGACATAAAAACTGATGGAACTATACTAGAATCATGTCCAGAGAAACAACAACTATAACTACCATTTCGTAAGACTTGCGGGAGGATAGTTATATACCACACCCGCGGAAGCGGGATTTTTTAATAATTGAGATATAATAAATACCATGGATAAACAAAGACACTCATTAGCACACATACTCGCAATGGCAGCGAAAGACCTAGATCCTGAGGTTAAAATGGCAATCGGACCGGTAATCGAAAATGGTTTCTACTATGATTTTGAATTTTCAAAGGAAGTTGGAGCAAATGACCTTCCTCTAATTGAAAAGAAAATGAGAACAATTATAAACAAAGGATTTACTCCGGTATGTAATACCATTTCAAAAGAGGAAGCAAAAGAGCTTTTCAAAAACCAACCATACAAATTGGAGTTAATTGACGAGATTAAAGGAGACATCACCACCTACGCTTTTAATGACTTCACCGATCTTTGTGAGGGTCCTCATGTAGACAATAGTAAAGAGATTGATCCAACTGCATTTAAAATCACCCACACTGCAGGAGCATACTGGAGAGGAAATGAGAAGAATAAAATGCTCACCCGCATCTACGGATTAGCGTTTAGCACCAAAGAAGAGCTGAGAGACTATATTAAAATGCAAGAGGAGGCTAAAAAAAGAGATCATCGGAAGCTTGGTAAAGAGTTAGACTTATTTACCTTCTCCCCGTTAGTAGGGGCAGGACTACCACTATGGACTCCAAAAGGAACTATCATTCGTAGTGAAATTGATAACTATATATGGGAATTACGAAAAGCAAAAGGGTATCAGAAAGTTACCATTCCACATATTACAAAAAAAGACCTCTATGAAAAATCAGGACACTGGGATAAGTTTGGAGATGAGTTGTTTAGAATAAAAACACGAGAAGGAAAGGAGTATGCAATGAAGCCAATGAACTGCCCTCATCATACTCAGATATTTGCACGAGAACCACATAGCTACAAAGACATGCCACAGAGATACGCCGAAACAACTATGGTGTACCGAGATGAACAAAGTGGTGAGCTAGGAGGATTAATACGAGTACTTTCAATTACTCAAGATGATGCACACGTATTTTGTAGATTCAATCAGCTAAAAGAAGAGTTTTTTTCTGTATGGGACATTGTAGACACCTTCTATAGCACATTTGGATTCACCTTCTCAAAAGTACGTCTATCTTTCCACGATCCAGAAACAATGGAAAAGTACATTGGAACAGAAGGATCTTGGCAGAAAGCAGAAGATATGCTCAGAGAGATTGCAAAAGAACGAAAGACAGGTACTTTTGAAGTAACTGGAGAAGCAGCTCTCTATGGACCAAAAATAGACTTTATGGCTTCTGACTCACTAGGAAGAGAACATCAGGTTGCTACTATACAGCTTGATTTGAACCTGCCAGAACGGTTTGACCTCACCTGCATTAATGAAAAAGGAGAAAAAGAAAGAATTGTAATGATCCACGCTGCAATCGCGGGTTCTCTTGAACGATTCGGAGCTGTACTCATCGAACACTTCGG
>CAYQYW010000003.1:56446-86101 GCA_964421995.1 uncultured Candidatus Saccharibacteria bacterium
CGAGACGGTAATTTAGGTGCTATGCATGCTGAAGAGTTACTTACAAAACTCCAAGCGGAAATTAGTTCAAGAAGTTAAACATCTTCGTAAGAGCAACCTTTACCCCAATACGATTTGATTTGTAGCTGTGATCAATTGCCTCAGCAAGAATTTCTATTACTCCTTCTAACAGATCATCCGTCCAATTAGATAGAAGCTTTGATACTTCCTCATTCTTGTTTCGATATCCTTCTAGACGATCTTTGTACACATCATCAAGTGTCACCACTACTTGTGCAATAAACTCAGGGGGTGAAAGGTCTTTCACCTGTCGAAGAATTTCAAATGTTTTATTGATGTCCTTCAAAATAATATTTTTGATGAACTCAGCAATTAAATCATTTTGGTTCATCGTTTCTTTTTCTGTAGTATCTTCCTCAGTAGGTGCTTGTACTTCATCTTCTTCCTCAACCTCCTCGGGAGTATTCTGCACCGTAGTATGCGGTAGAAGATTATGTACTCGCTTAGTGTTTAGGAGAATCCATCCATCCTCTCGGGGATAGGTATCCTTTGCTCGTTCAATGAGCGTCTCAAGCATTTCAATTGCTCCATACTCTGTTCCACCACCAAGACCAATTACAATGTTCAGTCCTTCACTTGAAACAAGAATGTTTTCTTCGTGCGCCCGCGCTTCCAGTGTTCCAGAAAGATTTACCGGGGTGGTAGGTTTTACCTCTTCCTCTTCCTCTTCTCCATCAGTTGTTGTGTCAGAAAAATTCATCATGTTAATTTTTTGTGTACTATCATTACCTTGTTGTACCATAAATGCCATGAATCGGTCCATAACCCCTCGAGACACCATGAGATTACCTAGGAATGCACTGATTGCAAGAACAATAATCCAGAATAGCGAAGTGACAACTGGCCCTGCTCCAAATCCTGTGTAGGGTATTTGACTTAGGTGAACAAACGCAAGTGGCTGTTCTCCTGGATTATCATGAATACTAAGTGATATGTTTGGATCAAAAGATGGCCCACCTCCCCCTCCTCCACAATTAGTACACACCGAAAGTGAGTCAACAGTAACTTCTTCAGAACAGGTAGCTGATCCACCTAGTCCTGTAAAGGTTGCCGTATACGTAGTGGTCACCGCTGGAGTGATATCTACATCTCCGACAGAAACTAGACTTATCATACCAACTCCATTATTAATCACTGCTGATGTTGCGTTTGTAGATGTCCAGGTAAGTTTTGTAGTGTTACCAACAACAATGTTTCGTGGACTTGCATCAAGCGTACAGGTTGGAGCACCTGTTGGTGTAATTACCATAATACTTAGTGAATCACTTATCGTTCCGCTTGGTCCCGTACATGATAGGTCATAGGTTTTTGTACTACTTGGAGACACAATAATTGAGCCAGATGTAGCATCAAAAGTACCAAACTGAGGACTTGAACAAGTTGTCGTGTTCACAGAACTCCATATTAGTTTTGTGGTATCTCCTTGATTTATGGTAGTTAGAGTTGCAGCAAAGGTAACTGCAGAAGCATTGGGTGCATTTATCGTAATCGTTTTTGAATCATTAGTTGTTCCACCAGGGCCTGAACATGAAATTGAATAATTTGTTGTACTGTTTGGGAACACCGTAACAAACCCAGAGGTTGCTCCTCCGGTAGTAAAGTTAGTACCGGTACATGAAATGGTATTTGTAGAACTCCAGGTAATTACTGAGGAATCTCCATCAGTAATTACGGTTGGATTTGCGTCAAAGTTGACTGCGGGCGCTGCAACACAAATTGGTGCAGCAATACTATAGTTTGTATAGAATCCATCATCTTGAGCAGTTACCGTTGACCAGAAATATGATTTTCCTCCAGAAAGCCAATACTCATCCTGAAAAGGATTTGTTTCCATAATTCCATCAGTTGGGTTTTCATATCCGTTATTTCCACTCGTATCATTCAATTGCCCGACAATTGAAGCATTCCATACTTCAATATTTCCTTCTACGTGTTCCTTTCCAACTCCGGTGTGCCCCCCGTGAAGCACCGTCTTAATTGAGTCCTCTGCTCGTTGAACCGCGAGCCCTGGTACGTCTTCGTATCCGGTACTATCTGCATCGTTATAGTAATTCCCGTTAAAGTAAAGTGGGAACCATGTACCTTCTGGTATTCGATTTAATGCATTTCCAACAAAAATATCTGAAGAAAGATTTCCTCCGTTACTATATAGACCAATTCCTCCTGCACCATTATGTCCAACCCAGAAATTAGTTGGAAGTGCATACACAGTTGGTACAATGTTTTTAAAGATATGTAACATCACATCATCATCACGCCATCCACCTCCGCCTGGATTACCTCCACCACCAGGAGTAGGTGTAGGTGGATTTACTACATTGCTCACCGCAGTAACATTAACCCGTGCAAGCACTAAGTCCTGACACTGATTGATACTTGCATCCTGACACTTTGAAGTACACTGACTTCCTCCGTCACACTGTTCCCATGTTTGGTTTTGGATTCCATCTCCGCAGTACGCGTTGTAATTTACTACTGGCGGTGGCACATTATATACCGTACAGGTAAGCCAGTATCGTAGATGAAGATTGTAATGTTGTGCAGGAACTTTCTGCCAAAAAGAACCGTTCCATAGAACGATTGTATTGTTTCCAGGACTAGTGTAGCCATCGTTTCTCCAATATGAAGCAACCGCATTGGGATCAATAAGAGAACATACACGATCGAGTGTATGTCCATTATCATTAGAATAGAACCCGGCATTTCCAATAGATACGTTACCGTTGTCACGCATATCTTGCGCGATCACCGCTCCATACTGACTTCGTAGTTGATCCTCGGTACCATTAAATACATTTACCGCAGCTTCTGCCTGATTTGATACACCAAAAAATATAAAGACGATCACAAGTACAAAAATTATTTTTCTAAAATTATTCATATTTAATTAAATACGTAACTACCAACAAATTCTGCCTGGACAACAAATCGTTCAGATTTTGCTCCAAATGAGTTACAGGTAGAGATAATCAAACTTTTATCGTTTAGTGATAAATCTACGAATGCCTCTTCAGAATCAACTAAACTAATTGATGTTACCCTATATACATTTTCAATACCACCACCTTGAATTCTAATCGTATTTCCAGATTGAAGTTCACTGAGATTGTTAAACACCTTATACATTTCATTATGAATAACGGGAAGACTGCTACTGTGACCGAACAAAAACATCGTTCCATCACCTGATAATAGTCCTGAACCAGGATAGTGAACAACTCCATCACGAAGTGCATCATCCAGTACTTCAATATCACGGCTTCCGGGTTCAACCACGGGCGCGTTTACCTTAATTGCGTCAATAATAATTCTTAGAGGAATACTATTCGTAATTTCACTTGCTGAAACAACCTGTACGCCTGACACTGCTACATCTGTCGTTTCCTTTGGCTCTGGCACAAAACCAATGAGATTAAGTGCACCAGATAAAAGAAAAAATACAGCAACGGTGGATGATAGTACATTGAATACATATCTTTTCCTGTTATTAACAATACTCATAATCTCAATAATTTATACACCGTTTTATAATAATTGTCAAACTAGTAAATTTGACAGGTTTTTTCTAAAATGGTAATACATATACACTATGTTAAAAAACAGAGAAGCGCTAATAAAAGTATTTACTGGGGTTGGAGTACTTGTAGTGTCAATTCTAATAGTCTGGGGAGCAATAAATGTAGCACGACTCATTCCTGCTACCCTATCTGGATTGGCATCAATTGCGGTTACGTTTACTTCTGTATTTGTCCCAAATAATCAAGATATTGTGCTATCTGCCTCAAACAATATCGTAGATATTGAAAAACCATTTACCTTGTCCTGGAAAAGTGGGTCAACGGCTGATGGTTTCTATACCTTCTCATATAGTTGTGTTGATGATCTTATGTTTGAGATTTCAAGTGTAAATGGTCTTTATGTAGAAAAAGACTGTGTTACTCCGTTTGAAGTACTTGGTACGTCACTTCGAATTATTCCCACTTCATCAAACAGTCGTTTTATTGATACATCAGTAAAAATTACCCATACCAAAGTAGACGGTACGTCTATTTCTGATGAGATTATCATTACCATCGTAAACGAAGATGTTACTAATAGTAGAAAAACTACGACAATAACTCCCCCATCAACACGTACCCCGGGAGAACGGACAGAAATCATTGTTCCAATTTCAGGATCAAATAGCTATTCTAATCCAAATGGAAAAGTTGACCTTGCAGTACGTGTTATTTCTACCGGAACCGTAGATGCTGACAGTAATGAATATACTGCATCAACATCTATTACTTCAAAAGATAGAGTTGGTATACGATTTGAGGTTGAAAACCTCGGTACAAAAGCATCTGGTCCGTGGGATTTCACCGTGGTACTCCCTACTCAGACTATTTATTTCTATAATTCAGAAACACAGCGATCCCTCAACCCAGGAGACCGAATTGAATTTACTATAGGATTTGATGGCGTGAAGACACACAAGGATATTGAAATTGTAATTAACGTTGACCCAAGAGGAGATATTGGAGAGGCGAGCAAAAAGAACAACATTGTACGACACCCCATATTAATCACCATTGTTGAGTAACAAAAAAAACCACCTCGGGTGGTTTTTTAATCTACGTAAGCTTCTCTCGAAGTATTTTCTGGAAAGCTTCCTTAGATCGGTGGCTGTTCTACTTCACCAGAACCTTTTATATTTACCACAATCGCTACCACAAAGATTATTGTGGAGAACCAAAATGGATCAGCGTTTACCCCTACAACATCCGTTAATAAATCAATTACGATTACCGGAGTGAACGCATAGAGAGCAACAACATATGCCTTACGATATGCTACAGAAACCTTGCGAATTTTTGCAACAAACATTACAAAAAAAGCAGCAAAAATTGCCAAAAAGCTGTAATACAAAGCTGCTGCAAAAGAGCCAATCACAATCAAAAGAGCTGCAAGTGGTACAAACAAGATATAAGTATATGAACGTATTTTTCCAACCCAATCAACCGCCTTGTCTTCGTCAAACACTACATCGGGTAGTGCATCAAGAGAATATATTTTCCGATCGTTCTCTTCCTTTACAATTACATTTGTCTTCGTGAAAAAAGCAAACGCATCATATGAATCAATCGCTTCTAGCGTTACCTCTTCGTTCGTATCAATAACAAATAAGTTGCTTACTACTCCCTCTTTATTCTTATCAAGAATAATATAGGGTTCTTCTTGATTTATACTAAGTTCTCCATTCTCAAGCGTCACCACGAGTTCTTGAGGATATGCACTTTTGACCGCTTCAGGAGTTACTACGCTTACAAATAATGGTAAAAACACTGCTACAAGAACGATGCCCCACAAGAAAGAAACAACAATGTACATTTTAAATAAATGGAAAAAGCCATGGCGCACTTTACCGTCCACCATTAATCCACTATAGAAAGAGGGATTATATATTCCATCTTTTATCTGATTAATGAAATTTTTTATATAGTTCATAGATTAAATATCTAAGTTTGCAGTCTTCGCATTCGATTGAATGAACGATTTTCTTGACGCAACATCAGTACCCATCAACGTATCAAATATTCTGTCGGCTTCCTGTACATCTTCTATCGTTACTTGCTTCAAGATTCTCTTCTCTGGATCCATGGTAGTTTCCCATAGCTCCTCTGGGTTCATCTCTCCAAGCCCCTTATATCGTTGCAATGAAATCTTCTTGCCTTCTTCATCTATAATATCATCCTTTCCTGCAATTCTAATTTTTTCTTCCTCAGTATATACGTAGATCACTTCCTTCCCTTTCTTTATCTTGTACAGCGGTGGCTGTGCAATATATAGATACCCTCCATCAATAACTGGCTTGAAGTGTCTAAAGAATAACGTAAGAAGTAATGTTCTGATATGTGCTCCATCAACATCGGCGTCAGTTGCAATAATCACTTTGTGGTATCGAAGTTTTTCAATATTAAATACATCTCCTATTCCAACTCCAAGCGCAACCACCAAAGCCTTAATTTCATTAGAGGTAAGCATTCGATCAAGTCGTGCTCGCTCAACATTCAATATCTTTCCACGAAGTGGAAGAATTGCTTGTGTTCTCCTATCTCTTCCCTGCTTTCCAGAACCTCCAGCAGAATCTCCCTCTACAATGAATAGCTCTGATTCAGCGGCCTTTCTGGACTGACAGTCTGCCAACTTTCCAGGCAATGCCATTCCCTCAAGTGCTCCCTTACGCAACACGCTATCTTTTGCTGCTTTTGCTGCCTTACGTGCCTTCAAAGCCAAAGAAACCTTGTTAATAATAGCTCTTGCATCTTCTGGATGTTCTTCTAAGAATTCATTAAATGACTCTCCAAATACTGATTCCACCGCTCCGCGTGCTTCCACACTTCCCAGTTTTGATTTTGTCTGTCCCTCGAACTGAATTTCAGGAAGCATCACTGATATCACAACCGTAATTCCTTCAAGAACATCGTCTCCGGTAAAATTATCATCTCCTTCTTTAACTAACTTTGCTTTTTTTGCGTACGCATTAAGACTTCTCGTGAGTGCTGTTTTAAAACCCGTAACATGCATTCCTCCTTCTGGCGTTGAGGTATTATTTGCGAATCCTACAATTCTTGGTGAGATGTCATCAACATATTGGAGAGACAACTCCACCGACACATTTCCTAATTGTTTTTCAATATAAAATACATTTTTGTGCACTGGCTTCTGATGTTGATTATAGAATTTAACCAACGAAAGGAGCCCTCCTTCAAAATAGAAAGACATTGAAGGAACAGCAAGTTCCAATTCTCTTACATAAAATACCTTGCTGTCATCAATCTTACCCTCATACGCTCGTGCATCAATAATGGTAATTCTCATTCCCTTCACCAAGTATGCTTGTTGTCTGAGATGAGAAACAATCTTGTCCCAGTTAAATTCAATTTTTTCAAAAATAGTATCGTCAGGCTCAAAGGTAATGATGGTTCCCTGTTTCTTTGACGCACCAATTTTCTTCACCGCTGCTTTTTTCTTTCCCTGCTTGTACTCCTGCATATGTTCTGCTCCATCTCGGTGAACCTCTGCTTTTGTGTAGATTGAAAGTGCATTCACCACAGAAACTCCCACGCCGTGGAGCCCACCAGAGACTTTGTATCCCTCACCACCAAACTTACCTCCTGCATGGAGTGTCGTCATAATGGTTTCAAGAGCAGATACTTTTGTTTGTTTATGCTTATCAACAGGAATACCTCGTCCATTATCTACGACTCGTACTCTATTTCCGGGAAGTAATACCACCTCTACATCATCAGCAAAGCCACCCATGGCTTCATCTCGTGCGTTATCGAAAACTTCCCAAATTAAGTGGTGTAATCCTTCAAGTCCAGTAGTTCCGATATACATCCCTGGACGCTTTCTAACGGGCTCTAAGCCCTCTAGAACGGAAATATCCTCTGCTGTATAGTTGCTCTTTTTATCTGCCATATATAGGCTTAGTATATCAAAAATAGCCTTTTAATGAAAGGTATTTACCTAATCTCCCAACCTTCATTACCGGACAATTTAGCGGTTATATTCTCCATTATCTTATTCACCTCTACATCTGAAAGTGTTCTCTCTAATGACTGAAATACAAGATGAAATGCGTACGAAATCCTTCCCTCTTTTTTGTATTCGTCAAAGGGTGTTTTTACCACCAAAAGTTTATTTTCTATAAGATTAAGTACATCACTAGCACTCACTCTTTCCGGAACCCAAAGCGCAATATCTCGAAGCATAAATGGGTACTGAGAAATTGACTTGTATCGAATTATTTCTTTTTTCTCAAATGGTTCATATGAATCTACGTCTGGTAGTTTTTTAATTAACTCCGTGAAGTTTATTTCCAACACGTTCTCTGTTACGTTTTCTGTAATTGGAACTCCAAGCTCACGTTCAAGAATTTCTTTTACTTCATTCAATCTTTTTTCTTTTCCAGAATACGTGATTGCAAGAGAAAGAGACTCTTTATCCTGAGAAAATATATTTCCAATCTCAAAAATTCCAATTACGTCTAGTCCAAACAATGGTGCGTTTTTTCTGTTCATTTCTAAGCTACCACTTATTCCATCAAATAAATTTCTCCTTAAAAAATTTTTATCAGAAGCAAAGGGGCTAATTACCTCTATGTCTCCTTTGTCTCTAAAGACGTACGTATGTACTTCAGAGAAACCTTCATGCAGTAAAACACCCCTCACCTTTTCAGCATAGTAGTATCCTTTATGAACAATTGGTGGTATTTTTACAGCAGGAAGCTGTAACGCATTAATATTCTTGTATCCATATATTCTACCTACCTCTTCTATAAGATCTTCTTTAATCGTTATATCAGTCCGTTCAAAAGGAGGAGTCACGGTAAAGTTACTGGAATACTCAAACCCAAGTCGAGTAAATATATCTTCAACTTCTTTTATAGATATATCTGTTCCGAGGAGTCCATTAATTTCTGAAATGGAAACGGAAACAGGTTTATTCTCTTTTTTAATTAGGTATTCATCAACGACCCCCTCGAGTTCACCGCCAGTAATATCGAGAATCAGCGCAATCACATCTCGAAGTGCATAGCCAACCAATTTAGGCGAAGGTTGATTCTGGAATCGAATTGAGGCATCAGTCCACAACTTCAACTTTTGTGCAGTTTTTCTAACGCTCGTGTAATCAAAGTGAGCTCCCTCAATAACAATGTTTGTTGTGTTTTGATCTGTTTCAGCCTTCATTCCCCCCTTCACCCCTGCAATACCAATCGGATTCTTCCCGTCAGTAATCACTACATTTGATGCACTCAGTGTGTACTCATCTCCACCGAGCACGGTGATTTTTTCACCTTCCTGGGCATTACGTACTAAAATCTTTCCATTCAGCTTATCTAAATCAAACACATGCAACGGCTGACCTAGGTTAAACATTACATAGTTGGTTGCATCCACGATATTATTGATTGATTTCTGTCCAATTGATTGAAGTGCTCCAACAAGCCAATCTGGCGACGGACCAACCTTCACTCCTTTGATAACTCCAGCGGCATATCGTGGACATAGTTCTTTGTTCTCAATTTCTATACTAAGCAATTTAGACTTGGGAAAATCAACTAACTCTTTTTTGTACGGATCATCAATTTCTCTTTCAAGTAATGTTCCAATCTCTCGTGCAATTCCCCTATGCGATAAACAATCACTAGATCTGTTTGGAAGTATATCTATATCAATACGATCTTCTTCAACTCCTTCAATTTCAAATGAATGAAAGGTCAATAAATCGGCTAACTCATTTATTTCAGGTAGTGATTCTTTAAAATACTTTTGTAGCCAAGTATAACTTACGTTCATAATTAAAATTGATGTATAAACCGCAAGTCTCCAGAAGAGAAACCTCTAATATCATCTATATTGTGTCGAATCATCAATGGTCGTTCAATTCCCATACCAAATGCAAATCCTGAATATATATCTGGATCAATTCCTCCATTTCGGAGAACATTAGGATGCACCATACCAGCGCCAAGTAATTCTAACCACGTTCCTCGATATTCCATATCTACTTCTACTCCAGGCTCCACAAATGGGAAGTAGCCTGGCCTGAACCGAATGTTTGCCTTCTCTCCAAAAAACTTCTCGAAAAAAGTTTCGAGTGTTCCCTTCAAGTGCTGGAGGGTTATACCCTCATCAACCACCAAACAATCAAGCTGATGAAATTGTGCCTCATGGGTCACATCAGTAGACTCATTTCTATATACCCTCCCTGGAACAATAATTCGTATTGGTGGTTTGTGATCATTCATATAGGGCACCTGCATCGTGGTCGTTTGTGTTCTCATGAGCCCACCATTTTTCAGCCAAAACGTGTCTTGCATGTCGCGCGCTGGGTGATCCTTTGGAAAATTAAGAGATTCAAAATTATCCTGTTCATTTGTCATTTCGGGGCTAGAAACAAAAGAAAATCCCATATTGGTAAAAATATCGGTTATTTCCCGCACTGCCTGACTCATTACATGTTTATGGCCATCCATACCGATAGTATATATTAAAACTTCCGGACCCTAAAGTAATTTTCTCCATCTCTGATATAGATATGATTGTTGTGTACCCGCATATCCACATCATCACCTTCGTATATTTTTTTGACATTCTGCACTGATCGATTATCAATCTCAGATACGAGGATATTATTACCTGCTACAATTACGATAAGCTTGTTATCATCAGGATAAAAATCAAAATAGGATATAGGTAATGGTGATCCATAGATCGCTCGCAGTAAATTACAGGTAACTTCACAGAAATAAGGTGGAGCGATCTCTTCCTCTTTTGTCCACTCAGAGTAAATAATGTTTTGATGCTGCCAGAGTACTAACCCATCTCGTTCTTTCACTGGAATGTTGCTAAGCGCAACACCGCTAGTAGTTGTAGCGTATGCTAATATATTAGACGTAGCGGAGGTTGTTGTCGCAAAAAAGTCTACTTCTTCTATTTCTTCGAATTCTATTTCTTCAGGAATCACAAAAGAATACATCTCCGATACTTTTTGTTCCTCAACCGTCACCACCTTATTCCAGGTAGTATATCCGTCTTTCTTTACCACCATGTTGTAGACTCCCGCTTTTAGGTTCTGTACAAAAAACCCTCTTTTGAAAATAGTCGCTTCACGAACTAATTCATCATTTAAATACAGTTCAATACCAGATTTATTTGAATCAATATACATTCCTCCAGTCTTTACCAAAAATAGTTCATCACCAATTCGATATCCGTCTGAATAGAGAATTAACAAAGGAACCGCAAGAACAAAGAACGCGGTAAGTAACAGCCTGTAGATCAAACGAATTTTCCGTGACATTGGTTTCATTATGCTTTTCCTAATTTAGGGGTTGGCCAAAAACCAAGCGGTTTACCGAGTAGTAATCTCGTCTGTGCATCAAGTCCTGGGATTGAACTGAAAAGAGTCATCGTAATTGGAATAAGTCCCCATTGCATAATCATGTACAAATAATCTGTTTTTGACTTATCCTTAGGTCGCTTCGGAAGCAACGAAATTGATATGATTGCAGATATTATTAATCCAAACATTGAAATGGTAAGGAGTGTTCGTGCAACAATCGGAAGGTTATATGACAAAATAGTACTGTTAAATTCATTTCCTCCGAGCATCAAGGGAAGCCATCCAAGAGAGAACAAAATTAATGGGTTGGTAACCAGTGACCAGAACCCTTCAACTTGCACAAAGCTAAACTGCCATTTTTTACGAAGTGGTATTTTTTTATTCTTTATGAAGTTAAAGATAATATAAGGAATGTTCTCAACTCCCCAGGTCCACCTTCTGTGTTGTTTGTATACTCCTTTAGCAGTATTCCAAAGATTATTTGCAACATTCGCATCCATTGAGACGGGGTACGCAAGCGGTACCACTCTATAGTCTCCATCATGTGCAAAAAATAAATTCCAGAAAATTCTTGAGTCTTCTGAGACCATGTTCTTTTGCCAGTATCCTATTTCATACAGCGACTTGAAACTCACCGCATGACTGGAGAACGTAGACATGTCTTCCGGACGCTCCTGCTGAATCATCTGCCAAAACGTACTTGATACTGCAACAACCCTCGATAGCACTGGTGCACCCCAAATATTATTATTATAGAGAGGAACTGGCTGAAAGGACACCTTGTATGGGTTCTCCGCCACCAAGAAATTCCACGTCAGACATTGAAAATACTGAGGGTATACAACGGTATCAACATCAAAAGCTGAAACAATAACGTCCTTATAGTTAAGACCTCGCTTGTCTAGAACCTGTATCCGAGCAACTTCTGCGGCGTATGCAATGTTTGATCCTTTCCCTGCCATTTCACCAGGAACATCTTTTGGATGTATCGTTACCAAAATTTCAAGAAATTTGTTTTCATATTTTTTCTTTAACTGTTCCCCAAACAGTCGAGCCTCAATTCCTGCTCGCTCCTCCGCTGCAAGAATAATAATTCTCTTTTTGATGTCTCCAGTAGCCCCTGCTGCTGCCTCCAAACTTCTTTCAATTACATCAATTGGTTCTTTGTAGTATGGAAAAATTATTAAATGAATTAAATGCTCATGCTTAAAATTAGAGAGCATTTTTGTCCAATCAACCTTTAAATTATGTTTTACCCTTCTCCAGTTATGACGTAGGTGCGCTACAAGATAGAGCGTTCGAAGTAACCAGTAGAGAGAGAATGCAATAATAAAATATGCTGCAGCAACAGGCGCAAAAATAGAAACGAGGACCATTCCAACCAACGTAAACCACGACAAAAATCCTGGGAAAATCTCAAGCAAACGATATAAAAAACGATCTTTTCCTTCAAGATCGTTTGAACTACCTACGGTAAGATATGCTGTGTTATTCATGATGTGGAGCCACCTGTCAGATTCGAACTGACGACCTACGGTTTACAAAACCGTTGCTCTACCAACTGAGCTAAGGTGGCGTGTGAGTAGTATATACAAAAATGTACTACTTGTCTTCATCTCCCATTTGTCTCAAAAACGGAGAAACTCCATGTCGTCGCTCAACTCCATGCTTCCCTCTAATTCCATCAACAGCACTTACTAAATGCCCTTCGATGAATCGAACAACCAACAACGCAAAGACAACAAGTCCATGCAGTATCCCAATCACGAGCATCTTTGATAGAGACTTGCCATTATTAATTGCACGAGGAATTCCTACAACCTGCTTATGTATTTGATTTTCAATAAAAACATCTGCATCACTTCGAACCGTCTGTAAGATCTTATTCCCCGTTGAAACTTCCCAATATTTTACTACTAACAATAACGTTATTAGTAGTAGTGATGTAAAGAATACAATAGTCATTAGTCACTTATTGCAAACCGTTCTAGTTTGCTCACTTCAATCCGTTCTCCAAATTTATGTGTTGCCTCTTCGATAAGACCTTGAACCGTAAGATCAGGATTTTTAATGAACGGTTGCTCAAGAAGAACGCTTTCTTTTAAATATGAGTCGAGTTTACCTTCTACAATCTTTGCTCGCATTTCCTCTGGCTTATCAGCAGCCTGTCCCTCAAACACAGAACGTGCTGTTGCAATCTTATCCTCAGTAACCTCATCTCTTCCAATAAATGAAGGGGTGCTTGCTGCAGCATGCATTGCAATATCTCGTGCAAGCTCTATAAAATCAGGGTTCTTTGAAACAAAGTCTGTCTCACAAGAAAGCATAACTAATGTTCCAACCTGATTCGTATTGTGAATATATGCTTGCACCACTCCTGCTCCAAGATCTCTATCAGATTTCTTTGCTACTGCTGCAGTTCCCTTCTTTCGAAGAATCACTACAGCTTTTTCTACGTCTCCTTCTGCTTCTTCTAGCGCACTCTTGCACTGCATTATTGAAATACCAGTTTTATCACGTAAAGCCTTTATTTGGTCTGTTGTAATGTCCATATGAACTATTTATTTTTTAGTAACATCTTCTACTTTTGGTGATGCTAGTCCTTCTTTGTATGAAGCAACAATTTCATTTACAAAAAATGCAATACTTGCTGCTGTTGCATCGTTTGCAATGATTGGGTAGTCGATAAGATCGAGATCACAGTCAGAATTCAATAGTCCAACTATTGGTATCTTCTTTACTCGTGCTTCTCGGACCGCAGTATCCTCATGTTTTGTATCAATGATAAATAGTACTTTAGGAAGTGTATCTTTCATTCCAAGCATACCCCCATAGAATGATTCTAGTTTAGTAATTTCTCTACTAATCAATAATTGCTCCTTCTTGGTATATTTCTCTGCAAGTGTTCCTTTATCTCTCTGATCTCGAAGTTCTTCAAGCCGTGCAATTCGTTTCTTAATTTCTGAGAAGTTAGTAATCGTTCCTCCGATCCATCGTCCTGCAACATACGGCATGTTAATAGATTCTGCAGCCTCATGAACGATATTCTGCGCCTCATTCTTCCCTCCAACAAAAAGCAGTGTTCCTCCGTTTGAGGCTAATTCTTTTACAAATTTCTTTGCTTCAAGAAGCATTTCATTTGTTTTACCCAAATCAATGATTTCTACTTTATTCTTTGCACCAAATATAAATGGTCGAGCAGAAGGATGTCGTCTCATTTTTGTATATCCAAAATGAGCCCCTACGCTAAACATTTGATCGATTAAAGTTCCTGTTTTTGATTCATCAGTCATGTGGCTACGATTCTATCAAAAAGCGAGTAAATAAGCAACTATTCTGCTTCCGCTAATGTGGTAATAATACCATCAATATTCCCTTTTAATATTTCCTCCAAATTATGCCATGATTTCTTAATTCGGTGGTCCGTCACCCTGTCTTGAAGTACATTGTAGGTTCGTATCTTCTCAGACCGATCCCCAGTACCAATCTGCCCTTTTCGCTCAGTAGATAGCTTCTTAGCCTCTTCTTCCTCCTTCAGTCTCTCCAATTTAGCAGTTAAAATCTTGAGCGCCTTCTCTCGGTTCGCTAATTGCTTTCGCTCAGAGGTAGATCGTACATCGATCCCGGTAGGCTTATGGATAATTCGCACTGCACTCTCTACTTTATTCACATTCTGCCCTCCTGCGCCGCCTGATCTTGAAAATTCTATTTCAAGATCAGACGGATCAAGCACAAACTTCGTTTTCTTTCGAATTGGTAAAATCACCACAGAAGCAGTGGAGGTATGTACCCGACCTTGCTTTTCAGTCACCGGTATTCTCTGAACCCGATGCACTCCCGTCTCATACCGTAGTTTCTTGTATACATCCAAACCCTTAATCTCAAAGGTCTTATCTTTATACCCCCCCATATCATTAGATGACTCTGAAATGTTACGCGTAGACCATCCCATCTTTTCTGCATAGTTCTCATACATCTCTGCCAACTGAAAGGCAAACAATGATGCTTCGTCTCCTCCTGCGCCTGCTCTAATTTCAATAACAATTTCGTTAGGAAATTTTTCTTCCTCTGCTTCTTGCTTTAGAATATCGTGCATTTGCTTAAGGAGATTCTCTTGTTGTTTTTTAAACGACGCTAGATCGGCTTCCGCCAATTCTTTCAGTGATTCATCAGATTCAGCAAGCACACGTAATTCCTCCTCTTCCTGTAGAAGACGTTCATATTCTTGTGCTAGAAAACTAGTTTTTTGACTTTCTTTATATTTTGTTAGATCCATAGTAATTAAAAAAGACTCGCAAGTGCGAGTCATTACACCCGCTTTTGAGTGTTATTTTTTTGCTGCAGCTTGTGCTCGTTTCTTGAATCGTTCAACTCGTCCTGCGGTATCAACAATATTCTCCGTTCCAGTATAAAATGGATGAGACGAACTTGAAATTTCAATGTCTACACGAGGATATTCAACATCATCAGACCACTTGTCAGTGTCCGTTGCAATAATTGTTGAGCTAATCAAAAAACGCTCACCACTTGACGTATCGTGGAAAATTACTGGTCGGTAGTTGTCTGGATGAATATCTTTTTTCATACGTCCCCGATTATATCAGAAAACATGGGTTTAACAAGGTGTTTGTAAGAAATATATCCATGGTGTATACTATGGATACCTAAGTGATATGGATATATGAAAACAATGCTAAACATAAAAATTGATAAAGATCTAAAAGAAAGCGCACAAAAGGTTGCTAAGGATATTGGACTTCCTCTTAGTGCGGTGATGAATAATTTTCTAAAAGATTTTGTTATACAAAAAAGAGTTGTTTTTGCCGACTACCCTATGCCAAACAAGGCTACACGTAAAATTTTAGATAGAATAACTTCTGATATTAAAGAAGGAAAAAATCTTTCTCCATCATTTACTAATGCAGAAGACGCTCTTGCCTGGTTAGATGAAAAATAGAATGGAGATTTTTTTACACAAAGATTTCAAAAAGAAATTTTTTAAATTACCTAAAAAAACACACGATCAATTTAGAGATCGATACTATATTTTTGTTAATGATCATTTTGATTCAATACTCAACAATCATCCATTAAAGGGTCCTTATGCAGGGTACCGAAGTATTACTATAAATGGTAACATCCGGGCTTTGTACAAGATCAAAGATACTATGGTTGTATTTTCACATATCGGCTCACACAACGAACTATACTCCTAAAACCGTTGCAGTGGTTCAATCATATTCTCCTGTATATTCTGTGCTTTTTTCATAACAGCAACACCATAGAACTTATTAGCAGGCCTTCTATTATCACAACTCCTACCTGAGTAGTACCTACAAGCTGCATTTATTTCATTCGTGTATCCTCCTCTATCAGCACCTAAGTCCCCGAGGTAAATCGACGTTGCGGTAATTGCGTGCCTTGGTTGCCATGGATTTGCAATACTCACCCCAACTGATGCCGCAATCCTATTCTCAAATATCTTCCAGGTTGAAGGAATAAACTGAGATGGTCCCATTGCACCCCCATATCCCCCTCCAGACCATGGACAAGAAACGGGTGTGTTAAAAGGATCAAGACCAAGCTTCTTGGTAAGCGCAATAAATGGTGGTACATCTCTTGTTGCCTTCATGACCTTAGCAAAGAATCGTCCGGTATTTTTACCAACACCCGATCCCGTCTCTGTATTCTTCAAATAACACGATCCAATATTTTCTCCGAAGTCAGACTCTTGTTGTAGGATGGCAAGTATGAAAGCAGGAGATACACCTGATTTTGCTGATGCCTGATTTGCATAATCAAGCGCCTCTCCAAATGGGATGGCGGCAGTATCTCGAAGTGCAAAAAGTGCACTCCTAATTTGCGCAGCTCGTACTTCCCGCTCATCAATAATCTCTTCATAAGTTTTTGCCTCTTTTTCAATTGCATTCAACAATGTTTGTTTTTCCGCTTCTGATCGCTCAACTGATCGTTTTTCACTCTCAATTACCTTTCGAGCGTCAATTTCAGCTTTCTGAGACATTCGAAGCTCCGCTCGTTCTTTATTGGTCTCAGCCTGTATTCCGCGCATCTGTGCAAACGAGTCCTTTAGAGATTCTTTAATTGAATCAAATGAATCAATATCTTCAAATAAATCAGAGAATTTTTTGTTACTTAAAATAATCTCAACAATAGTATAGTCATCAATTTCATTGGTGTTCCGTATCAACTGAGCAATTGACTCTTTTCCTGATGTAATTTTTCTACTTAACTCGGTAATTGCTTGAGATTTATTGATAATTTTTCCTTCTAGCTTATTGATCGTAATATTTTTTGATCTGATCTTTAATTGTGCTTTCCCGATGAGCGCATCAAGAATTGCAATATCTCGCTCAACAGAAGTACCTTCTCGATACTTTTGATCAAGCACCACACGTTGTACTTCAATTTCTCTTTCAATTGAAGCAAGTTCTGCCTCAAACTGAGCACGCTGACGTTCTACGTCAGCGCTTGATTGTGCAAATAACACTATGGGTGCAAACAATAATAGTAGTATGAGAAAACGCATACCTTAGTAGTATACCTTAGATTTATTCCTCTGCAGATTCTTCTTCTCCCTTTCCTTTTTGTTCTACTTCAATATTTTCCAAATCTGGTGCTTCTGTTGGTTCTTCCTCTTCTTCTTTAGCCTCTGATGCCAAAATCACCGCTTCATCTTCTCCAGTAATTACTTCAACTCCTGATGGAAGTGGAACATCCTTCACATGAATTGATGAGCCAATTTCAGTTAGTGAACTTATGTCTACCTTAATATCATGTGGAAGATCTTTTGCAAATGCTTCAATTTCAAATTCATGAAGTATCTTATTAAGTACACCACCAACCTTTTCAGCTGGAGCTTCTCCAACAAAATCAAGCGGCACATGAACCTGCACTTTCTTGCCCTTCTCGATAACATACAAATCAGCATGTCTGATTTTACCGTGCACGGGTTCAAAATCTACATCATGAATGAGTATCTCTTTTTCATCTCCAAGACCAGTTACCGTAATAACGGTAGACTCTCCAGCATCTTTCCATATCTTTTCAAATTCTTTTAGATCAAGGGTAACGCTGATGGCATCTTCTTTCTTCCCATACAAAACAGCCGGTATTTTTCCATCCTCTCGTAATTTCTGAACCTGCTTTCCAAGTTCTTCTCGTTTTTCTGCGTTTATTGTTAACATGTTGGCTAAGTATATAGGTTTTTTTGAAAAAATCAACCTCCAGTACTCAGTATTGTAATTATTTTGCAACCTCTTCCCCAGCCCGCATCAAGTTTAGACAAATAAAATGCTCTAACGGCATCAGGATTATGAAGATTCTTGGAAATTTTTAAATGTTCTTCTACTTGCTTAAAATTAGCTGCTACCCTGCCACTGAAACAAGATCATATGCCCCTGACTTCAAACTAAGTTGATCAAGAAGTAATTGCATCATTTCTTGTAATCAATAATCCAAACACTACTGAATCTATACCTTTCGTAAAAAATCTAACCGACTATATTTTTTGGAACTTCACCCTCTAGAAAATCAATAATATTCTGAGCAGCTAGTTCAGCCATTGCTCCCCTCGTGCCTTCGGTTCCTGAAGCAATATGCGGTGTGATTATTATAGTATCTAATTCTATCATCCCAGGGCTAAGTCCTGGTTCATTTTCGAATACATCTAATGCAGCCCCTTTTAGTACATTATTCTGTAGCGCCTCCACAAGAGCAACTTCATCAATTACTGGGCCTCGGGAAGTATTAATAAGGTATGCTGATTTTTTCATCATCCCTAATTTCTCTTTATCAATCAAATGTCTTGTGGAATCGAGAAGTGGAACATGAATAGTAATAAAATCTGCCTCTTTCAAAACTTCTTCAGGAGTTTCTTTGAATTCTGCACCAAACTCCTTTTCAATTTCTTCGTTCTTTTTAATATCATAGTAGATTACGTTCATGTCATATCCTCTATGTCCTTGATACGCTACCTGGCGTCCAATTCTTCCTGCCCCCAAAATTCCCAATGTTTTACCCCTCATGTCAGTTCCAAGGAGTAACTCTGGAGCCCATCCTACATACTTCCCACTTCGAAGAAATGTATCTGCCTCAACAATCCTGTGTGAAATAGCCATCATCAGTGCAAAGGTGTGTTCTGCAACCGTATTAGTTAGAACTCCTGGAGTATTTGTAATGGTAATTCCTTTTTCCTTTGCTCTGTCTATGTCTATGTTGTTAAACCCAACAGCATAGTTTGCGAATATTTTTGCATTGGTGGCATCTAATACCTCTTTATCAATAGTATCGGTAAGTAAACAAAGTACTGCATCATATTCTTTTTCTTTCAATGCACTAAGTAATTCTTCTTTCGTGAGCACTCCGTTTTTTGGGGATATATCTACCTCGTATCCTTGCTTCCTCAAAAGATCAATCCCCGAGCTCGAAATCATTCTTGTCACATAGATTTTTTTCATACATATATTCTATCATGGTATACTTAAACCACTATGGATTTTATAGCGATTGGAGACATTACTATTGATGATTTCATCGAACTAAAACCAGAAAATACTTCTGTTGAGTATGAAAAACTTTGTGTTAATTTTGGAGACAAGGTTCCGTATCTTTCTCACATCGTAGTACCATCAGTTGGAAACAGTCCAAACGCTGCAGTCTCTGCTCACCGACTAGGACTTGAGGCTGCACTGATCACCGATATTGGAGACGATAAAAATGGCGATATTTGTATTGAGGCACTTAAAAAAGAAGGGGTGAGTACTGACTATGTGCGAAGACATCCCGGTAAGGACACTAACTATCATTACGTATTGCGCTACAAAGCAGAAAGAACCATTCTCGTAAAACATGAGGAGTATCATTATGAAGCTCCTGACATTGAAGCTCCAACATGGATGTATCTTTCTTCTCTTGCAGAAAACTCTCTCCCATACCATATAATGTTGGTTAACTACCTAAAAAAGAATGACACAAAGTTAGCGTTCCAGCCGGGTACCTTCCAAATGAAATTAGGGTAT
Organism: uncultured Candidatus Saccharibacteria bacterium; assembly: GCA_964421995.1. GTDB lineage: Bacteria > Patescibacteriota > Minisyncoccia > Phycocordibacterales > CAYQYW01 > CAYQYW01. The sequence goes on from CAYQYW010000003.1 coordinate 76,438, forward strand.
GAAAAATTAAAAGAACTATATGAATTATCTGAATTATTTTTCTGTAACAAACAAGAAGCTCAAAGGATTTTAAAAACTGAAGAAGACGACATCAAAGAGTTGCTGAAGAACATTAAAAATCTTGGTCCAACAATTGCAATTATTACTGACGGGAGAAATGGTGCCTATACCTATGATGGAGAAGAATTTTGGCACATGCCAATGTACCCAGACCCTGCTCCTCCCGTGGACAGAACTGGTGCTGGAGACTCATTCTCCTCTACCTTTACTGCAGCGCTAGCTCTCGGAAAAACAATTCCTGAAGCCTTATCATATGGCCCAATTAATTCAATGTCCGTAGTTCAATATATAGGAGCACAGAAGGGTCTTTTAAGCATCGATGAAATTGAAAAATACCTTAGAAATGCTCCTGCCGACTATACACCAAAAAGGTTGACATAATTCCTTACTCATTATAGTATGTGCGTATCAAATTAGGTCTGTAGGTAGAGAAACTAAGTCGAGTTTTTTCATACAGAGAACCATGTTTGAAATTAATAGTTAGTTTCTTCACAAATGAATAAAGGAACAATCGCGCGATTAACTGATAAAGGATTCGGATTCATCAAACCTGATGAAGGCGAAAAAGATCTGTTTTTCCACGCAAACGAACTTAGGGATGTTGCATTCAACGACCTTGAGGAAGGAAAAGAAGTTACATTTGAGGTTGCAGAAGGTCCAAAAGGTCCTAATGCAGTTAACGTAACACTTGCGTAAATAGAAAACACCCCTCACGGGGTGTTTTTTTATTCTCGCAACTTCCAGCTAATGTGGAACAAATAAAGAACGAGGCTTGTAAGAAATACAATTGATACGACAATCAGTATATACCCTGTGAATAAATTAGACTCGCTAATGCCGATCATTGAGTACCGTATACCATCAATCAAGTAGAAAAGTGGATTGAATCGCACAATCGTTTGCACAACTTCTGGAAGCATCGTAATTGAGTTAAAAACACCGCCCAAGAAAGAAAGTGGCATGATCACGAACACATTTAATATTTGAAGATGCTCAAACTGCTCAGACCAGAGACCAATAAGTATTCCTATTAGAGAAAAGATTATTGACACCGAGACCATATAGAATAGAAATAATCCCAAGTTTGCTATCGTTGCAGCACTAAAGAGTATTGCAACTACGTAAATTCCAAGTCCAACCACTAAACCTCTCACAATTCCACTTACTACGTATCCTACGATCATTTCAAAATGTGAAAGAGGGGCTACTAATATCTCCTCGATATGACGTGCAAACCGCTGAAAATAAAGGGATGATGACGTTTGCGAAAAAGCTGCCATCATAATATTCATCATCAGTATCCCGGGAAGCACAAAATCGATATATTGGACTCCCGCAATTAAATCAATCTTACTCCCAACAACTAATCCGAATATAAAGATATAGAGAATGGCACTAATCCAGGGAGCAATCAACGTCTGAATGGGTACGCGAACAAAACGCATACTGTCTCTTTTTATAAACGTATACAACCCGATCCAATTAATTTCCATGATTTTTTGCAAGATTTAAATAAGTCTTCTCGAGCGTGCTTCCCTCTTCTATGAACTCTTCTTTTGATCCAATACGAATAATCTCTCCACGATTAATCATCGCAATTCGATTACAAAGCATTTCTACCTCTTCTAAATAATGAGAGGTTAATAAAATTGTCTTCCCTTCTTCATTAATTTCTTGTAAGTACTTCCACAAACTATGCCGAAGTTCAACATCAACTCCTGCGGTTGGTTCATCAAGTATTAATAAATCAGGATCATGAATCATTGCCCGCGCCAACATAACACGTCTCTTCAAACCACCAGACAGTGCTTTGAATTTCTTGTCAGCGTGCTTCGTCAGCTCAAACTTATTAATCAAAAATTCAATTCGATCCATTCGCTGCTTTTTTCTCATTCCATAGAATCCTCCAACCCAGTCCAAAATCTGTCTTGTGTTTGCAAATATATCAACATTAAACTCTTGCGGAGATAGCCCCACCCTCTTTCGTGCCTCTCGATAATCCTTCACCACATCAATATCAAATACTTTAATAATTCCTTCCTTAAACATCGCAATCCCTGTAATACAGTTTATCGTTGTCGTTTTTCCTGCTCCATTTGGGCCTAAAAATCCAAAAAACTCTCCTTTTTTGATTGAGAAAGATATATCATCTACTGCCACAGTTCCATTCCTATATACCTTTTTCAGGTTTTGTATATCAAGTGCATTATCCATAGATTACTGTATTCTAACATAGCCACCAGAAATTCCTTTTTTTGAGAGAACAATTTGCCATAATTGAATGTGTCGTGATCGGAAACCTCCAGCACAGGTTAGTAAGTAGTATTTCCACATACGATAGAATCGCTCATCATAATTACCTTTTAATTCAGTCCACGCAACATCAAAATTACTAAACCACTGCATCAACGTTTTTTCATAATCTGCACCAAAGTTATGCCAGTCCTCCATCACAAACAATCCTTCAATAGATTTACCTATTTGTTGTATAGAAGGAATCATACCATTTGGAAAAATATACTTATTAATCCATGGATCAGTTATTGTCACACTCTCATTATTTCCTATCGTGTGAAGCAGAAACAAACCTCCGTCTTTTAGAGAGCGATTTACCTGCGTCATATATTCTCTATAGTTTCGTATACCAACATGCTCAAACATCCCAATAGAAACTATTTTGTCGAATGTTTCGCTCAGGTTCCGATAATCTTGGAGTCGTATTTCGACCGGTAACCCTTTTGTATTTTCTTGTGCAAATTTAAATTGTTCCTTCGATATCGTAATTCCAACAACCTCCGCTCCGTACCGCTCTGCAGCAAACTTTGCAAAACTTCCAAATCCGCACCCAATGTCGAGTACTTTATCACCCTTCTGTAAGTTAATTTTCTTACATACTAAATCAAGTTTTGCTTCCTGCGCTTCATCAAGAGTAGATGCATTCCTCCAAAAACCACAGGTGTACACCATTCGTGTATCAAGCATTTTTTCAAACAAATCATTTCCGGTGTCGTAATGTTTCTTACCAACCTCAAATGCTCTTTTTACCGACTGCATGTTGGTAATTTTTGATTTCAAGATATAAGGGAGAAAATTTATTCTTGTAATTTTTTTACTAAGTTCTGCAAAAACAAGTCTTCTGGTTAACTCCGGTAAATCATTCGTACTCCACCAGCCATCCATGTATGATTCTCCAAAACCTAACGTGCCGTTAGACAAAACTCTGTTATAGAATCGTTCGTCGTACACCTGAAGATCAGGGGAGTTATCTCCGTTTACATAGATGTTAGCAATTTTTAGAATTTCGCTAACTTTAGTTTTTGCATTCATATTATTGTAGAATCTCAGAAACAGAACTTACAATTCCGTCAATTCCTAATCCATAATGCTCAATGAGTTCATCGGGATCTCCCGATTGACCAAACTCATCTTGTAGTCCTACAAATTTCATTTTCATGGGATACTCTTTTGCAAGAAGCTCAGCTACTGCACTTCCCATACCTCCAGCAACTTGATGCTCTTCTACAGTAACAACCGCAGTAACTTTCTTTGCAACATCTAAGATTGTCTTACTGTCCATTGGCTTAATCGTGTGATTATTTACTACAATGGTGCTAATTCCTTTTTCTTCTAATTTCTTTGCTGCCATCAAAGAATTATAGACCACCGATCCACAGGCAATGATTGCAACTTGAGAGTTCTCTCCCTCCCATAGAATTTCAGCACGTCCTATTTCAAATGGAGTTTCTTTTGAAGTGAATATCGGTGTTTTTGCCCTTGCAAAGCGTAAGTACACAGGAGTTCCTGTGCCTGCCGCAGCAATGGTTGCTTTTCGCGCCTCTTCAACATCACAAGGCACAATAACTTGTATGTTGGGTTGCACTCTCATTAATGCAATGTCTTCTAGTTGCTGATGCGTGGCACCATCTGGCCCAACAGAAACTCCCGCGTGCATTCCACAAATCTTTACCGGGACATTATTTAACGTAATGGTAGTTCGTATCTGCTCATTATTTCTTCCTGGAGAAAATGCAGCATATGAGGTAATGAATGGTATTTTTCCATAGTTCGCCATGCCTGAAGCAACCGTTGCTAAGTTTTGTTCTGCAACTCCAATTTCAACATATCGTTCAGGAAATTTCTCTTTAAACCAATGCGATCGAGTAGACTCAGCCAAATCAGCACAAAGAACCACAATATCTTCATTCTTTTCTCCAAGCTCTACAACCCCTTTTCCATAGCCATCTCGAGTAGAACCTTTTTCCAAATCATCTCCAACTAATAAATGTAAATTCTTGTTAATCATTGCACTTAATTTCTAAGGATCGTAATTCTTTCAAAAAGGCTTCGCCTTCTTCCTCTTTAGGTGGTTTCCCATGCCAGGTATAGTCAAACTCAATGTCTTTAATTCCCTTTCCTGGAATCGTGTGAGCAATGATACACGTTGGCTTCTCATAGATTGCCTTTGCCTGCTCCACTGCGTCCACCACCTCTTCCATGTTGTGTCCATCAATTTCTATGACATGCCAATTAAACGCTTCGTATTTATCGCGAAGTGGCTCAAGTGCCATGATATCTTCCGTCATTCCATTAATCTGAATGTTATTTCGATCAATGAGTGCCGTTAGATTTGATAGCTTATTATTTCCTGCAAACATTACTCCTTCCCAGGTATTCCCTGCTTGCTGTTCTCCATCACTCATAAATGCGTAGGTTCTAAATTTCCTTCCATCCATTCGGGCAGCATAAGCCATACCACAGGCCTGTGAGAGTCCTGAACCAAGAGGTCCTGAAGTTGTTTCAACTCCTGGTAGTTTGTCTTTTTCGGGGTGTCCCTGAAGACGGCTACCAAACTTTCGAAGTGTCATGATTTCTTCCATAGGAAAATATCCAGCATGCGCCATTGTTGCGTAGCGTATTGGTGTAATATGTCCATTTGAAAGAAATAGTCTGTCTCTGTCTTCCATGCTTGGATTCTTCGGGTCATGGTTCAAAATATGGAAATAAAACACAGTAAATATATCCGCCATGCCTAATGGTCCAGCTGTATGACCACTTCGTGCCTCAACGAGCATTTTTATAGTCGTTTGCCGTATCTCATTAGCTAACTTCTCTAATTCACAAATTTTCTCATCAGTTATCATCATATTGATTGAAATTTCTCTATTGTTTTCACTATATCATCACTTTCAAATATAGCGGAGCCTGCTATTAGAATATCTGCACCTGCTGTAACTAACTCTTCTGCATTATCCAAGGACACTCCTCCGTCAACACTTATTTTCTTTGCCCTTCCCTTAAAAAAAGCAATAGTATCAAGAACTCGTTTATCATAGGGGTTTCCTTGAAATCCAATCTCTTCAATACCCATACATTGTACTAAATCTATCTTGTCTAAAAACGGGACAATTAATTCTCTATCAGTTGTTGTGTTGAGCGCAAGACCAAACTCAACCGCAGTTGCTCTTCCACTTGAAAGGTCTTCAAAAATTCCAGACATAAACTGATCTAGATTCTTAATACTCTCGACGTGCACAATTACACGACTTGCCCCAGCCCGAACCCAATCATCGGTCACTATCTTTGGATTTGCTACCATGAGATCAACTTCAAATCGCATCTTATCTCCAAAAGGAAACTTCTCTCTCCCTGTTGAATATTCAGAAAATTTCTGTGGTCCACCTGGTGTATACGGCCACGTAGAGCCCTCTACAAACAGTCCATCCATAATATCAATTTGTACATAGGGAACAATGTCAGAAACTAGTGACAACGTATCACGCAAATCATCAAAATCAGTTGGCATTATCGCCGGTACTATCTCAGCCATTATCTATTTTATTTATTCTTCTAATATGTCGCTCCTCTCCTCTAAACTCGGTACGCAACCACAGACTCACAATATCTTTTGCTTCATCTGTTGCTATATATCGAGAACCTAGAGAGAGCACATTTGCATCATTATGCTCTCGAGAAATCCTGATCATATCTTCGTGTTGTGAATAGATCACTGCAGCACGAATTCCCTTAATTCTATTTGCAACCATTGCCTCTCCCTGCCCTGAGCCTCCTATAATAATTGCGCGGTCTCCTTCACTCATTTTTGACAGCTTTTTAATATAATCTGGATAGTCATCTGCTTTATCATACTGATACGCACCCAAATCTTCCGTCTCGTGTCCAAGGCTTTCTACATATGGAAGTAATGCTTTCTTTAATTCAAACCCAGCATGATCTGTGGCAAAGTATATTTTCATTATAAATGACTACCCGTCTTAATCACATGATCCACCAGAGTCTGCGTATACCCGTACTCGTTGTCATACCATGAAAGTACTTTAACTAAATTACCATCAACAACTCTGGTGAAAGAGAGGTCAGCAATTGACGCGTATCGTTTACCGATAATATCAGTTGATACAAGCGGTTCTTCAGTGATGGTAAAGATATTTTTCCATCGTTCTTCTCCTGACGCCTTTTTCAATACATCATTTACCTCCTCAACTGACGTATTTTTTTCAGTGATAAAGGTGATGTCCACCAGTGAACCAACCGGAATTGGGACTCGTATTGCGATTCCATCAAACTTCCCCTCAAATTCAGGGATTGCCTTAGTTGTTGCAATGGCTGCTCCGGTGGTTGTTGGAAACATATTTACCGCTCCCGCTCTTCCCCGTCTAAAATCTTTATTAGGCCCATCAATTAATTTCTGTGTTGAGGTGTATCCATGAATCGTGTTTAATACCGCTTTTTCAATTCCAATATTCTCATGGAGAATTTGCATCAATGGACTTCCTGCATTCGTGGTACACGATGCATTACTACTGATATCACACGTTTCTAATTTATCATCATTAATTCCCATAAGGACAGTAGCACCAACAATTCCTTCTGGTGGATTGTCTTTTACGGGAGCGGAAATCACCACTCGCTTTGCTCCAGCTTCAAGGTGTACTTTGGATTCTTCATACGTTCTAAACCTTCCAGTTGCCTCTAATACCACCTCAACTCCTAATCGTTTCCATGGAATCTTCGATGGATCCGCTTCACTTAAAAACTGTATTTCTTTTCCATCAAGAATTAATTTCTGATGTGTTCCATTACGCACCTCGATATCAAAATCACTTTCTCCATACACCGAGTCATACTTTAGAAGATACGCAATGTTATCAATATCTCCTAAGTCATTAATTGCCACAATATCTAATTGCGCATTATCCTTTGCAAGTTTAAAGAACGCTCTTCCAATACGGCCAAATCCGTTAATAGCTATTTTCGTTTTTTTCATAGTATTAGTATACCTTACTTTTGTTAATCTCTTGGAACAAGCATTCTGCGCCCTTCTTCGCTTAAGCACCTTGTATTCCAAGGACTTGGAAGTGTATTACAAAGGGTAGTAAATGATTCAGACCCAGGATGAAAGTTGAAGGTTGAATAGAAAAGAAGTTCCTCATAGCAACGATCTCCAACCCCTTCACCCTCTGCAAGCGCACATAACGCAGAAGCTTTGTTGCTCAGTCGATAGTCAGTCTCAATGTACCTGGACGCTGCATTTGCATAACATTGTGCCTTTCGTTTGTCAGACAACCCATTACAAAGCGGGACAATTCTGCTCTCATCAAATCCAAATTGGGCAGTAATCACATAAAACAGTGCGTTGTAGCACCTTCGTTCTTGTTCATCGGACTCTGCGTGTGCACAGAATTTTTGTAGTCCAACTGAGGTCAAAATTTCTTCGCGTGAAAGCGGCCATGATTCTCGATGACAGGCTCCTCTTTTTAATCCTTCAAATTGATTACAGTAATCTAGTGCTTCTTCGATGGTCCGCGGTGCGATCTCTTCAACAAGTACAAAATCTTCTGGTTCGAGTGGTTGGAAAATTTGCATGTAGGCACCCTCGTAGCATGTCTGCAGATAACTCTGTTCTCCTTTTACCGCAACTTGATTACAGATCACCACCGATTTTTCAATGTTTGCATTGGTGACATACATCGTGAGATGACCAAGTGCATGGTAACAACTTGCTTGCTCAAGTCCTGTAAAGTTACGGTTGTCACTATTTTCACATATCGTATCAATATCTGGGATTAATTCATTAATTTGTTCATCACTCAATACTTGCTCTTGGAACTTTTCTTGGAACGTTCCATGAAGACATCCATTTGAACACATACCAATCGGACAGCGCGATACCACCTCAGTCCATTTATCGAGATCCTTTGCTGCTTCTTGTGAACTTAAATTATGTCCAAGCACATGACAGTACCAATAATTTTGCCCTTTTTCTTGAATAATAGTGGTCACCGAAAACATTTCTTCCATGGTAAGTCCTTCCTTAATTAACTTTGGAATCTCCTCATCATAGCAAGGAGGTGGATACTGTTTTTCCGAACAAGTTTCAATTACCTGATCTGCATATTCGGAAAGCGCGAGTACTGGTGAATTTGAAAAATAGAATATACCAGCTATTAGAAAAAAAATAATTGCAAGTATGTGCATCACCGACAATCCCATATGTTGTACGAAAGTTTTTATTTTATTGATCATTCAATCCATTTGTTACATCAGCTTCTACTAAACATTGTTCCTGCTCATTATACTCCAATCCTTCACACAACTCATGCGCCTGCTCCTTATACTGACCACTTGCAAAAAAGCTCCAAGAGGCTCCAGCCCTGCAAAGTGTTTGTGCGTTTTCAGGCATTACAGAACATTGTTGAATTGATGAGGTAACAGAATACTGTTCTGTTGGCCCAATAATAGTACCGACTCCTAAAAGACAATACTTCCGATTATCCTCACTTAGAGCTTCGTTACATAGTGTTCCCATACGATTATACGATATCCCTATACTGCGCCACCACTGTCCTAGCTCATAGTAACAAGATTTTTGAAACTCCTTCAGCACTTCATTACATGCGCCATATGGATGTTTTGTATCAAACAGCAATGGTTCAGTTCGTGCATTGGTATCAGAAATAGTAAGAGGTGTGTTGTATTCCATAAACACGCCTGAAGTACATCCAAGTATTGGAATAAGTTGTGTTGTTTGTTTACAGACCTCAAGTGCTTCAGTTAATTGCTCGTATCCCATATATTCTAGTATGCCATGTCCGATTCCATGCTGACATCCTGTACCAAGTGGTCCATATGCCTCTACACACTTTTGATTAAGTTTAGGAACAAGGGAAATATCCTGATCCGCAAAACTAGTGCCAAAAAAACCATGGTAGCATCCAAAGGAAAAACTTGCATCGCATATAGTGATACCATCGATACCCTCATATTCATAAAGTAATTCGCCAATGAGATGAGTTGCTAGGTGTTGCTCTCGAAAAGGAGATTCACTATTCATCTTTTTAAATTCCTGATACGTACTTTGTGCACCATTCTTTTGCATCGCAAGAGTCCACCGCTCTCGATCAAGAACATCTATTGCGGAACTCTGTGTTGGTAAAAAATTAAGATAGAAGAGAACTCCTACTACAAGAACAATAAGCGCAATATATATTTTCATAGAGATTTAATCACAAATTGGATCACAAGTCTCTTGGTACAGCCCCTCGTAGTAGCCTTCGTAATATCCTTGGCCGTAGTAATATCCTTG